>NZ_MJUY01000013.1:0-440318 GCF_002237635.1 Acetobacterium sp. MES1
GGGAAACGCTGGAAGAAAGTGAAAACCCGATTTAGCAAGCTCAAGAAATTGGGACGGGATGAAGAACGGGCCTGGATGTGGGCAAACACAAGAAAAGGCTATTGGCGAACCGCCCATAGCCCAATCCTACTGAGAACCCTGTCGAATGATCGCCTTAAGCGGGCAGGATATCCCAATTTTTATGATTATTATCTGCAAGTAACCGTGTAAACTCTGGAACCGCCGTATACCGAACGGTACGTACGGTGGTGTGGGAGGTCGGCTGATCAATTAATGGTCAGCCTCCTACCCGATTGTTGCTCAAGTGTGGGGCTGGTTCAGTCAACGGTCATCAGTATTTGGCTTCGAGCTCGGTTAAAATCCCCAGGTAGTAAGCGGGAATGCCCTGCTGATTAGCCGCGGTTTCAAATTCGGCGGTCTGGACATTGACCCGGGCCAGAATTTCCGGGGCCAGTTGCTTTTCAGCAAAGGGATAAACCACCGTGTCTTCTTTGACAATGTGACGGGTCAGGTGATTGGCGTAACCAACGGCATTGGCAATGACGTCCAGACGACTGTCGTCATCTCCGGCCTGAACCCGGATTAAGGCGGCTTTCAGCTCGGCGATAAACAGGCGGCCCCAGTCGTGCTCCACCAGCATCCCATGGGAAATCAGATTACTGCCCATTTTACCGAGGTGATCGACCATTGCTTTAAAAAGAAAGGCTTCTTCCTTGCCATGATGGTGGACGTCGGCGTAATTGGCGATGAAATCAATCATCTTGTCAAAGTCGTCGTAATTTATCGGCTGGCCCTGCATCACCTGGGTACTGGCTTTGCGAACCACGGCCAGCATTCGGATAATATGGGTATGCTCATCGACCATTAACGTAATACTGTTCATTGGTTAGACCTCCTGATAATACTGGTGAGCGCGTCACGTTTTTGATAAACCTGTCCGGTGCCAGCCAGCAGGCCCTCGATTAGAGCTTCCCGTAGTCGATAATAGACGGCAATGTCACCACCGACAGCCTGCCAGTAGGAGCTGTGAACGCAGCGGTTACGTTGCCAGACAACCTGGTTATCACCCTCTTCAATCAGAACATTGGCGTGATCACAGGGCATTCCGTCCAGCAGACTGTCGCTCAGCAGCTTATAGGCGGCCGCCGGGGTTAAATCGGACTGCGATAAAGCCTGTCCCTGGGACCGGAAAATCGCTTCAATATGAGGATAGCTGTCGGGGTTCTGGTCAAGTAGTGTTGTGATGGCCGCTGCCAGCTTGTATTCGGCCCGGGTGACATTGGTTTGGAGCCAGCCGTGAATGTTGCCAGGATCAATGACCGTCTCCAACGGCCGGGTTTCGGAAACTCCATAACGGTGATCCAGCTCGGCCTGAAGCTGATTTGCCTGGTTACCATTTAAAGCGATGATTTCGGTGATGATCGCTTCCTGTAACTGAATTTTATGATATACCCAAAAATGAATCGGTCCTAAAAATTTACTCATGTTCGTCCTCCTGAGTTGCGCCTATCGTTTCGCGCGGTGTTTTTATTTGATGATTTTATTATAACCACTTTCAGACAGATAATTGTAGCTATGGCTACAATTATCTGCTATTTTTGTGCTATACTGGGTTCAAGTTAAAAAACAAATAATTGTTTGAACAATTATATCAGGAGGTTTTACCATGCAAAAAGTAAGTAAAGATATGAAAATTGGTGAGTTATTAAGAATTGACGGTGGCTTTGCTCCGATTCTATTGGAAATCGGGATGCATTGTCTGGGCTGTCCGTCCTCACAAATGGAAACCATTGAAGAAGCCTGCCAGGTTCACAGCACCAGCGCCGATGCCCTGGTCGACAAGCTCAACGCCCATCTGGCTTCGCTTAACGCCTAACGCACCATACCCCCCAGCACCGTAACCGGCGCTTGAGGTTGACGATAAACTACCGTACCGACCAATTGTTAATCTGTTGTTCGCTGCGGAATCGGACAGGTTGCACCGTGTCCGCTCCGATGCGTACAACATGATGTAACAATTGTCGGTACTGGGTTATCTTTTTTGACAGTCTGTTGCGCCGTAACCGGCGCTTTTTTTTCGGCCTTTACGGAATCGGGTGGCTGTCATATAATAGGGTTAATTGCAAAAAGGAGAGAAAAAAATGGAGCAATTTTATCCGGTGATCGCACAATGCCCCCTGTTTGATATGGTCAATAGAGACGAGTATCAAAATCTGATGACCTGCATCAACGCCAGTATCCGTCACTACAACAGTGATGATTATGTAATTCTGGCCGGTAGCCAGATCGCTTTTGTCGGGATTGTGCTGAGCGGGGCAGTCGAAATCATCAAAGAAAATCCTGCCGGAGCCCGTTTGATTATGGATGTGCTGGGGCCGGGTCATATTTTTGGGGAGGGAATCGTCTGCACCAAAGCCCGGATTGCCCCGGTCAGTGTCCGTGTTAAAGCAGCGTCACAAATTCTTGTGATTCCCTTTGAGCGGATCATTAAAACCTGTGGCAAGTCCTGTGGTTTTCACTTTCAGCTGATTCAGAATATGATGATGCTGTTGGGTGAAAAAAACTTTCGGATGAATGTAAAAATCGAATTACTGATGTTAAAGGGGATGCGGGAAAAGCTGGCTACCTATCTGCTTGATCAGGCCAGCCAAAACAACAGCCGCAGCTTTGATATTGTCCTTAACCGCAATGAGCTGGCCGAGTACCTCAATGTTTCCCGGACATCGATGAGTCGGGAACTGAGCCGGATGAAAGACGAAGGCCTGCTGGATTATTACCAGAATTCCTTTCGGATTCTCAACAGGGAGGGTTTAACTGCCTGCCTGATGCGCTAACTGGACGAAGTGGCGTCTGAATGGTTATCGGCGCCACAGACTCAAGAATCACAGAAAAAATGGAGAAATCGATGAAGAAATACTTACTCATACAATTAGTGCTGTTGTTGACCCTGACTGTATTGGCCGGTCTGCTATCGTCCGGGGTGCTGGCGGCGACCGCCCCCCGGGTGCTCTACCGCACCCATGTTCAGAATGATGGCTGGCAGGATTTTGTCAGTGATGGCGCCCTCAGTGGCACTGCCGGCCGCAGTCTGCGACTGGAAGGGATTGAAATCAAGCTGGAGGCTGCGGATTATGACCTCGGCGTTCGCTACCAGACCCATATCCAGAACATCGGCTGGGAAGCGGATACAGATCGGGGCTTTAAGAATGACGGCGCCATGAGCGGGACCGAGGGGCTCAGCTACCGCCTGGAGGCCATCCAGATCAGTTTGACCGGGGCTGCTGCCGATGCCTTTGATGTCTATTATCAGGTGCACGCCCAGAATTTTGGCTGGCTGGGCTGGGCCAAAAACGGTGAAAGCGCCGGCACCGCTGGTTATTCCTATCGGCTGGAAGGAATCCATATTGTTATTCTGCCCAAGGGCAGCAGCCCGCCAACGGGTACCGTGGATCAGTTAACGCCTTTTGTGGAACGCCAGTCAGTGCCGGGAAACCTGCTGATCCAGACCACCGCCAGTGACTTTAACAGCAATGCTCTGGGGCTGGATCGGGTTGCGATTGTTCCGGACGCCGGTGACGGTGCCATTGTCCTGAATAACGGGAATCAGGTCGGCGTCTATACATCCAATGTCTTTAATACCAGCCCTTTTACCAAGGCGGTGCTGTCCTGGAATGCTGATACCCCAGCGGGCAGCCTGGTTCAGGTGGAAGCCCGGGTTTGTGAGAATGCCGTGGATGCAAACGGCCAGTCCACCGAAAACTGGTCGGACTGGCTCTCCTGGGGACGCTGGGGAAGCAGTATCAACCGGGCTTCCGGCATCGGAACGACCGATAGCCCGCTGGCTAAACTGGATGTTGATACGCTGGTGGTTAAAAATGGCAAGACTGCCAACAAAATCCAATACCGGGTGATTCTTCACTCCGGCAGCCCCGGCATCACCCCGACTCTGCGACTAGTGGCCCTGGCGTTGCGCAATCAGAACCCTGGCCAGGAGATACCCAAGGTCTTTGGTGATCGTCCCGATCTGTCCAATTTGCCGGTGCTCAATGTGCCCCAACTATCCCAAATGGTTCGGGATCCGGCCATTGCCGATTCCATCTGCAGCCCCACCAGTGTGACGATGATGCTTGCGTATTATGGCACCGTTGTCCAGCCGGAAACGGCGGCCTGGGGGGCCTATGATTACGGTTATCAGGATTTTGGCAACTGGCCCTTTAACACTGCCTATGCGGCCAGTCTGGGTTACCAGGCCTATGTCGATTATTCCACCATCGAGGGTCTCAAGCGGGAAATCGTCGGGGGCCATCCGGTGGCGGTGGCGGTGGCTTATAAAAACAGTGCTGCCGTCAGTGGCAATCTGCCGGTAATCGATGGCGCCCCGATTCGTCAGACTCCGGGCCACTTGATTGTGGTCTGCGGTTTCACCCAGGAAAATGGCACCGACTATATCATCATCAACGATCCGGCGGCCGCCAGCAATGCGGGTGTTCGGGTAAAATACCGGCTCGATCAGTTTGCCGCTGCCTGGGCCGAGTCCGGCAATATCGCCTACATTATTCACTAAGGGCAATTGGCATCACCATCTGAACAAAAAGAACCTGGGCGATCGGGTTCTTTTTTGATTGGCAAAATCCTGATAAAGTGATCAAGCAGTATGGATATTTTTAATCAGATTGGGTAAGAAATTTAAAAGGTAACTGAAGTGACTCGGGAAAATCAATAAACCATAAGAAAGATTAAGTAGGATTATCTGATGAAACTACAAAATAAAACCACCATCAGTATTTTAATCATCGTCATCGCCTTTATTCTGATTATTTCTGCAGAGCAGATTTTTTTAATTCTACCCCGATTTGAAAAGATCAATCTGGAAAAAGCCACCGACACTGTGGACGAGGGGCTCCGGGTGATGGGGGATGAGCTTGATAATATTGCCATGATTGTCAGTGACTATGCCATCTGGGATGACACCTATAACTACACCTTTACCAGAGATGAGAACTTTATTGCGAATAATTTTACGGATGCAACCATGGACAACCTGAATATGGCCCTGGTTGGTATTTACGGAAAAGATGGCTTTCTGTTTTCCTACGATCGACTTGCCGACAGTTCTCAAGCAGCGGCCATTAAAAATGAAGTGGTGGCCCGTTTTGATCCCGAACAGCATGAAAGAACCGGTTTTATCACTGTGGGTGATAAAACCTATATGTTTTCTTGCGAAGTAATTTCAACCACCGATGAAAGTCAGCACGCGGACTTTCACATCATTTTTCTGCGTGACTATCTGGAAACAGTCAATCAAAAACTGGCTGAGATTCCCGGGGCGAAGCTGGAAATCATCGAATTTCAGGGTATGACAGAAGCGCAGCAGCTTCACATCGAGCGTGTTTTTCAGAACTACCTGGGCCAGGGCGCCAATGCGGCTACGGGACGGCTGGTGTTTGGCGAGCCAATCAATGCCCGGGAGCTGGTGGTCTATTCGTTTTTAACCAATCTGGAGGGTCAGCGGTTTGCCGTGATCCGTTCTAAAACATCGGCCAATATCATTGCCGAAGGCCAGAACAGCCTCCATCAAACGGGCGTGATCCTGGTGTTGTTTGGCATCACCATTGCTGCTCTGACGGCATTATTTGTCCGCCGCTTTATTATCGATCCCTTGAATCATTTAAAAATTGGTTTGGATACGCTGATTGATCCGGGGGCGATCCCGGCTTCAGGATATAACCCCGGCTTGCAGCGGCGCCAGGATGAAATTGGCGAGCTGTATCAGAAATTTTTGTATGTCAGTGCGGATATCAAAGCCGCCAATGCCGAAAACAAGCGCATTAACAATCAATTGGAAACCATGGTATTGGATCGGACTAAAGCCCTGAAGGCGGCCAATGCCAAGCTGATTCTTTATGGAGAGTCCTTTGAAGAAACCAGCGAAGGCTTGCTGGTTACCGATCCCCAGGGGCACATTATCATGTGCAATAAGGCGTTTTCGGCCCTGTCCGGCTGCAGCAGAGACGAGCTGGTGGGGCAAAAGCCTCAGCTAGTCAATCCGGTTACTGATCAAAGCGACTTTTATGAGGTCCTCTGGGATGCGTTAAAAACCCGGGGCAGCTGGGAAGGCGAGCTCTGCTATCTTCACAAAAACCATACCATCAAGCCGATCTGGCTTAGTTTCAATGCGATTAGGAATGAGGACAAGAAAATTACCCATTATGTTGGGGCCTGTTCCGATCTGACCGGCCAGAAAGAGATGGAGGATCAGTTGGAGCAGATGGCTTTTTATGATGGGTTAACCGGCTTGCCCAATCGCTCTCTTTTTTATATTCATTTGCGCAAGGTGGTATCCCGAATCAAACAAGATGGGGGAAAAATGGCCGTCTTATTTATTGATCTGGACGGTTTTAAACTGGTCAATGACACTTTTGGGCACAGTAACGGCGATCAGCTGTTGATTGAGGTGGGTAAACGGATCGGCCAGCATATCCGGGAAACGGATTTGTTATCCCGCTGGGGTGGTGACGAATTTACGGTAATTCTTGACAATATTCGGGAAAAGTCTGATGTAAAAAAAATTGTCAGCGATCTGCTCTATCATATTTCCCGGGAAATAATGATCGCCGGAGAGTGCATCAGCATTGGTGCCAGCGTTGGAATTGCTATTTTTCCCGATGCCGGTGACAGCATTGAACAGATTATGATTAATGCCGACAAGGCCATGTACGTTTCTAAATCCAGCGGGAAAAATTGCTATACCTTTGCCAAAAGTCCCGAGCAGCAGCTGGAGATTCCCAAGATTGTCATGATTAATCGCCTGAAGCGGGCCATTATCAGCAATGCCTTTCATCTCTCATATCAGCCTCAGATTGTCGTGGAAGCTGGTCGTTGCCAAATCTTCGGGGCCGAAGCGCTGATTCGTTGGACCGATGAAGACGGTCATACCTATATGCCGGACGATTTTATCGCTCTGGCGGAAGAAACCGGAATGATCAATGCCCTGGGGCAATGGGTTATTAATGAAGCCTGCCAGGCCATCAGGGAATTTATGGCGCTGGGGATTGCCGTTCCCATCAGCATTAATGTTTCAGTGACGCAATTTAAAAGCGACGATCTGGTTGGGACTGTTAAACAGGCGGTTAAAGAAAACCGGATTGATCCCCAATTACTGTATATGGAATTGACTGAAAATATTTTTGTGGAGGATGAAAAAAAGACACTGACGGCCATTAAAGCCTTAAAAGAGCTGGGGATCAAAATCGTTTTGGATGATTTTGGCAAGGGCTATTCGTCTCTGGGGTTGATCAGTCAGATGCCTTTTGATCTGATTAAGGTCGATAAGTGTTTTACCCAGGGTATCGGCCTGGAAAAGGAGAAAAAACTGGCAGCGATGATTATTTCCATCGGCGAGGTGCTCAATCTGCAAACCATTGTGGAAGGGGTGGAAACCCGGGAACAGGTGGACTTTCATGGCCATAACGGCGGCAGAATTTATCAGGGTTACTATTTTTCCAAGCCGCTTGAGAAAACGGAGTTCATGGATTTGTGTCTGGGCAAATGGTCCCTTGAAAATATGGCCGGAGAATGATAACATAGCAGATGATTTGAAAAAACCCGAAGTAATTAACGGATACCGTTACAAAAAGGAGATAGAACCATGACAATGCAAAAAAAGAACACCCCACCCTCCATTGATGCCTGGCTGAAAGAGGCCAAAAGCGACCCGGAAGCCTGGCAGGAGGGGATGTATCTGGTTCATAACGGCACGGTTCGCCAGACCCCCAAGGCACAAGTGCGTCAGGGGCTTGATGACGGCTCCCAGATCACCGGAATGACCTTTAGCTATGACGAAAATAAAGTGGCCGCTGCCATTGCCGCCACCAAAGCGCGGGAAGGTATCTTTCACGTGCGGGTGTGGCTGGCTGATGGGGAACTGGCGGTTGGCGATGACATCATGGTCGTGTTGATCGGTGGCGATATTCGGCCCCGGGTCATCGATGCCCTGCAGTTTCTGGTTGAAACCATCAAGACCACCTGTGTCACCGAGATTGAGAAGAAGGCCGCCATCAGCAGCTAGCGACACGGCCAGAAAAAAAACATCATTTTGTCGCAAAAATATATTTAGTGACAAAACAGAGCCAAAAACAAAAGCCAGCGTAGACGCTGGCTTGAACTTGTCGCTAAACTACCGTACCGACCAATTGTTAATCTGTTGTACGCTGCGGAATCGGACAGGCTCTGCCGTGTCCGCTCCGATGCGTACAACATGATGTAACAATTGTCGGTACTGGGTTAGCTTTTTTGACAGTCTAAAGCCAGCGTAACCGCTGGCTTTTTAAATGGGTAGGTTATTTACTACAGTGAAGCGGCCTTGGCCTGTTCAAATTCATCCTGGATTTCCTGGGAGGGTTCCTTGGTCAACAGGGAAACCACCACGATAAAGAGGCAGGAGATCAGGAAGGCGGGGAACAGTTCATAGATCCCGAAGATACCGCCCATTGGTTTAATCAGTAATCGCCAGATGAAGACCATTCCACCACCGGCCAGCATGCCAGCAATGGCACCTTCCCGGTTGGTGCGTTTCCAGAACAGTGAGAACAACATCAGTGGTCCGAAGGTGGCCCCAAAACCGGCCCAGGCAAACGCGACGATGTTAAAGATAACGCTGGTTTCATCCAGAGCCAGCAGGACACCGATGATTGACACGGCAATCAAGGTCAGATGGGAAACCCGCATGATCTGTTTTTCGGTGGCATCTTTTTTAAGAATGCCTTCGTAGATGTTTTTGGAAAAAGCCGAAGCAGCAATCAACAGGTAGGAGTCTGACGAGCTCATCGTTGCTGCCAGAATCCCGGCCATTACAAAACCGGCCAGCAAAGGGGGCAGCAGGTTGGTGGACATGACAATAAAAATACTTTCCGCCTGGCTGGCAGTGAGCAGTTCAGTTGGGAAAAGGACCCGACCAATCAGACCAATAATGACGGCTGCAAACAGTGAAATCACACACCAGGTGGTGGCAATCCGACGTGCTTTAGGAATCTCGGCTGCATCCCGGATGGCAATAAACCGCAACAATACCTGGGGCATCCCAAAATAACCAAGACCCCAGGACATCGTCGAGATGATCGTTAAAAAGGTGTAGGGGAGGGCCGGGCCAAACACCGGGTTCCCGGCCAGAACCTGTTGGGTACCGTCCACCACGGTGGGGTTGGCAATGCCAAAGAAATCAAAGAAGCCGGGGATCTGTTGGATGTTTTCCATCACGCCGCTGATACCGCCAGCGGCAGTTATCCCCAGAACCAGCACCAGGGTCAGGGCAATAAACATGATGATGCCCTGCAGAAAGTCAGAAACACTTTCTGCCAGGAAGCCACCCAGTAAGGTATATAAAATAACAAAAAATGCACCGGCGATCATGACAACCTGGTATTGAATGCCAAACAGTGAATTAAACAGCTTGCCCACCGTAACAAAACAACTGGCGGCATAAACCGTAAAGAAAACCAGAATAAACACCGAAGCAATCAGCATGATGACTTTGCTCTTTTCTTTGAAACGGTTGCTGAAATACTCGGGAATGGTAATGGCATCCCCCGCAATGGCCGAATAATTACGCAGCCGTTTGGCGGTAATCTTCCAGTTCAGGTAGGTTCCCAGGGCCAGGCCTAAAGCCGTCCAGAAGGCATCACTCCAGCCGCACCAGTAGGCGACCCCCGGTAATCCCATTAGCAGCCAGCCGCTCATGTCGGATGCTTCTGCACTCATTGCCGCTACCCAGGGACCCAGGGAACGGCCGCCGATAAAATAATTGTCACTGTTCTCGTTGGCGATCTTTAAAAAATAGACGCCGATACCGAGTATTGCCACAATGTAAATAATCATGGCAATCAGTATTTGGATGTTATCAGTACTCATTCTTTTCCTCCTCAAATAAATTCCAATGTATTATAGCACAGAATGAATTTATATACAAAGAAATGGATGAAAAAAACTGATAACGGTGAAGCAAAAACAGGCCGTATAATATTATGAAACCATCAGGATTTTCTTGAGAAAAAACGGATCATGCGGTAAGATAATAAAAAAAGGTTCAAAGGAGATTGGCTTGAATTTACTGCTTATTATCTTAATGTTGCTGCTGTGCTTACTGATTTCAGATGTCATCAGTCATTTTATCCCCTTTATTCCCACCGCCCTGATCCAGATTGGCTTGGGCCTGGGCATTGCCTTTATCATGCATAGCCGAGCCATTGAACTGGAAACGGAATGGTTTTTAATTCTGTTTGTGGCGCCGCTTTTATATGATGATGGCCGTCACTTTTCCCGGGAAAATCTCTGGAAAATGCGGGAACCGATATTTGGCAATGCCATTATTCTGGTGCTGTTGACCACCATTTTGGGCGGCTATTTTATTCATTGGCTGATGCCCTATATGCCACTGGCAGCGGCCTTTGCTCTGGCGGCAGTGCTTTCGCCCACTGATCCGGTGGCGGTCAATGGAATTGCCAAACGGGTGAATATTCCCCCGAAGGTGTTGACCCTGGTGCGGGGAGAATCGCTGATTAATGATGCTTCAGGACTGGTCGCTTTTAACTATGCCATTGCGGCAGTGGTTACCGGTTTTTTTTCGCTGCGGGATGCGGCGCTTAATTTTACCTATATGTTTATTGTTGGTGCTATTCTGGGCTTGACGCTGGGTCTGATGATTGACTGGATTGGTTTTATTCTCCGAAAAAAAGGAATCCGGGACGCCACCTTCCACAGTCTGTTGCAGATTTTAACGCCTTTTATCATTTATATTGTCACTGAAGAAGTGTTTCATGCATCCGGGGTTATTGCTGTAGTCGTGGCGGGAATCGCTCACGCCGCCATTACCGAACACACGTCGACAATGTTGGCCAAAGAAAAGGTGATTTCTGAAAATGTCTGGTCGGTGCTGTTGTTTGTCCTCAATGGGGTGGTTTTTATCCTCCTGGGCTTAAACATACCCTTATCGATGGGGGCGGCGGTAGCCAGTGAGGACATCAACAATTGGCTGGCCATTGCCGGGGTTCTGGTGATCTGGTTGGGAATTTTTGGCATTCGTTTTGTGTATTCCTATCTCTCCACTGCAGTCCATTATTGGTTTGCAAAACGTCAGGGTGCCGAGAGCCCCAGCATTAAAACCAGCCTGTTGATCAGCCTCACTGGGGTTCGAGGAGCGGTGACGATGGTTGCGGTACTGTCGGTGCCGACCCTGCTGGCCAGTGGCGAAGACTTCCCCCAGCGATCACTGATTTTGTTTATCGCCACCGGGGTAATCCTGGTGACCCTGGTAGCCGCTACCCTGTTTTTACCGCTGCTTTGTAAAACTGCCAGGGAGCCGCTTAGTGCTCCCCGACAATTGGACTTCAATGCCGCCATGATGCGGATTTTTCTGGCGACAATCAAGCGGATCAGACAGGAAATCACCCCAGAAAACGAATTGGTTGCCGATGAATTGATTAGCGAATACAAGCGGATGGTTAAGCGGATTCAAAACGAAGATAATTCTCCGGAAACCCAGGTCTATCTGAAAAAGCTCAATGAAATGAAGTACAAGGGGTTGCGGGCTGAAGCCGACTATCTTCGTGACGCCCGGGAAAATAACCGCATTGATCCGGTTGTCTACGAAAAATTTGAAGCCACCCTGGATCGCCGGGAAGAAGCCCTGTCCAATGATGTCCGCTTCAGTGTACGCTATTTTCTGGCCAAAACCCTGCGGCTCTGGCATCAGTTCCGACGCCATTTCAAACAAGAACCGGAAAAACTAAAGGCGACCATCAATACGGTCAAAGAACTCCAGATCAATGCCTTTGAGGCGGCCATTACCAGTCTCGAACAGGAACAGCTGCAGCCACAAAACCAGGCCGATGGTGAGATCATTGCCGCTGTCATCCTGGGATATCAGGGAATGATTCGGCGGCTGGCCCGGCAACGCTCAGAAAACAGGGAAGCCGATGAAGTGTTGAAAGAAGAATTGCGGATTAAAGCCATGGACAGCGAACGCCAGGAAATCCAGCGGATGTATGAGTCGGGGGAGATCACCATCGAGCAATCCCGGAAGCTGCGTCGTCATATCAACTATATCGAAAGTGCGACCCTGGATGAATCCGAAGAATAAACAATCACCCAAAAAACCGGTTCTCGTAGCGAGCCGGTTTTATATTGCCAAAAATGGTGGGCGATCGGTTTTAAGAATAACTGCCTCACTGATGTAAATAAAAAAAGCGAAGCCAGTTCTTAGTGAAAACCGCTTCGCTTTTTTATTTGGTATTATGCTGATCAAATCTCAAATGACACGCACGCAGGTAGATCAGATAGACTGGTAATTGTTGATGCCGTCCTAATTAATAAATCCGGCACTCAGGTGGCACTGGTAAATCACGTCATGGCCAGCGGTAGTCGGGTGGGGATCCAGATTACCGGTGTACCAGTTGAAATTGACCAGTGGTTCACTGCCCTGGTAGTTGGCAAAGGCGGTGTAGACATCCGCTACTTTATAACCGGCCCCGGGGGTCTTAATGGCGGTGTTAATGGTCTGGATGGCTGGATCAAATACGGCGTAGAGGGGATCCTGGAGGTTAATCGGATCGTACAGGGTGGTCACGTAAATATCAGCCTGGGGTGCCAGGGTTTTGACAGTGGCGACAATCTGCGGCCAATCGGTTCCAAATTGGGTAACACTGGCGGTTACGGAGGTCTGGATTTCAGGGAGAGCAGCGGTTATGATATCCGCAGCTCCGAGCTGGGCTAAAGCGGTGGCCAGATCAGCGGGGAAGGTTGGTGAGTTGGGATCCAACTGGAAAGCGACTGCCAAACCGGCGATAACGGGTGCAAGAATATTGTTACCGCCGACACTGATGGTAATTACTTTGGCCTGGCTCAGCGCCGCCATCGTGGCCGGATCGTTCTGGAGCTGGTTTAACAGTTGACTGGAGGTGTAACCGGGAACCCCCAGATTAACCAGCTGCAGATTTTCATTTCCGGTCTGACTGGTTAAATGGTTGTAGAACAGATTAACATAACCGGAACCCGGCGTAGCACTCATCCCATAGGTAATGGAATCGCCCAAGGCAGTGTAGTTTTCCGTTTTAACAATTTTTATCTGGATCGATTCCAGCCGCAGACTTTCGCCGGTGGTTCCCAATTGGGCGCCGTTTTTCACCCAACCCCAGGACTCATCGACTACCGGGATATCGCCTTTGTTTTGGACGTGGCCCCGGTAATAAACCTCATAGCCATCAAGACCGGTCAGGTTGATTTTGATGGCTTCAATCCGCAAACCCTGGGCAGTTGTTCCGGCATAAGCACCATTTGATACAGGGCCTTGCCAACCTTTATTCTGGACATGGACATCATAGCTGATGCCAGCACCGGCCGGGATATCCCCAGTGAGCTCAATCCGGAGGCCTTCCAGACGGAGTCCTTCGCCCCGGGAGCCGAGTTCGTCGGGACCGGTAACAAAGCTGCCAACCGGCAGCGGTACATCGCCCTTATTCTGGACATGGCCGCGATACTGGACACCAATGTCCGTCGTAGCTTGGGTATCAATGGCGGTACCATCGGCTGAATCATTACTGTTAACGTCCACCGCCGCAAAAACCCCGGTGGTAAAAATCATCGACAGCATCAACACAAGAATCACAAGACGGCCGGTAAGGGATTTGAACATACTTTTTTTCATTTCAGATCCTTTCTTTGAATAGATTTTGTTAAGATCTCATCATTGGAAGATCCACGACAGATCTTTGTAAACGTAGGCTATCGCACTAAATCTGATAATCATAGCTGATCGTATCACCGTCATCACCGATAAAGACCACATAGGAACCGGCGGTCACAGCCGTTCCCTCAGTGCCGTTGAGAAGGCTGTCATACTGACCTTCAAGCGTTGGGCTCAACACCACAATCCGTCCCTCACGGGGTTTGATCAGGCCGTCAGATGGTAGCTTGCGACAGACATTCTGCGCACCGATGGTGATCACTTCGCCAGTTTGCAGCACTGGTACGGTGGCGGTATTGATCAGTTTAAAGCTGCCCACATCAAGCAGGGTCTGGCCCTGTTCCTCAATCAGTTTGAACTCCATGGTATCCCGGGTATATTTCAGATTGGGCAGGGTGGTGCGCTCATCAATCAGTTGATTGATCAGATAGTATCCGTTGCCGCCAAACAGCACATCGCCGGGGAATTCATCCATCACCCAGGTTGAACCGGCCAGAAAAACCGTATCCTCCGGCAGAGTATTGATGGTGATCCACTGTTTATTGGCAAACTGATCCGGGCTGATGCCAGCGGTTCGGGCTGGTAGCATGGTGGCATTGATCGAGCCGGTCTCTCCAGTCAGGGCATAGGACATCAGAAATTTGGTGCCAAAGTTTTCTTCAAGTTTCAGGCGTTTGTCGGTGCCGTAAAAGAAGCCATCATCCTTGTAGTTGAGGGTATCCACCAGGGTGAAGCCAGCGTCGGAATTGCTGTAGAGATTCATCACTCCGGCGGCCTGATTGAAGTCGAGTTTGAGAATATTGCCAGATAGCGTGTAATATCCGGCATAGGCCAGCAGTTGCTCCGGGACTGCTGCAGCTTGTGGTGCGGTGGCAATGGTTGTTGATCCACTGGGGATCACGCCTTTTTCAGCGAGCAGGGTGGTAGCGATCACATCGGTGATCGCAGTGGTGTCCGCCGGACCGGCAAAGGTCAGGGCGATGGTGATGTTCTGATCGGGTAGCAGATACAGCATCGAATGATAATAACTGGTATCGCCGCCTTTATAGATCAGGCGGACGCCCAGTTTTTCATAGGCTTCATCAGTGACGCTGTCCCAGCCCAGCCCGAAGGCCATTTTGGGGGTGCCGGCGGGAACCGTCTGAGGGCCGTACTGGGCGGTGAAAGATTCGTCCACCCATTTGCGCTCAACGATTTTTCCAGCCAGGATGGCATCTCCAAATTTAGCAAGATCATGGGCGTTGGAGGCAATCCCCCCGGCACCAAGGCTGTTGAGATACTCCAGTGCGGCCGCACTGCCGTCATTGTTGTAGGCCAGGGCCACATTGTCATTGCCTTCTTTGAAGTAACAGCTGGTATTGTCCAGGCTGGCAGGGGTTAAAATGTTTTTACTCAGATAATCAGCAAAAGGCATGCCGGAAACCTTTTCAACCAGGGCCTGGGCCAGGGTGAAGCCGTCATTGCAGTAGATGCTGATAATCCCGGGATCACTTTTCAACGAGGATGCGTTTAAGTTGGCCAGAAAATAGTCCATGAATTCAGCGCTGGGTGCCGCTGTGCTGGTGTCATAACTGTAGGTGCCGTTCAGAGCCGAGGTGTGATTGAGCAGCATCCGCACCGTGATCTGCTGGTAGCGGGGATCTTCCATGGTGAATTCCGGCAGATAGCCAGTCACCGGCTGATCCAGATCCAGCTGACCATCCTGACAGAGCTTAAGCACCGCCATGGTGGCAAACATCTTACTGACCGAGCCGACATTAAATTGGGTTTCGCTGTCAACTGGAATAGCGGCGGTACGGTTGGCCATGGCAAAACCTTCTTCGTAGACAATTTTTCCGTCTTCACAGATTGCCACTGCAGCACTGGACGCTCCACCGGCAGAGATCGTCTGCCAGATTTCGGTTCGGGTGGCAGCGATGGTTTTTGCGTACGCCGATTCTTTTTTTGTAGCCGAGCCACTTGTTGTGCAGCTGGTGGTGGCCAGAACCAGTCCGGCGATGAGAAGACAATAACCAATCCATATTATTTTTCTGTTCATATCCTGATCCTTTCATTTTGACGCTTGCACCCACGGGAATTGGTAACATAGCGGTTCGTTGTTTAGTCATCCCGTGATCGCAAAAAATACATGCCTGTTGTGTTTATAGACTATTTTCACCGAAATAAACGTAATTGAGCTGTTTTTTTTGATGCTTATGGTCACCCGTCGATGAAGACAAAAACATCGACGGGTGGTTTTGTTTACGAAAAAATGATACAATAGCCCTATCTTTTTGAAAAATTGGAGGTATACCTTGCAACCCCAAATAATTCTGGCCAGTCAGTCGCCCCGCCGCCGGGAACTGTTTAAGCTAGTTCTCAGCAGTTATGGCATCAATGAGTTTAGTATTCAGGCGGCTGAAATCGATGAAAAACGAATTGAAGCGGAAATTCTGGAAAAGTGTGACGGAGATTTTCAGGAAACGGTCAAAAAACTGGCCGTGGAGCTGGCTACCCGAAAGGCTCGGGTGATCCAGAAGCTTAATCCCCGGGCGCTGGTGGTGGGTGCCGATACAATGGTGGTTCTTGAGGAGGAGATTCTTGGTAAGCCAGCCGATGAAATGGCCGCCTACCAGATGATCAAAGCGCTGGCCGGGAATACCCATCAGGTTTTAACCGGGGTCAGTATCCGCTACCGGGATCAGGAAGAGTGCTTTGTTGTTACCTCAACGATCCGTTTTTATCCCTGGGATCATCAGATGCAGCGGCAGGTGGCGGACTACGTGGCTTCTGGCAAGGCCATGGACAAGGCTGGCGCCTATGGTATTCAGGAAGAAGCCGGTCTCTGGGTCAAGTGGATTAAAGGTGACTACAACAATATCGTCGGCTTGCCGATTGCCAAACTCAATCGCCGACTCGGCAAAATGCTGGAGCAGATCGCCAGCCACTAACTGCAGCGATCTGTCCGCTGGTCGGGAGGGTCGTTTCAGAATGCTTTTAATACAGCGACAAGTCACTGTAAAAGGTGGGATTGAGAAATTCTTTCAGGGTAATGTCAGCCATTTTAAAGAGCCGCCGGGAAACCTGGGTAGCATCGGCATCCGGGTATTTATCTTCCAGATAGACCACCTTTTTTATTCCAGCCTGAATAATTGCTTTGGCGCATTCATTACAGGGAAAACAGGTAACATACAAAATCGAATCAGCCAGCGAGCGGCCGTCGGAATTTAAGATGGCGTTTAGTTCGGCGTGGCAGACATAGGCGTATTTGGTCTCCTGAAAAGAACCGTCCCGCTCCCAGGGCAGGACATCATCGCTGCAGCCTTTGGGCATGCCGTTGTAACCGGTGGATAGAATAATATTGTCCTTATTGACAATGCAGGCCCCTACCTGGGTGTTGGGATCTTTGCTGCGGCGGGCCGATAACAGCGCGATCCCCATAAAATATTCTTCCCAGGTAATATAATCATGTCGTTTCATGGCATTCTCCAGTTTTTTCTTTAGTTTAACATAATTCCAGCCAAAAGGGGAGTGGTCGTGATAAAATTAATGGGTCGCTACTGATTGGATGGATTGGAAAGAAGCGGATAAAAAGAATGACTTCTGATGGACGGGATCAGGAAAGGGTAAGAAATGGATAAAAAGCGATTAATATTATTATTGACCTGGACGGCTACCCTGATCTGGATGGGCGTCATCTTTTATCTTTCCAGTCAGCCAGCCACCCAGTCGGCACATCTCAGCACCGGCTTGAAAGATGAATTACTGGGGATATTGGGACATTTTATCCCAGGGATCGAAACCCTGGAAATTCGCAGTCTCGATTTTTATATCCGCAAAAATGCTCATTTTATTGCCTACTTTATTTTGGCGGTTTTGATGCTGTTGGCGCTTCTTCAAAGCGCCGTTCCCAAAGCGGCTAACCTGGCCCTACTGATCTGTCTTTTGTACGCCATTTCCGACGAATTCCATCAATTGTTTGTGCCCGGTCGCTCCGGCCAGTTCCGGGACGTACTCATTGATGGTGCCGGGGCGCTGCTTGGCGTTTTAGTCACCGCCTTAGTAATTAATCGGATTTCACGGCGGTTTTTTGTTTTCTTCGATTAATCCCCGTCAAAGGGGGTATATAATAATCAGCCAATACAAGGAGGTCTAACTTATGAAATTCAGAGAATTTACGGTCAATAACCACTCAACGAGAGAATTTATGAATGACCGTGTGAATGAAGGGGATATCGGTGCAATTAAAACCTATCTGGATGAGGTCAACAGTACAGTTGGAAAAGAAAAGGGTTTTTCCCTGATCCTGTTGGAAAACGGTGCTGAGGTTTATCAGGATCTGGAAGGTTTTGGTGGTTATGGTGGAGTAATGATCAAGGGCCCTCATTATATCGCCCTGCGGCTGGATCGGCTCGATCATGAGATTGAAGTTTACGGAGCATTTTACCTGCAATCCGTGGTTAAAAAGCTCTATGATCTGGATCTGGGTAGTTGCTGGATCACCGTCGATGGCATCATTCCGTCTCAGACAGAACGATTACTGGCTGGTCAACCGGGGATCATCCAGCATTTACTGGCGTTCGGCAAACCGGCAAAAAAAGACAGCAAAGGCGATCGTCATAAAACAATTGTAAATTGTGATGCCAAGTATCAGCAGGATCCCTATGGACTGGCGATTATTTCCACATCTGACGAAAGTCGGTTGTCAGTGGTTGAGACCATTTTTCTTAAGACCTGGGGAAATGTGGCTCCCTATGAAGAAATGGAAAAACGGGGAGTGCTGGATTTGCTCTATTATGTCAGAAATTCGCCCTCCTATCAGAATGCTCAACCCTGCCGTTTGATTCTTAAAGATGGTTATGGAGAACTGTGTGTGATTAATCCGGAGCAGGAAGAAAATTATACCGATGCCGGGATAATGCTGTTTATCCTGGAAGGACTGGCTAAAGAAATGAGTTTCCCATCCAACTGGCATTTTATCCAGGATGATTCTGAGAATGCTGAGTATCGACGGGTTGCCCATTTTGATCTGTAAAGGGTGCAATTAAGTACGATTGCTAAAATAAAAGGAGCTTACGCCATCGGTCACGATGGCAAAAGCTCCTTTTGTGTTGTTACAGGGTTTGCAGATGGGCGTTGGAACGATTGAGATAAAGCAAAGCCAACTCCAGTTTCATTTCGATGCTTTTTTTAAGATAATCCCATTCATCAGATCGTTGCTTTTTAGCTAAAGCAATTTCCTTTTTTGAAGGCATGCTGGTGTGACAGGGCGTGATCGTTTGATTATTGCCTGTTTTTAGAATCAGTGAAATATCGTTAGTCTCTGGATGGTTTTCATAATAGGTTGCAAATCGTGACTGTACCATTGTTATTTCCTTTCGTTAAACAAGATTCATATAACTGTAAAAGTAGTACAAATTTTTGTTGCTAATTTGGTGTGTAACAGATCGACTGCTGATCTGTTTTTAGTATAAACGAAATTTGTTAAGGACTTTTGAACAAAATGTTAAGGTTTAATGAAGATTGTTAAATATAACAGAATAACAATTGGTTGATACGGCAGTTTATCAGCGCCGCTTTCCTTGTCAGGGGCGGTCTTTTATCTTATAATAAAGCAGATGACAAGAGTCAGGGTTCTCAGGAGAACCGTCTATTCGGAGACAAGGATTCACAGGAGGTATCGATTGACGCTTAAAAAAAACCTGAGCCAGTATTTTGGCTACGATACATTTAAAGAGGGGCAGGAAAAAATCATAACGGCAGTGGTTAATGGCCAGGATGTGCTGGGGATTATGCCCACCGGCGGGGGAAAATCGTTGTGTTATCAGCTTCCGGCCATCGAGCTGCCCGGCATCACCCTGGTAATCTCACCACTAATTTCACTGATGAAGGATCAGGTCGATGCCCTGGTGGAAATGGGCATCCCGGCTACCTTCTTAAACAGCAGTCTCGATGAGGTCAGTTATCAAAAACGGTTGACGGAGATCCGGGCCAATCGCTACAAGCTCCTCTATATTGCTCCGGAACGGCTTTGTGTTCCAGCCTTTGTAGAGTTGATGAGAGCGCTTTCGGTATCTCTGGTGGCGGTGGATGAAGCGCATTGTATCAGTCAATGGGGTCATGATTTCCGGCCCCATTACCGGGAGATCCCCGGTTTTATCGGGAGTCTTGCGCCCCGGCCGGTGGTGGCTGCCTATACCGCCACCGCCACAACCCTGGTTATTCAGGAAATCAAAGAGCTACTGGCACTGCAGGATCCGGTGGAATCAATTATCGGCTTTGATCGGCCCAATCTGCTTTATCAGGTGGTTAAGACCGGGGATAAGCTTGGTTATATTACCGACACCATCACCCGAATCTTTCCCGGTCAGGCGGGGATTATCTATTGTGCCACCCGCAAAACCGTTGAAAGCGTCACGGCCAGGCTGATTGGTCTGGGGTTTTCTGCCGCCGCTTATCACGGTGGCATGAGTCCCGAGGAACGGGAGCGCAATCAGCAGGATTTCATTAACGACCGGCTGCCGATCATGGTAGCCACCAATGCCTTTGGGATGGGAATCAACAAACCGGATGTGCGCTTTATCATCCATTACAATATGCCCCAGAATATGGAGGCCTATTATCAGGAGGCCGGTCGCGGCGGCCGGGATGGCGAGCCCAGTCACTGCACGATCCTTTATTCGCCAGCGGATATTGTTAAGCAGAAGCAGCTGATTGGGCTTAATCAGACTTCCCCGGAGCGGCAGACGCTGTTGTTTGAGAATCTCCAGTATCTGGTCGATTATTGTCACACCAATGACTGCCTCAGAAAAAGCATCCTCCACTATTTTGGGGAAGCGGCCGATTATGAGCGCTGCGGCAATTGCGGCAACTGTCTGGATCAGTCGGAAATGGTGGACATCACCCGGGATGCCCAGAAGATCTTGTCCTGTGTTTATCGGATGAAAAACCGTTTTGGTCTGAATATGGTGATTGCGGTGCTGCGGGGCTCGAAAAACAAGAAGGTATTGGAGCTGGGCTTTGATCAGCTGTCCACCTATGGCCTGATGGGCGAACAGAGCGCCGAAAGCCTCCGGGAAATGATTATGACCCTGGTGGCCAAGGGCTATCTTGTCGTCACTGCCGACGAGTATCCGGTGTTGAAGCTGACGCCGGCGGCGGGTCGGGTCCTGAAAGGCCACGAGACCGTTTTTCATAAAAAACACCTGCTGAATCTTACGGCCGCCAAAACTCGTAGCGCAGGCAAGGCCATCGCCCCGGTGGATTGTGATGCCGCTCTGTTTGAACAGTTGCGAACGCTGCGCCGGGAGATCGCAAAGGACAAAGCCCTGCCACCCTATGTGATCTTTCCCGATGCGGCTTTAAAAGAGATGGCCGCCTATTTTCCCCGCACCGAAGCCGAATTTCTAAACATCACCGGCGTCGGTCAGGCCCGCTATGATCATTATGGTTCGGTCTTTATCGAAGCGATTAGCCGTTTTGCTGATAACAATCCGATTACCCTCCGGCCCCGGCCGGAGCCAGTCGCGCCGGAACTCCGGGTGGCCCGGCCGCAAGCGGGAGAAAAGGAGCCGAAGACCGCTTCCTGGGAAATCAGCTACGAACTGTTTGCCGGGGGGCTGACGATTGCCGAAATCGCCAGGCAGCGGGAACTGACCGAAAACACCGTCCTGGCTCACCTGATCCGCTGTGATCAGGAAGGTCGGACCATTGACTGGTCGGATTTTGTCGATCCCGAGAAAGAGCTGGAAATCATCAACGCCATCGGCACTGTTGGCCTGGAAGCCTTGCGACCGATCAAAGAAGCCCTGCCGGAGCACTATTCCTATGCCGAGATTAAAATTGTGATCCATAAAAATGGCTTACAGTAGATTGGAGAAACGATGACCTCGACAAGCTTAAAACTGATTGCCCTGATTTTGATGCTGCTGGACCACATCGGGCAGTTTATTCCCGGTGCTCCGCTGTGGCTCCACTGGGTGGGGCGGGTTTCAGCCCCGGTCTTTATGTTTTGTATGGCCTGGGGATTTTATTACACCCATGACCGCCAGAAGTACCTGCTTCGGATGTATTTCTTTGGAGTGGGCATGGCGATCATTGCCCTATTTTGCAATAATATCGTGGTCGACCCCTACGCCATGATGACCAATAATATTTTTGTGACCCTGCTACTGGTGGCGGTGATTGTCTGGCTGATTGAGTTGCGCAAAACCGACAAGCCCAAGGGCAACCGCTACCTGGCCCTTTTCGCTGGTTATCAGGTGTTGACCACGATTCTTTGTATCCTGATTGCTCAGGTTGTGCCGCTGATGGGGATGATGAGCTTTGTCGGTGCCATCACCGGCAATCTGATTTTTAATGAGGGCAGTTTTATCTTTGTCTTTCTGGGAGTGCTGATCTATTTTAACCGCACCGACAAGAAGCGGCTGATCCTGTCCTATGGGCTTTTCTGTCTGGCTTTTCTGGGGCTGGAGTGGTCGCTTGATCCCCGGCCGACGGCACTGCTTTACAATAATTATCAGTGGATGATGATCGCTTCATTGCCGTTGATGTTGTCCTATAATGGTGAAAAAGGGCGGGGACTGAAATACCTGTTCTATGTCTTTTATCCGCTCCATATCGTGGTACTATATTTTATTGGAAATCTGTATTTCTAGATTGGCTAGTGCTATAACTGACAAAAAGCAACATTAAAAGTGTTATTGTTTTTCTGATAATTCTGTTATACTAGCCTTATCTTTTAAACAAAACGAATTAAAGAGGAGAACCAATGCCAGAAAAATTATTTAAACTTGAGGACTATTTTAAACGAATTCGCTATAGCGGTGGCACCCAGGTGTCGGCGGCAACCCTGAAACAGTTGCATCTTGGCCATGTGATGAGCATTCCCTTTGAAAACCTGGACGTTTATGCCAGAAAACCGATTTCCCTGGAGCGTGATGATCTTTTTAGAAAAATCGTCATCAACCACCGTGGTGGTTACTGTTTTGAGATGAACGGCTTGTTTGCGGGGGTGCTGACCGAAATGGGATTTTTGGTCAGCAGCCATCTGGCCAGGGTCTATCAGGGCAGTTTTGACCATTCGGGAAAAACCCACCGGGTGCTGCTGGTAAAAGCCGATGGCCAGGCATGGCTCTGTGATGTGGGCTTTGGTGGTAATGGCCTGGTGGCCCCACTGTTGTTTGAAGAAGGTTTGGAGCAGGAGCATCTGGGCCGCTGTCATCGGGTGATGGCCGATCCGGATTACGGTTACCGGGTGGAGTTTAAAACTGCAGCCGGTTTTGAGCCAATCTACGCCTTTACCCGGGAAGCCTGCTGTCCGGCCGATTATCTGATTGCCAACCATTATACCGCCACCTATCCGGAATCCTTTTTCCGGCAGGCAATGATGTGCGCTCTGGTCACCGAAACCGGCAAGATCACCTATTTTGATGGCCACTTAAAGATCATTGACGGTGAAACCCTGACCGAAACCACCATCACCGGCGACGGCGCCATCAAAGATACCTTAAAAAGCTATTTCGGGCTGGAACTGGCATAAAAACTGGTACAAAAAAGCAACAAACCGATTTAAGGTTTGTTGCTTTTTGGTATTTTAGTATGTTTAAAAGTAAAACCCAGTACCGACAATTGTTATATCATGTTGTACGCATCAAGGCGGACACGGCGTAGCCTGTCCGAGCTTTCGCAAAGGCAACGAGCCAATCATAAGCTTGCTTATAGTTGGCGACTGCCTGCGACCAATTCGAAAGGAGCGTAGCGGCTTTCGCATTGGTGTGGCGAACAACAGATTAACAATTGGTCGGTACGGCAGGATTTGATAACCTCAGCAACAAACCGGCATCAGTGTTTGTTGCTTTTTGTGTTCTAAGACTTATTTCTGGGTGGCCAGGAAGGCATCAATTTCGGCGGCAGTGGGCAGGGATGGCTGGGCGCCGAGCTGGGTACAGGTCAGGGCCCCAGAAGCGCTGGCATATTTGGCTGCTTCAACCAGATCGCCCATTTCTACAAAGGCTTTCGCCAGGGTACCCGTGAAAGCATCCCCTGCGGCGGTGGGATCGATGGCATCAACCTTATAGGGGGGAACCATCACATCCAAACCTTCTCCGTAAAGGTAGGAGCCCCGTTCGCCCAGTTTCAGGACCACGAATTTGCAGCCATTGCGGGCCATCAGTTTTTGGGCAGCTTCCCGGCAGGATGCGTGATCGGCGGGATAGATACCGACCAGAGCCTTGGTTTCGGTCTCGTTGGGGGACAGGATGGTGACCGGGGGCAGTTTTTCTAGCGGATAATCCTGGGCCGGACCGGCATCCAGCACAGTGATGATGCCCTTTTTATTGGCCAGTTCAATGGCTTTTGCATTGGTTTCCAGGGGGATTTCAAATTGCAGTAGAACCGCATCAAAATCGTTTTCAAAAACTTTTTCCAGTTCATCGGGAGGGGTCAGCATGTTAGCTCCGGGGAAGATGATCAACCGATTCTGGCCGTTGTCTTCCAGGGTAATGGCCACAAAACCGGTGTTGGCACCAGGCTTGGTGATCGTAAAGGTGGTGTCAACCCCTTCTTTTTTCCAGCAATCCAACAGGTATTCACCATTGGCATCATCGCCAATGGTGGCATAAGCAGAAACCTGGGCGCCGGTGCGGGCGGCGGCCACTGCGGCATTGCTGCCTTTACCACCGGGAGCATTGCGGTAATCGTGTCCTAAAACACTTTCACTGGGTTCAGGTGCCCGTTCGCACCGAAGAATTAGATCCATCATTACACTGCCGACTAATAAAATTTTTGCTGCCATAAAAATAGCCTCCTTTTAAATTGACCGGGTCATCTCAGAATAAATCAAGCAATCCACTCTTGGCGAATACCAGACCATCAGTTATACAGATTGATCCCACTGATCTGAAAATATTACATATACCCCGGCGGTTTGTTTACATATGCAAACATTATCACGAGATGAAGACGCTGTCAAACAAATTGAATGAAAAAAAATCTACATCAATCTGGAAATAATTGAGCATTCAAAAGTTGAAAGGATATTATTTTGTGTTGCAGTAGTGAGACGTCAAAACGGAAGTGATTATGGGAAGATGAAAGCCGAGGTGTTCTTTAGAATTGACAAAGGGATCGCTTTTGTTTAGAATTAGTTCAGCGAAAAGTGGTATTGTAGAGATGGACGATATCACTTTTTTTAGCAACCGGCGGTGGGCTCTGCCCGTGTTGACACAATCATTGAAATGTTAAACAGGAGAAGAATTATGAAATTAAAAATTCCCAAGATGACGAACAAGAAAATTCCCAAACCACTACTGACCGGCGGTATTGCCCTGATCGTTTTAGCTGTTGTTGCTGGTGTGGTGTTTGTGATTTTCGGCGGTGCCAAGAAAGAGGTCAGCACCGATCCCCTGAACCTTTATAATCAGGTGCTGGTGGGCATGACCAAAGAAGAAGCGGAAAAAATTCTGGCGGTTGAGGGTTCGGCCAAGGGAAAAGGTTTTAACTATATTGATGAAAACACCGGCTATGGTGTGACGGTAAGCTATGATACGGTGGCCAACACCGGTGAAGAAACAGCCGATTCGGAAGAAGCCCCGGAGATCGCAGTTTTCAAACAGCTCTATGTACCTGACGACACCTATCTGGACGGGCTGGTCAATGCCAATGTCACGGCAGATCAGGTTAATTCCCTTAAAGAGGGGATGGCTTATGAAGAGGTCAAGACCATTATGGGCGGCGTCGACGGAACCGAAATCAACTCAGCCTATAACAAAAAGGATCCCGCCAACGCCTACTCGGTGATGGCCTGGTTTAACCCCGATCACTCGGTGGCCTACCTGACCTTTCAGGGCTATAAGGGGTCGCTTAAGGTCTTTGAATTCCGGCCAGCCAAATAAAAAAGCGCAACCAGTAACGGTTGCGCTTTTTTTATGCGCCCTTTAGCACGTCGACAATGGCGGTGATGGTGGCATCGGCGTCAGCGTAGGGAACCTGACAGGTGCCGACCATGTGGTGCCCGCCGCCGCCGTATTTAAGCATCAGTTTGCCGATATCAGCGGTGCAGGAGCGGTTTAAGATACTGTAGCCGCAGGCAATTGAAACATTCTGTTTTTGCTTGCCATCGACAATCCAGAGACTGACGTTCTGATCCGGGAAGAGGCTGTAAATCATAAAACGGTTACCGGTGTAGATGGTTTCGACGTCCCGCAGATCGGTGACAATCACATTTGCTTCGATGCGGGTGTGGGCGTTGACCATTTCGGTAAAGAGGCGGGCCTGGTCATTGTAGAGCTCAACCCGTTCTTTAACATCCGGTAATTGCAGAATTTCTTCAATCGACAGATTGCGAAACAGGTTGATCAGTTCTTCCATTAACTGGTAGTTGCTGATCCGAAAATCCCGAAAGCGGCCCAAACCGGTGCGGGGATCGGAGATAAAGCCCAACAGAATCCAGCCAGTGGGGTTTAAAATCTCGTCCCTGGTCAGATTGCCGGAGTCCACCTTATCGACAGAAACAATCATGTCGCCGTAATGGGGGAATTTTTCGGCACCGCCATAATATTCATAGATAATTCGAGCGGCCGATGGTGCCAGACGGCTTTCACCGGCTACCCCGGGGTGCCACCCCATCCGGTCTTGCTCGGATGAATGGTGGTCAAACCACATCCCACAACCGGGCACATAGGGAACATTGGCCAGCACATCATTTTCGGTGGGGGAAAAGAGCCCGTCCTGCAGGTCTTTGGGATGTACAAAAATCCAATCGTCAATAATGCCGGCTTCTTTTAACAGCATGCCGCAGATTAAACCGTCAAAATCTGAACGAGTAACTAAACGCATATGAAACCTCCTAAGAAAAAATACTAGCTAAATGCTACCTTAAATTTAAAAGCCTCCGGGGCCACAGGGTGTCGACAAACTACCGTACCGACCAATGACCAAGGGGTCAGACCCTTGTTAATCTGTTGTTTGCTGCGGGTTCGGACAGGCTACGCCGTGTTCGCCCCGATGCAAACAACATGATATAACAATTGTCGGTACTGCTTTATTCACAAGTCTACAAGCCGCATGCCCTTTAGGATGTTAATGTCAGTAAGAATTTAGAAACAGTTGTTATATTGTACCATTTTAGAGAAAGATTTGCCATCCTTTCAAAGAAAAAAATAGTGGAACAATGGGGCGTTTAATTAAGCGTTTTAAGTTAGCTAAAAATAAAAGTTTGCATAATTAATTATTTCGTGTTATTATGTATAAGAACTTAAATTAACAGTAAATGAATTTAACAGTTTTATTTTTAATTGGTACTATGCTTTACAGTATTATCCTAATTTAGAAATGTAGTTGTTATCCGTATTACCAGGATTTAGGGAATAAAATTAGGAGGTACGCATGATGAATGGTACAGTAAAATGGTTTAACGCAGAAAAAGGATTTGGTTTTATTACAGGGGAAGATGGTAAAGATGTATTTGCACATTTCTCACAAATCCAATCGAGCGGTTATAAAACATTAGAAGAAGGTCAGGAAGTTTCTTTCGAAATCACACAAGGACCTAAAGGCCCACAAGCCGAAAATATTCAAGTTATTTAAGTAACAAGAACGTTTAAACTTATGCCTGAAAACGGCATAAGTTTTTTTTTATCCTGTCATCAATTTCGCGCGGAGCCCTGGGGTTGCCGTTTATGACCAGAGAAGAAGAGGGGTTTTATGTCGACCAATAACATAGAAGCGATGAAAAAAATTATTGAAGCGAAGAAAAAACAGAGCGCCCAGCAGGGCAACAAAACTGACAAAGCGGGTCAAACCAGAGTCAGTCAGCGAAAAGCCTTTAAAACAACCAAGCGTGGCGGCTTCTTCGACAAGTAAAGTAATTTTCTTAAAGAACGCTACTGGCGTTCTTTATTTATGATCAGGGTTGATCGACTACGGATCACCCGTATAGTATAGATATAAAAAGGAGTACCGATTGCAATTTAAAAATTTAGATATTATTGAACCGATTCAGAAGGCTTTAAAAGCTGAAGGTTATACCCAGCCGACACCAATTCAGGAGCAGGCGATTCCACCGTTGCTGGAAGGTAACGATTTATTGGGATGCGCCCAGACCGGTACCGGCAAAACCGCCGCCTTTGCGATTCCGATTTTACAGAAGCTTTCTTATCAACAGCGGAATCTCAAGGGCAACCGCCCGATTAAAGCGCTGGTACTGGCACCGACCCGGGAGCTGGCCTTGCAGATCAGTGATTCCTTTAAAGCCTATGGCAAGTTTCTGGGCCTTAAAACCCTGGTAATTTACGGCGGCGTATCGCAGAATCCCCAGACCAAAGCCTTATCCGCCGGGGTTGATATACTGGTCGCCACGCCGGGCCGACTGTTGGATTTGATCAATCAGAAGTACATTCGTCTGAACCAGATCGAGTCCTTTGTTCTGGATGAGGCGGATATGATGTTGGACATGGGGATGCTCCAGGAGGTTCGGAAAATCATCAAACATATGCCAGTGGAGCGGCAGAATATGCTTTTTTCAGCAACCATGCCAACAGAAATTGCCAAACTGGCAGGAACGATGTTAAATAAACCAGTCAAGGTTACGATTACTCCGGTGTCATCTACGGTTGAAGTGATTGAGCAGAATGTTTATCATGTCAATAAAGCCAATAAGATCAATCTGCTTAACCATCTGCTAAAAAACAAGGAAATTGTTTCGGCCCTGGTTTTTTCCCGGACCAAGCATGGGGCGGATAAAATCGTCAAACATCTGGAACGAGCCGGACACAAAGCCCAGGCCATTCACGGCAACAAATCCCAGAACGCCCGACAACTGGCCCTGAACAATTTCAAGGAACGTAAAACCCGGGTACTGGTGGCGACCGATATTGCCGCCCGGGGGATTGATATTGATGAACTGTCCCATGTTTTTAATTACGACCTGCCGGAAGTGCCGGAGACATATGTTCATCGGATTGGCCGAACCGGTCGGGCGGGCCTGGGCGGGAGTGCCATTGCCTTTTGTGACCAGGACGAAATGCCTTTACTGGCAGGGATCGAAAAACTGACCTTAAAATCCATTCCGGTGGTGGAAGTTCATCCCTTCCCGCTGGTACCTGGGCCAGTGGAAGTCAATCCTGGCCCATCCCGACGCTCGCTCGGTCATCAGGGAGCGGCCCCCAAAAATCGACGCAGCCATGGTGACAGCGGCGGTAAAAAAGAGCGGGATCGATTTTATGCCAAAAGCAAGAAAAAAGATAATCGCAGTAGCCTGAATAATTAAGCTTAATCGGGGTATCAAAAGATTGAGCACGCTTTAAATAGTGCTTGACGAATGCTGGTCATAACCAGTAAAATTAACAAATAGGAATTTTTTCGATTCGATTAAAAAGGCGGTGGATTTATGGGAAATATTAGAGTGATGATAGTCGATGATTCAACTTTTTCAATAGCAGTGCTTAAGCGGATGCTCCAAAAAGACGGAATTGAAATAGTGGGCACAGCCCTGAATATGAGCGAAGCAATCCAGAAAGCTCAGGAAATTAAACCAGATTTGATAACAATGGACATGACCTTGCCGGATGGTGACGGCATCGAGTGCTCAAAACAAATTTTAAAACATTTACAGGGCACCAAAATAATTGCCATCAGTGCCATGATGGATGAGGAAATCATCCAGCGGGCCCGAAAGGTCGGGATCAAAGGCTATCTGCAGAAACCGGTGGATCAAACTGATCTGGATGCTGCCATTGAACGGCTTTTTGAGGGTGAAGAGCTGTATGGAATCCTAAAAAATAATTTCGAAGAAGCCTTTAAAGAATCAATTTTCAGTTTTCTAAAACGGGAAATCGGCGGAGAAGTGGTCGTTGAAAAGCTTGCAGATCATCCGATGACCACCAGTTCTTCGGGAATTTCGGTAGCCATTGGGATCATTGGCCGTCACGACGGCCGCCTGATTATGGATATGTCCGAGAATACGGCGCTGGCCATGACCCGGAAAATATTACAGGATGATGGCCAACAGATTGATGACGCCATTAACTTTTTAAGCGAATTTACCAATGTCATTGGCGGCAATGCCTGTTCGCTCTTAAATGGCCTTAATCGTTCCTTTGGTTTACGGGTTTCACCGCCAACCGTCTTTCGGGGCAAGGACATTATTATTTCGATTGGGGATATAATGAGCGAATCCTTTGTGATTAAAACCGATCTTGGGGACGTCTTTATGAATGTCGGCTTTCAAAAGGGGGATGTGGAATGGATGTAACAATTATTAATCCTTTTATCGCTTCCATTACTGATGTGATGCCGCAATTGGGTTTTTCGAACATTAATTTAAAAGAACAAAGCGAAAAAACAAAAAAAATTGTGGCCAGCGGGATTGTTTTAACGCTGGGGATTGTTGGCGATAAAAAGGGCAATGTCGCCTATGCCATCGATACGGAAGGGGCGAAACAGATTGCCTCGATTATGATGATGGGGATGCCGGTGGAGGAACTCGATGATATGGCCAAAAGTGCCATTTCCGAGCTGTCCAATATGCTAACCGCCAATGCCGCCATCAATTTCTCCAATGATAATATCACGGTTGATATTTCGCCGCCAACCATGCTGACGGGTGAAAGCATTGAACTGAGTATGAGTAAGGATCAGGTCATGTGTGTGGAATTTGATGTCGATGGTATCAAGATTGAAATCAATGTGGCGCTGGATTAAGCATTAAATTATTTTAAAAAATACGAAACTGAGCCTCATCCAATGCGGATGAGGCTCAGTCTGTTAATAAAGCTAACCCAGTACCGACAATTGTTACATCATGTTGTACGCATCGGAGCGAACAGGTTGATAAACTTGTTCGATTCCGCAGCGAACAACAGATTAACAATTGGTCGGTACGGTAGTTTATCGACAACCTCGAGTATCATCCAATGTGGATGAGGCTCTTTTTTTATTATAGGTAGGTGGGAGATAGGATGTTTACCTGGTCAATTCAAACTTGCTGACCATGTTTTTAAGCAGCTCCGCCTGGCTGTAGAGCTCTTCGCTGGCGGCGGCGCTTTCTTCGGCGGTGGCAGAGTTTTGTTGAACCACCTGGGCCACCTGGTCGATGCCGACGTTGATCTGGCTGATGGAGGCCGTTTGTTCATTGGAGGCGACATCAATTTTGCTAACCAAAGCAGCGACCTTGGCCACGCCGGATACAATTTCATCGAGGGATACGGCGGTATCGTTAGCGATCCGGGTGCCTTCGGAGACCTTGTTAATGGAGCCTTCAATCAGCTCGGTGGTTTGCTTGGCGGCTTCGGCGCTGCGACCGGCCAGGGTTCGAACCTCTTCGGCGACCACCGCAAAGCCCTTGCCCTGCTGTCCGGCCCGGGCCGCTTCAACGGCGGCATTTAAGGCCAGGATATTGGTCTGGAAGGCGATATCATCGATAACCTTGATGATATTGGAAATCTTCGCTGAAGCGTCATTGATTTCGGCCATCGAACCCAGCATCTGCTGCATCTGGCGATTGCCGTTTTGGGCATTCTGCTGGGCGGCCAGCGTCAGCTGGTTGGCCTGATTGGCGTTAATGGCGTTTTCCCGGGTTTGGACGGCCACCTCTTCAATGGAGGCATTGAGCTCTTCCATGGAACTGGCCTGCTCGGTGGCGCCTTGCGCCAGGGCCTGACTGCCGTCAGAAACTTGCCGGGAACCGGAGGCGACCTCATCGGCAGAATGATTGATGTTACCAAGGATCTCGTTAAGTGAGGCCATCGTATCATTTAAGGAATTCTTGATAATCGCATAGGAGCCCTGGTAATCGCCTTCCATCGGCTGGGTCAGATTGCCAGCGGCCATTTGAGCCAGCACGATGGCGGCTTCGTTGATGGGTTGTTCGATGGCGTCCAGAGTCTGATTAAAGCCTGAAACAATGTCCCGATATCCGCCGGAAAAGCGGGTAGCATCGCTGCGAATCTGCAGATTACCACTGATTCCTGCCTCGGCCAGATTGCGGGACTCGGCAATCAAATTCTCGATGGTGGTCAGGGTGGCAATGACTGAGGGGATCAGCTTATCGTTATCCGAACGTTTGCCGACGGCCACAAACTCGGCCAATTGGCTGGTATCGCCATTGGAAATATCAATAAAGGCATCCTGAACGGTAAGCAGTCGAGAATGAACCAGATTGATTTCGGCGGCAAACTCGGCCATGCTGCCTTGATAATTGCCAGTCATCGACAGGGTGTAATCATTGGCGGCCATTTTAGTCATCACCTGGCGGGCCTCATTAATCGGTGCCAGCAGGGAATTTAGGGTGTTGTTAAAGCCTTCGATAATTTTGCGGTAATCGCCACTATGGGTGCTGGCATCGGCCTGGATTTCAAGTTGCCCGGCGGTGGCCGCCTGGGCCAGCATGTTGACATCGGCAACCAGGGCCTTGATATTATCGATACAAGCGTTCAGGTTTTCTTTAATGGTATTGAAATCGCCGTGATAGGTGGCGGTGATTTTTTCCGGCAGTTGGCCCCGGCTGATCTTATCGACGTAGTCAGCCGACATGTTGAGCGGCTCAACCACTGCATTCAGGGTATTATTGACGCCGACTACAATATCCCGGTACTTGCCCTGGAATTTATCGGCATCGCCCCGAATTGATAAGTGACCATCGGTGGCCGATTGGGTTAACATGTTGACTTCGTTTTCGAGGTTTTTAAGGTTGTCCACCACCTCAATCAGAATCTTGGATTGGATGTCTTTGTCAGACTTGACATCGACGGCCACATTCAGATTACCCAGGGAAATCTGTTCAAGGGTGGCGATATTTTCCTGAATATTTTCCGACAGCTTCTGGAAGGACAGCCCCAGCTGTCCCAACTCATCCTGACGGTTGACAATGTCGGCGGGGATTTGACTGTCAAAATCACCCAGTTCGGCTTTTTGGAAAAGGTCGGTAATCAGGACAATCGGGTTGACTACCCCTTTGACCTGTTTGATAATGATAAAGCTCAGCACAATCAGGGTCAGTAAAAACAGTCCGATGAGCTGAAAAATCAGCATCATAATCGGGGCGTTGAGTTCGCTTTGGGGTTCCATAATGGCCAGGGTCCAGCCAGTGGCAGGAATTGGCGCATAATAAATGTTGTTTTTACCGGCCGCATCGGTGAACGCTCCGGATCCAGCGTCTCCACTGAGGATGTTTTCGCTCAGGGCGGCCAGACTGGTGTTGGGATCCTCCCGCAGATTGACGCTCATGGCCTTTTCGGCATCGGCATCGGCAATATAAAGGCCGTCCCGATCAACCAGAAAGGCCCGACCGGTCTCGCCGACCTTGATCTCACTGATCATTTGCTGGAGGCTGGAAAGATCGATGTCGCCGGTGACCACGCCTTTAAACTGCTGGTTGCTGTCATAAAAGCCCTGAGTGGCCGTAACCAGAGAAATCCCCAGGGTTTCATCCTGATAGGGTGGTGACCAGGCCACCGCCTTGTTGTCGTTTTTCCCGGCCAGATACCATTCCTGGTTAGGATAATCGTAGTCGTCGGTACTGTACAGGGCTTCGGCAAAGCTGATATTCTCGCCATCCCGATAAGCATAGGGACCGAAATACTTCATTCCCGGCTGATAGCCGTTATAGTCATACCAGACGCCGACCCCGTAGGTATCGGGATTCAGGGCCACAAATTGGGTTTGCAGGGCGCTGTATTCAGCTGGGGTCATCTGGGTGCCGTTGACCCCAATGGTGGTGCCGAGGCTTTCGACCACCTTGCTGTGTTTGTCCAGGGCCTGTTCCACCTCGGTGATGGTCTGAGTGAGTTGCAGATTCATCTGTTCTTTGATTTGCTGGTTTTCGGTGGTGATGCTTAAAACGGTGACGGTGATACCGATCACCAGAAGGCCAGGGCGACAAAAATAATCACCATCGAGGTGATTTTATTACCGATGGAATGCTTGTTAAAAATCTTCATTGTGATTTCCGCCTTTGAATTTTTTTGTATTGTTATTCTATACCACATTTTAGCGTATTCTAAACGAGAGTGCCATAAAATCCCGGTTAAATTTTGGGTTACGAAACAGTTTGGGTCTGGAGCTGTAAAAAATTCTGGCCCAGGGCTTTTCCGATGTTGGGCAGGCCGAGCTTGGTAAAGAGCGTCATCAGGGCTTCCCAGTAGGGCGGGTAGAGATCCTGGCCCCGGGAGCAAAAGGGTTGCTGGTGATCGAAGCTGATTTTTAGCTCCCAGCTGAAGGTAGTATCACTGTTTTTGACGTCATTTTGATAGTCGGACCGCCAGTCAAGAACGTACAGCTTAAAAAAATCGGCCAGCAACTGCTGCCACTGTTGGGGGTCGATGTAAATCTCCGGCAGATCCGGGTAGTAACAGAGAAAGGGTCCTTCAATGGTGGCCCCGGTCGGGGTTCGGGTAAAGGTCAGATTCTGGCTGGCAGTACCCTTTTGATTGGTGGTAAGAACAATCTGACGGGTGGTTGCCATAAGGTCACGGTGATCGCCGCCAAATTCAGACTGGCAGTCTACGCAATAAAGCAAGGGCCGGGTCGCCGGGCTGGTGTTGGCGCCGCCGCATTTCGGGCAGATAATTGGGCTCATAAAGGCCTCCTTGGATGTAAAAATTTATATAGTTGAAAATAGTGAACAATGCCGGTGGTTCTAAAAACAATTTTGGATAAAACTTGAGGTTGGCACTTCGCTACCATACCGACCAATTGTTAATCTGTTGTTCGCCACACCAATGCGAAATCCGCTAGCTCCTTTCGCATTGGTCGCGGGCAGTCGCCAACTACAAGCAAGCTTGTGATTGGCTCGTTGCCTTCACGCAAGCTCGGACAGGTCGATGACCTGTTCGCCTTGATGCGTACAACATGATATAACAATTGTCGGTACTAGGTCTGATTATTAAACCAAGTTCCTTTTTTAGCTGCAAAATTGTAGCAGAGCTTACGGCAGTCAAAATCAATAGATGCGGGTGTTGGTGGACACTTCTTCGATGCATTCGCAAAGCCATTCGATGTAGGATTTTTCCCGCTTGATGGCTGACTTTAAGACAATGTAGTCACCGTATTCCGGGCTCTGGATTTTGGAAATGTCTTTGGTGTCAAGCAGCACCGTCATGTTGTGCTTAAGCTTGTGGAGCTTTTCCTGTCGCTGGGTCAGCTGGTAGTGAAAGTGGGCCAGAATTTCGTCGTGGGACAGGGATTCGATAAAATAAGCTTTCAGCCGAAAAATATCCTTGGGGGTGGGCTCCAGCAAATCCTGCTGTAAAACCCAGTTATGAAATTCCTGGCGGCCTTTCTCGGTGATCGAATAGATTTTTTTGCGGAGCTTTTCATCTTCGGGTAAAATTTCGTAGGTGATTAGACCTTCGTCGGTGAGTTTTTTGAGTTCCGGGTAGATTTGGCTATGTCTGGCATACCAGAAATTGACCAGCTCCATATTAAAGACCTTCATTAAATCGTAGCCGGTCATGGTTTCCCGGTTGATTAAGCCGAGGATGGCATATTTTAGTGTTCTCATTGTGTTTAAGCCTTTCGTCAAATAGTTATTGACTTCTATTTTATCCGATTTTAGACTGGAATGCATTTATTTTCTTGGGGAGTTTTCAGATTATCCCCGCGAAAGCAATTTATTTACCTTGACTTGATTAAAAAGAATCATTTACAATAATAGCACCGGGTGTTAATCGAGAAATGCAGTGCTACCGTACCGACCAATTGTTAATCTGTTGTATGCGCACAATTCGTACAGTTGCTATTAAAGATACGGCTAATTATAGGCGTTTCAGCGCAACTGTTCGCCTTGAGGCACAGGGTCTGCCCTTTGGGTACAACATGATCTAACAATTGTCGGTACTGGGTTAGCTTTTTTGACAGTCTGAGAAATTCGCATAGCGATTTCTTATTGTTGTGGAAACTAAACACCAAGCAATCATCGTTCGATGTTTCGAATACACCTGAATCGCTTAAAAAAGGAGAATTTATGAAAAATATCAATCAAATGGATAGTGTCGTGACGCCGGAGGGCAAAGCACGATACTAGGCCTTTAGCCCTCCAATAGGATGAAATTTATATAGGTAATTGAGAAAGTGCCGTGAGCTTTAGGTCCAGTTTCGCACGAAACAATTTTTACACTGTACGGCGTACAGGCTATCGCCTGTTCGCCTACACGTTACAAAATTGTTTGTGGAAACTGAACCCAAAGCAATCATTGTTCGGCGTTTGAAAATTTCTCGCAATTATCTAGATCAATAAAATTTGGAGGAAAAAATGAATAAGATCGATTTGGAAAATTACGGATTGGATCAGCGGATTAAGCAGGAAGCCAGTTTGTATAGCAATTTGTTTGTGGCCCGGGTGACGGAACAACATCGCGACCTATATAAGGTAGTGGCCGAGAAGGGCGAACTGCTGGCTGAGGTATCGGGGAAGTTTGCCTTTGATGCCGGGGATAATACCAGCTTTCCGGTGGTTGGCGACTGGGTGATGATTGATCGCACCGAGGCAGATTCTGGTCATGCGGTGATCCATCAGGTGTTAAGTCGCAAGTCGCTGTTTGAGCGAAAAGCCGCCGGTACCAGTGGTGGCAGCCAGATTGTGGCGGCTAATTTTGATCTGGTCTTTATTTGCATGTCACTCAACAATGATTTTAATCTGCGGCGGCTGGAGCGTTATTTGTCAATTGCCTGGAACAGCAAGGCCCGACCGGTGATTGTTCTGACCAAGGCCGACCTCTGCGATGATTTAGCAGCACGACTTAGGGATATTTCGGCGGTTCGGGTGGGCACCGATGTGGTGGTTTGCTCTAGTGTCGATAACCGTGGTTACGAACAGATTGCCGCTTATCTGGCCCCGGGTAAAACTATTGTCTTTCTGGGCTCGTCCGGGGTTGGCAAATCAACCATTATCAACCATCTGATCGGGGCCGAGGTGCTGGCGACCAAAGGCCTGCGAAGTGATGACAAGGGTCGCCACACCACCACCCATCGGCAGTTGCTGCGACTTCCTGGCGGTGGGGTGGTTATTGATACCCCGGGAATGCGGGAGCTCCATCTGGACAGTGCGGACTTGTCCCGGTCATTTACGGACATTGAAAGCCTGGCTGCGCAATGCCGCTTTGGGGATTGCAGCCATCTCGGTGAGCCGGGCTGTGCGGTAAAAGCGGCTGTAGAATCCGGCCACCTGTCTGAAAAGCGGCTGGAAAACTATCGCAAGCTGCAAAAGGAATTAGGTTATGAGGGGCTTAATTCCCGGCAGCTGGAGGCTGAAAAGATCAAAAAAATGTTTGGTAGCAAGGGCGAAATGAAACAGCTGATGCGCCAGGCCAAGAATAAAAACAAACGCTAAAGAGTGGAGTGATTAGCGGCATGGTGGCAAAGATATGAAGATCCGGCACGCTTTTTCCGGAGTCGATGCCTTGCCGACTTTTCCGACCAATAACAAATAATTAGAACTAAGCGGGTGAATTCGAATTGACATCCAGGAGAGAGGGTTAGATGATTAAAAAAATTGACAATACTGACTTAGAAGCAGCAGTGAATCTGGCCAATCAGGTTTTTCACGAATTTATTGCCGAGGGTTATAGCGAAGAAGGCCGCCAGACCTTTACCAAATATCTGGATTTCAAGCTGGAAGAAATGAACGAAGATCTGATCTCCGGTCATAAGGTTCTCTGGGGGTTTTATGAGGAGGGCCGGATCGTCGGGGTGATTGGTACCCGGGATGAATTGCATATCTCACTGATGTTTGTCGACAAGGACTATCACCACCGGGGCATTGCCCGGGCGCTCTTTGACACGGTACTGGCCGAACTAAAAAGCCAGCACCCGGGAGACCCCTTTGTCCTGACAGTTAATTCGTCCCCCTATGCGGTGGCCGTTTACCACCGCTTTGGCTTTGTGGACATCGCCGGGGAACAGGAAAACAACGGCATCCGCTTTGTACCGATGAAACTGACGGTCAGTGATTGCTGACGAACAAAGCTCACGGCAGAATTGCAACTGCCTCTAAAAGCCAGTTAAGACATTTACAGATGGTGAATTCTTAATGATGGCGTTATCAGAAAAATTTAATTTGACAAAAACGGCTAGATCGATTATGCTTTATTTAATTTAATACATCAATAAACCGTTGACGTGGAGATAACGGTGTATCGTGCAGTTACAGAGAGCGGGGAAGGCTGAGAGCCTCGCACAACGCAGAGCATCAAATGGACCACTGAGGGCGCAGTCAAAGGAAATAAAATTTTCCGAGTATTCTGCGACGTGACGCATACGTCAGTTGCGAGGGATATGTTAGTATCCTGCAGAGTGTACAGGGATTTTTCTCTGTAAATGAAGGTGGTACCGCGGGCAGAATTTTTGCGCTCGTCCTTGATTAATTTTTATTAATCAGGGGCGGGCGTTTTTTTATTACTTAAAAAGCGCATAAATAGTGTGGACGCTGATTGGCGCTGGATAAAGGGTGAGCTCGTCACTGCGTACCGACCAATTGTTAATCTGTTGTTCGCCACAAGCTCGGACAGGCGTTGCCGTGTCCGCCTTGATGCGTAGGGTCTGACCCCTAGGTCACAACATGATGTAACAATTGTCGGTACTGGGTAGAGTTGATTTTTAGTGCTTGTTCATCCCTTTTTAATCAGCTAATTAACATCTGCCAAAACAACACAAAATTAGATTACAAGATAAATTTTTCTTAACGAAAGGATACGATTATGATTAAACCATCGATGGAAGAGGCCAGAGGGTATTGCGGGAATTATCAGAGCATCCCGATCAGCCTGGAGCTGTTTTCGGATATCAAGACACCGATTGAGGTGCTTAAAATTTTAAAGGCCACCGGCAAAAAATGTTATTTACTGGAGAGTGTGGAAGGCGGCGAAAAATGGGGGCGGTATTCATTTCTCGGTTTTGACCCGACCTTATCGGTGACCTGTCTGGATGGGGAGGTAGTTGTCAAAAATGGCAAGACAAAGGATACCCTGGCCGATGATCCCCGAACGGTGCTCCGGGAAATTCTGGCGGATTGGAAAAGCCCCAAACTGGATTTTCTGCCGGCCTTTACCGGCGGCTTTGTCGGTTATATTGCCTATGACTTTGTCAAATACACCGAAGCCAATCAGGTGCTGACCAATGAAAATACCGAAAACTTTGATGACCTCAATCTGATGCTCTTTGACAAGGTCATCGCCTATGATCATCTACGCCAGAAAATTGTGGTCATCGTCAATATTAAAACCGACAACTTTGAGAAAAACTATATCGACGGGGTGATTAAGCTCAAGGAAATTGAGGCGCTGATTAAAAACGGCAGCAGCACCGTGCCCTTCGGGGGGCAGGTAACTTCGGAGTACCGCTCACTTTTCACGAAAGACTATTATTGCGAGATGGTTAAAAAAACAAGAGAGCACATTTATCAGGGGGATATTTTTCAGGCGGTGATTTCCAACCGCCTGGAAGCTGATTTTTCCGGCGATCTCTTGTCGGCCTATCGGGTACTGCGGACCATCAATCCCTCGCCCTACATGTTTTATATCGACTTTGAAGGGATGCAGGTAGCCGGGGCGTCACCGGAAACCCTGGTATCGCTTAAAAACGGCCAGTTGTCGACCTTTCCGATTGCTGGTACCTGTCCCCGGGGCGCCACCCCGGCGGAAGATGAAGCTTTGATTGCCGAGCTTCTTAAAGATGAAAAAGAACTCAGTGAACACAACATGCTGGTCGATCTGGGCCGCAACGATCTAGGCAAGGTCAGTGAATTTGGCTCGGTTCAGGTGGAAACCTATCAGGAGGTGGTTCGCTATTCCCACGTCTCCCACATTTCCTCAACCGTTACCGGCACCCTGAAAGCGGGCCTGGATCAGCTGGATGCCCTGGGGGCCGTGCTTCCGGCGGGAACCCTGTCCGGAGCGCCGAAAAAACGGGCGATTGAAATTATCGATGCGTTAGAAGGTCAGAAGCGGGGTGTTTATGGTGGAGCCGTTGGTTATATCGACTTTTCCGGCAACATGGACATGTGCATTGCCATTCGGATGGCGGTTAAAAAGAACGACAGGGTTTATGTCTCCGCCGGGGCCGGCATCGTCGCTGACAGCATCCCCGAAAAAGAGTATAACGAATCACAAAACAAAGCCCGGGCGATGTTTGAAGCCCTGGAACGGGCTCAGGAGGTGGAATAATGATTTTACTGATTGACAATTACGACAGCTTTTCCTATAACCTGTATCAATATGTGGGGATGATCAATCCCGATATCCGGGTGATTAAAAATGATGAACTGAGTCTGGCTGAAATCGCCGCCCTGGCGCCGGATCACATCATCGTCTCACCGGGGCCGGGACGACCCGCTGATGCCGGGATCTGTGAAGAGGTCATCGAGTATTTCAAGGACAAAACCCCGATTCTGGGGGTCTGCCTGGGGCATCAGGCCATCTGCGAGGTCTTCGGTGGTACCGTTACCTATGCCAGCACCCTGATGCATGGGAAACAGAGCACCGTTCACATCGCCAACGGCAGCCCGATTTTTCGGGGGCTACCGCCGATTATTGCCGCCGGTCGCTATCACTCCCTCAGTGCTGAGCGGAGTACCCTGCCGGATGATCTGCTGATTATCGCCGAGGATGACGAGGGCGAGGTCATGGCGGTGAAACATCGGAGCTACGATGTTTATGGGGTGCAGTTCCATCCCGAATCGATTCTTACCGAGGCCGGTCACCAGATGATTGAGAACTTTTTAAAGATTGGAGGCGAAATATGATTAAGTCAGCCATTTACGATATTGTCAACGGCAAGGACCTGTCCCTGGAGCGGACCCGGGAGGTTATGGATCAGATTATGAACGGGCAGGCTACCAACGCCCAGATCGCTTCCTTTCTGACGGCGATGCGGATGAAGGGGGAAACCATCGATGAGATTACCGCCTGCGCCATGGTCATGCGGGACAAGTGCACCAAGATTTTCCCCAAAACCGATGTGTTGGACATTGTCGGCACCGGCGGCGACGAGGTGGCCACCTTTAATATTTCCACAGTGTCCGCCCTGGTGATTGCCGCTGGTGGGGTGCCGGTGGCCAAACACGGCAACCGCAGCGTCTCCAGCAAGTGCGGATCGGCGGATCTGCTGGAAGCCCTGGGGGTGAACATTGAACTGTCAGCCGAAAAAAGCGCCGTGATTCTCGACGAGCTGGGGATCTGCTTTATGTTTGCCCCGACCTATCACGCCTCGATGAAATACGCCGGGCCGGTTCGTAAAGAACTGGGGATCCGGACGATCTTTAATATTCTTGGCCCGCTGGCCAACCCGGCCGGGGCCAATATGCAGCTGCTGGGGGTCTATGATGAAAATCTGGTGGAGCCCCTGGCCAATGTGCTCAACAAGCTTAAGGTCAAGCGGGGGATGGTGGTCCACGGCCACGACGGTCTGGACGAAATCACTTTGACGGATACCACCACCATCTGCGAAATTGCTGATGGTAAGATCAACAGCTTCTTTATCACCCCGGAACAATTGGGTCTGAAGCGCTGTGAATTACGTGATCTGATCGGCGGCGAGAAAGAAGAAAATGCCGCCATTGCCCTGGATATCTTAAACGGTGCCAAAGGTCCCAAGCGGGATGTGGTGGTGCTGAACTCGGCTTTTTGCCTGTATATGTCTCACAACAATATCACCCTCCGGGATTGCGTCAAGATGGCTGAAGAGCTGATTGATTCCGGGCAGGCCAAGGCCAAGCTGGAGGCCTTTGTCAAGCGCACGAATGAGATTGCGATTGAGGTGCTGGCATGATTCTGGATCAGATTGTGGCGGCTACTGCCAAGCGGGTGGCGGCGCTTAAAGAAACGACATCACTGGAAAACCTGAAAAGTCAGGTCAAACGGTCGGAAACGCCGTTTGCCTTTGAAAAAGCCCTGGCCAGACGCCGGGATGCCGGGACGATGGCTTTTATCTGCGAAGTGAAAAAAGCCTCGCCCTCGAAAGGGGTGATTGCGGCCGATTTTCCCTATCTGGACATTGCCCGGGACTATCAGGCCGCCGGCGCCGATGCCATTTCGGTGCTGACCGAGCCGGACTTTTTTCAGGGGGCCAATGAATTTCTGACCGAAATAAAACAGCAGGTAAGCATCCCGGTGCTGCGCAAGGATTTTATTATTGACCCGATACAGATTTTCGAAGCCCGCCAGATTGGCGCCGATGCGATTTTACTGATCTGCGCGATTCTCACCACCGCACAGATCCGGGAATACCTTGCCCTGGCCGATGAATTGGGTTTGTCAGCTCTGGTGGAAGCCCATGACGAAGCCGAAGTAGCCCAGGCCCTGGCTGCCGGGGCCCGGATTATTGGGGTCAATAACCGTAACCTTAAAACCTTTGAAGTGGATATCAACAACAGCATCCGACTGCGTCAGCTGGTGCCCCCGGAAATTTTGTTTGTGTCGGAAAGTGGGATACAAACGCCGGATGACATGGTTAAACTGCGGGAAAATGGAACCAATGCGGTCCTGATTGGCGAAACCTTGATGCGAAGTGGGGATAAGAAAGCGGCGCTGGATCAGCTGCGGGGGTAGCTGCTGGCTGTGGTGCGGGCGAGGGTCTGACCCCTTGGTCATCACGGAACGCCCCTACGAATTGATGATAACGGTGCTGTTTAAATAGTATCCACCAACGTAATGACTTAGGTTGTAGGGGCGGACAGTGTCCGCCCGCAAGCGTGGATTTTATGATAAAGGTTGATCTTAATAATCAATAACTCTCGGGCGAATGCGATTCGCCCCTACGAACCAAAGATCAGCAGCGTTGTTTAATAAATGCACAGATATGATGCATTAGATTGTAGGGGCGGGTATTACCCGTGCGGAACGGTGATTTTAAGCCAAACGTTTATTGTAAAATCAGCGACGGATGGACTAAAGAACAAGGAGAATACCATGACAAAAATAAAAATCTGTGGTCTGACCCGAAAAGAAGACATTGTAGCGGTAAACGCCGCCCGGCCGGATTATATTGGTTTTGTCTTTGCTGGGAGCAAACGCCAGGTTGATATGGAAACGGCCCGGGCCTTAAAGCAGGCCCTTGATCCCGGCATCCAGGCCGTAGGGGTTTTTGTCAACCACCCGGTGGCCGAGATCATCGCACTGGCCCGGGCGGGCATTATCGATCTCATCCAGCTTCATGGCGATGAGGATGAGGCCACGGTAGGGCTGCTGCAGGATCAAACCGGTTTGCCGGTGATCCGGGCCTTCCGGATCAAGAGCCCGGCCGACATTAAGGAAACTGCTGCCGACTACCGCCTCTTTGACACCTACGACCCCAAGCAATACGGCGGTTCCGGGAAGGCCTTCAACTGGGATCTGCTGCAGGGCGTTAGCGGCGACTTTTTCCTGGCCGGGGGCCTCAACAGCAACAACATCGTCGCCGCCATCAAACAGGTGGGCCCCTATTGTGTCGATATCAGTAGCGGCGTCGAAACCGCCGGCGTCAAAGACCGGGACAAGATTATTGAGATTGTGGAAATGATCAGGACGATTAACCGTTAATAAATGATCCAAATAAAAGCCCTAACCCAGAGCATTATTTCGAAGGGGCGGTCATTGACCGCCCGGAACGTTGATCTAATGCTAAACGTCAATTTAAAAATCAACAGCGCTCGGGCGATTGCGAATCGCCCCTACAAAACGTGATTGACGGCGCTGTTTATAATGCACGGAGACGTGATACAAAAAGGAGAAAGAAAATGAGTAAAGGAAAGTATGGGATCCACGGGGGTCAGTACACCCCCGAAACCCTGATGAATGCCATTATTGAAGTGGAAAAAGCCTATGAACACTATAAAAATGATCCGGCCTTTCAGGATGAGTTAACCGAATTATTAAACGAATACGCCGGTCGCCCTTCGCGGCTGTATTTTGCCAAAAAAATGACTGCCGATCTGGGCGGTGCCAAGATCTATCTCAAGCGGGAAGATTTAAACCATACCGGGTCGCATAAGATCAACAATGTCCTGGGGCAGGCCCTGCTGGCCAAAAAAATGGGTAAAACCCGGCTGATTGCCGAAACCGGGGCTGGTCAGCATGGGGTCGCCACCGCCACCGCCGCGGCGCTGATGGGATTTGAATGCGAGATCTTTATGGGCAAGGAAGACACCGACCGTCAGGCCCTCAACGTTTTCCGGATGCGGCTGCTGGGGGCTACGGTTCATGTGGTCACCTCCGGCACCATGACCCTGAAGGACGCCGTCAACGAAACCTTCCGGGAATGGACCACCCGGGTGGACGACACCCACTATGTTCTCGGTTCGGTCATGGGACCCCATCCCTTCCCGGAAATGGTCCGGGATTTCCAGAGCGTGATCAGCAAAGAAGCCCGGGAGCAGATTCTAAAAAAAGAGGGCAAACTGCCGGATGCTGTGATCGCCTGTGTCGGCGGCGGCAGCAATGCCATGGGGGCTTTCTACAAATTTATTCCCGATGAATCCGTCCGGCTGATCGGCTGTGAAGCCGCCGGCAAAGGGGTGGATACCGAGGAACATGCCGCCACCATCGCCCGGGGTAGTCTGGGGATTTTCCATGGCATGAAATCCTATTTCTGTCAGGATGAATATGGTCAGATCGCGCCGGTGTATTCGATCTCCGCCGGGCTTGATTATCCCGGCATTGGCCCGGAACATGCCCATCTTCACGACAGCAAACGGGCCGAGTATGTGCCGATCACCGATGATGAGGCTGTTGCGGCCTTTGAATACCTGTCCCGGACCGAGGGAATAATTCCGGCCATTGAATCGGCCCATGCGATCGCTTATGCCATGGTGCTGGCGCCGACGATGAGTAAAGACCAGATCATCATCGTCAATGTGTCTGGTCGGGGCGACAAGGATGTGGCAGCGATTGCCCGTTACAAGGGGGAAAATATCTATGAGTAAGCTAAATAATTTAAAAACCAATAAAATATCCCGGATCTTTGCCGATCAGAAAGCCTTTATCGCTTTTCTGACTGCGGGCGATCCCAGTCTCGATAAAACCGAAGAATTTATTCTGGCCATGGCGGATGCCGGGGCCGATCTAATTGAAATCGGGATTCCCTTTTCCGATCCCATCGCCGAAGGGCCGGTGATTGAAGCCGCCAACGAACGGGCCCTGCGGGTCGGTACCACCACTGATAAGATTTTTGCCATGGTTAAACGGATCCGGGCGAAAACCGCCATCCCGCTGGTCTTTTTAACCTATATGAACCCGATTTTTGTATATGGTGGGGAACGCTTTTTTGCCACCTGCGAGGAAGTGGGGATCAATGGGGTGATCATTCCCGATCTGCCCTATGAAGAAAAGGGTGAGATCCTGGAGCTTGCCGGCAGCCATGGCCTGGATCTGATTACCCTGATTGCCCCGACCTCCCAGGATCGCATTCAGATGCTGGCCAGTGAAGCAACCGGCTTTATCTATCTGGTCTCATCGCTGGGGGTTACCGGGGTCCGCAGCGAGATCAAAACCGATCTGGCCGCAATCATCAGCGATATCCGGGCGGTGACCGAGACGCCGGTGGCAGTAGGCTTTGGGATCGCCACCCCGGAACAGGCGATGACGATTTCTAAGCTTGCCGATGGCGTCATTGTCGGCAGCGCCATTGTCCGCATCATTGCCGAGCACGGCCCCGCCGCCACCCCAGTCCTGAGTGACTACGTCCGTACGATGAAGGCGGCGCTGGTATAGGGCGTGGTTCAGTGTTTTATCGGAGCGCTTTAATCGTGGTTTGGTTTGACGAAAGCGCTTAAAATTTACAAAAGATTAACACAAATTGGATATTATTTTCCCCAACCATCTTGACGGATCGATTTTTTGCAGATTTAATCGGCTGTTTTTTTGAAATAACGCAGCATTGGCCAAAATAAATCAGTTGATATCGTTTTTTTTACCTGCCAAATGGGTAGAAACGTGTTATAGTATGGTTTAAGGTATGTACAAAGGCGAATGAATAAACATCGAACAGTGATTGCTTTGTGTTTAGTTTCCACAAACGATTTCGTAACGTGTAGGCGAACTGGCGATAGCCTGTACGCCGTACAGTGTAGAAATTGTTTCGTGCGAAACTGAATGCAAAGCTCACGGCACTTTTGCACGTATCTGACTAATAATGTTTATAGGAGGAAGTCTTATGAAAAAATTTATTAACGATGTCGAAAATGTGGAAAATGAAATGCTGGAAGGTATCGTTCTGGCCCACCCTGAATATGTAGCCCGTCTGGAAGGTTTTGACGTGCTGGTTCGGGCTGACAAAAAAGTCGGCAAGGTCGCTTTAGTCAGCGGTGGTGGCAGCGGCCATGAACCATCTCACGGCGGATTTGTCGGCAAAGGGATGCTTGACGGCGCTGTAGCCGGTTCGGTATTCACTTCTCCCACCCCCGACCAGGTATTTGAAGCGATCAAAGCGGTTGATGCCGGTGAAGGGGTATTATTAGTTATCAAGAATTACACCGGGGATATTATGAACTTCGAAATGGCCGCTGAACTGGCCGAAGCTGAAGGCATCAAAGTTGCCAACGTGGTTACCAATGATGATGTTGCCGTTGAAGATAGTCTATACACCACTGGCCGTCGGGGCGTGGCCGGTACCGTGTTTGTTCATAAAATTGCCGGTGCCAAAGCTGAAACCGGTGCCAGCCTGGATGACGTTAAAGCCGTGGCCCAAAAGGTTATTGCCAATGTCCGCACCATGGGCGTTGCGTTAAAACCGTGTACCGTACCAGCTGCTGGAAAACCGGGCTTTGAGCTGACCGAAGAAGAAATGGAACTGGGCATCGGGATTCACGGCGAACCGGGAACCGAACGTAAACCGATTCAGACCGCTGACGAAATCGTTGATTACCTGATGGAACGGATCTTAAAAGATATGGCTCCCGCCGCTGGCGACGAAGTAGCCGTTATGATCAATGGTGCTGGCGCAACCCCACCAATGGAACTGTATATCTTAAACCGTCGGGTTCAGCAGATTCTGGCTGACAAAGGCATTAAAGTCTTTAAAACCTTCGTCGGTGATTACATGACTTCCATTGATATGGCTGGGGCTTCCATCACCCTGTTAAAACTGGATGCTGAACTTAAAGACCTGTTACTGGCCAAGGCTGATACCATCGGCTTTAAAATGTACTAAAATTTCGCAATACTAATTGGTTAGCACTTCGCTGGCGTACCGACCAATTGTTAATCTGTTGTACGCTGCGGAATCGGACAGGCTACGCCGTGTCCGCTCCGATGCGTACAACATGATGTAACAATTGTCGGTACTTAGTTTGGTTGTTAACATAAAGGCTTTTAGAGAACTAAATGAGAAGAACATAGAAACGAGGAAAATACATGGCAACAAAGGCAGAAGTGCTGGATTTTATCCGGATTTATGCGGATAAGATGGCTGAACATCGACAAGAATTGACCGATTATGACCAGGCCATTGGTGATGGCGATCATGGTATTAACATGAGCCGAGGCTTTAAGGCGGTCATCGAAAAATTACCAACAGTTGAAGAGAAAAATATCGACGATATTTTAAAAGCAGTGGGGATGACCCTGGTATCCACCGTTGGCGGGGCTTCCGGTCCACTTTATGGTACCGCATTTATGAAAGCCGGAGCGGCTGTTAAAGGTAAAGAAGAATTATCCAACGAGGATATTCTGCTGGCTCTGGATGAAGCAGTGGGCGGTATCCAGTTTCGGGGTAAAGCCGTCGAAGGTGAAAAAACCATTCTCGACAGCATGATTCCCGCCATCAACGCCATTAAAGCCAGTCTGGCAGATGGCCAAACCATGGCTGAGGCTCTGGTGGCCGGTGAAACCGCTGCCTGGAACGGGGTCGAGTATACCAAAACCATCATTGCCACCAAAGGCCGGGCCTCTTATCTGGGAGAACGCAGCATCGGGCATCAGGATCCCGGGGCAACCTCGATGGCCTATGCCTTTCAGGCCATCAACGAAGTGGCGCAAAAGGCAGGTAACTAAAAGTGGTTGGAATCGTAGTTGTTTCGCATAGTCAGAAGGTAGCTGAAGGGGCCGTGGAACTGGCCCGGCAAATGGCGCCGGAAGCCCGAATTGCCGCCGCTGGCGGGATGGAAGATGGCAGCATCGGCACCGATGTCTCCAAAATTCTAGCCGCCATCGAGACCGTTGAAGAAGGCGATGGCGTGGTGATTCTGGTGGATCTGGGCAGTGCTGTGATGAGTTCGGAAATGGCCATGGAAATGCTTAGTGACAGCAGCCAGGTCAAGATCATCGATGCTCCGATTGTCGAAGGCACCATCTTTGGTTCAGTGGAAGCATCCATCGGCTCCTCCTTTGAAGAAGTCGTCGAGGTGCTGGCCGGGGCCAAAGCGTATAAAAAATTTTAACCGATCAAGGTTCAAAACACCCCGGCAAGCAAGGATGTCAGACTGTCAAATAAGCTAACCCAGTACCGACAATTATTACATCATGTTGTTCGCATCGGAGCGGACACGGCAGCGCCTGTCCGATTCCGCAGCGTACAACAGATTAATAATTGGTCGGTACGGTAGTTTAGCGATAACATCACACCTCGGCTTGCCGGGGTGTTTTTTTGAAGAATTGCCGGTGATTTTACGAAAAATTGATGAAATGTGCGGGGATCTGTGGTATAATACAAAAAAATCATGCGATCATTTTCAGGTGCCGAATCAGGGGGTCTGAGAAAATTGCCGGGAAAGGGGAATCAGGATGGATCCAATAATTATTAACGCCGCTGCGCCACAGGCTGCTGCCAGTTCGCTGGCCAAGAAAGTTGAAACAGTAACCGTTAAGCCCACCGCTGACAGTGTCAACCCCCAGCAGGCCGCCAACGAGGCCAATTCCTACTACAAGTTTGACAGCATGGAGCTGAGCCGTGAATATGTCGGTTACCGGATGAAAAGCGAGAACAGCAACATAAACAGTGATACCGACCAGGAGACTTCCACCATTGATCAGAAGCTCAAGCGCATCCCCGGCGATGACGACGACACCCGCGAGGAGAAAGACGCCCGCCGCCAGGCTGCCAAAGCCGAGCAGACCGAGGACGAGGCCGTTGCCAGCAATCAGTTGGGCAGCTACACCAATTCGGAGCTGAAGGGTCTGGTTTTAGCTGGTAAGATTACCATGGCCACCTATAATGCCGAAATCAAGAATCGCCAGGAGAAAGCGGTTGCAGCGTCATCCCAGGCGGCCGACCTGACGGCATCTGTACTGCCGACCCCGCCATCACCACAGCAGCAAACTCAGCAGCTGCAGAACCTGGCCGCCGGTCAGCTCCGCCGCAAGGCCACTAACAGTATTTTTTAATGCTTGCATTTTTGATGCTTAGATAGACAAGCATAAACCCGAAAAGAAGCACCGGGCCGGATCTCTATCATCCGGTGAACGCTTCTTTTTTTTATGCCTGTTTCCGAAGTGTGATGACTTTTTACTGTTTCATTTTTCGACCATTCGTGGTATATTATTTTTGTTGCGCTATTTTTGTTAGATACCATAAGGATGTGAACCATGAATTTTTCCAATTTAGGGGTAGCCATTCTGCTGACGGTGTTGGCTGGTTTATCCACCGGCATCGGCGGGCTGATTGTGCTGCTGTTTGAAAAAACCAATACAAAACTTTTATCCATCGCTCTGGGGTTTTCGGCCGGGGTGATGATTTATGTCTCCTTTGTGGAGCTGTTTTTTGAGTCCCGGCGGCTACTGATTGCCAATCTGGGTGCGGAGGCCGGGGTCTGGGTCAACGTCATCGCTTTTTTCGGGGGCATGCTGCTGATTGCCATCATCGATAAGCTGGTGCCGTCCTATGAAAACCCCCACGAAACCCACATGCTGGAAGAAACGGCATCCTGTCCGGTGGATGGCAGCCAGAAACTATTGCGGACCGGGATTTTTACGGCAGTAATCATCGCCATCCATAATTTTCCCGAAGGGATGGCCACCTTTGTCTCAACCATCCAGCAGCCGTCCCTGGGATTGGCCATTGCCATTGCGGTGGCGATTCACAATATTCCCGAGGGGATGTCAGTGGCGATTCCGGTTTTTTGTGCCACCGGATCCCGCAAAAAGGCCCTCGGCTGGTCGCTGTTTTCAGGCATGGCCGAGCCAGTCGGGGCGATTGCCGCCTATTTTATTTTGCTGCCCTTTTTGAATGATACCGTCTTTGGAATTCTCTTTGCCGGGATCGCCGGGATCATGGTCTTTATCTCGCTGGACGAGCTGCTGCCCACCGCCCGGGAATACGGCGAACACCACCTCTCCATCTACGGCCTGATTGCCGGGATGATGATCATGGCCCTGAGCCTGATTGTGCTGATGTAAAAAAAACCGCCACATTAAATGGGCGGTTTCATACTGTTAAGATGCTAACCCAGTACCGACAATTGTTACATCATGTTGTACGCATCGGAGCGGACATGGCATAGCCTGTCCGATTCCGCAGCGAACAACAGATTAACAATTGGTCGGTACGGGAGTTTAGCGATAACCTCAAACCTCCAACGTAAATGGGAGGTTTTATTTGGGTGTTTTGCTATTTCTGGTGGGCTTTTAAGTAGTTGGCGATCCGTTCTTCGGCGTTGGCCTGGATATTGTAGTAATAGAAGGGGTAGTCGTAGCTATGGAAGACGCCTCGGCCAAAGGCGGCGCTGCCGGGAGCGTAGGTGTCCACATCGACGGTGCTGCAGATCAGTACGCCTTTTTCCAGGCTGACCTGTGCATCGGCAAAATTCATTACCTTGACATTGCTGCCGTCGGGATTTTTAGCCACGGTGCCATCGGCATTGATCTGCAGTGAACCGAGGTTGGCACTGGCTGGTGCCAGGGTTTCATCGGTCGTCCAGTTAAGGGGGTTGATGACATGGGCGGTGGGCAGGACCACAAAATCGGTGCCTTCAATGGTGGGGGCCTGGGTGTTGTAGGAAATGATCACCCCGGTATCCCCGGAGCCGGTGGCAAACTTAAGGTTGGGATTATCGGCCAGATAGTCGTCGGTGATGGAATAGCCAATAATATAGGCTGCCACCATCTGCTTCTGAGCCTCGGGATGGGCCTTCATATAGTTCGATAGCAGATAGATCATCACGTTGGAGCCCTGGGAATGGCTGGCCAGAATAAAGGGGCGGCCGTTGTTGTAGTGGTCCATGTAATAGTCAAAGGCGGCGGTGGCATCGGTTAAGGTGGTCCCTTTTAAGACATCCTGCTGTTCGTCGTAGGACATGTTGGCGGTGGCGGATGGATCGAACTGGCGGTAATAGGGGGCATAGATATTGGCCGATGTTTCAAAGGCGGTGGCCTGACGGGCATAAGCCAGATTGGCATTGGTGATCATGACCGGGTCATCGACGGTGCTGACAATCGGGGCATCGGCATTGGCTCTGGCCCAGGCGGTGGGGTAGAGGTAGAAAACATCGACATCCTTGTCAAGGGCGGTGGGTAGGTTAAGCCAGTGGGCGCTGTCACTATAGTCGGTGGGGACAATGGCATCCGACGTTTCAGTCTGGGGAGCTTTGTCCTGGGCAGCGGTGCAACCGCAAAGAATCAGGGCCAGCAGAGAAACCATCAGGGAAATCCATTTTTTTCTTTTCATGAGGTGCTCCTTCAATAAAATTAGGTTATTTGATCTCGGGGCGGGTAAGGCATGAATCGGCTGGTTTAAAGGCCTGCAATTGGGCCTTTATCAGACAGCTCTTGTGATACTTCCAGTATAACAGAATCTGCCAAATTGGGACAGTGGCTTTGGGCCGGATTGACAGAAAGAATTAAAAAAATACGCCATTAAAACGAAAATCTACGCCTTTTTGAGAAGCGATACTATGATAAAATTAAACCATTAATGGACCTTAAAATAAAATCACGGAGAAAAGAAAATGAAGAAGAAATTAGTATACTGGTGTGTCTGCTGGGCACTGGTTTTTCTGGCAATGCCACTGTCGGCCGGGGCGGCAGAGCTGCCGGTAGGGGTTGCCTACCGGGGCCACATTCAGGACCGGGGGGACTACCCGCTTGACGGCAGCTGGGTGGACAGTCCCGACTTGATTGGTACGGTGGGTCAGAGCAAACGGATCGAGGGGTTTGAAATCAAACTCAATGAGGATCTGCCCATGGAGATGTCGATTCGTTATAATGTCCATGTTCAGAACAGGGGCTGGCTCTATGACGAGAATGACCCGACGGACTGGCCCCGGGATGGTGCCTATGCCGGAACCCGGGGCGAAAGCTTGCGGATTGAAGCGGTTAAAATTGTGCTGACTGACAGCGCCGGAAAACCGGTGCCGGGGTATCGTGTCGAGTATCGGGGCCATGTTCAGAACCTTGGCGATCAGCCCCAGACGGCCGATAGCTGGCTGGCTGACGGCGCCCAGCTGGGTACCGTGGGGAGCTCCCTGCGGCTGGAAGCGCTGCTGGTGCGGGTGGTTAAGAATAATGCCGACTTAACGGCTTACAATGCCCTGGTGGCAAAGGTTGCAAGGCTTACCGAAGGGGATTTTACGGCCGAGTCCTGGGCAGTATTGCAAACGGCCGTGAACGAGCATGCGGTTACGGCCGACTGGACACAAGCAGAGGTGGATGCAGCCGTAGCAATGATCCAGGCGGCTTATGAGGGGCTTACGAAGAAAACCGGACCGACAGTCTATGACAAAGCGGGTACCTATGGCCCGGCTTCCGGCTCCCAGACCATTGATGGCGATGTGAGGATCGCAGCTGATGGGGTGATCCTGCAGAATCTGACCATCACCGGGGATATGTTAATCAGTGAGGCCGTCGGAAATGGCACCGCAACCCTGAACAATGTGACGGTGGATGGAGACACTCTTGTTCGGGGCGGCGGAGCCAACAGTATTCATATTAATGGCGGCCGTTACAGCCGCATTATAATGGAGAAAACCGCCAGCGGTGCGGTGCGGATTGTGGCCACGGGCGTGGATGGTCTGGATGTGATCATTGCTGAAGATGCCAGTGGCGAGACGATTATTTTAGAAGGTGCCTTTGACAGCGTGGAGATTAACGCCCCCAACATGACCGTCACCACCCAGGGCAATACCACCACCATCGGTAAGATGACGGTAGGGGAAACCGGTGCCAGCAGCACCGTGACCGTGAATCCCGGTACTACGGTCAGTGAACTGGTGCTTGATGGCAAAGCTGCCATCAAAGGCCAGGGCAATGTGGTTAAAGCCGAAGTCAGGGCCGACGGCGTGGTTTTTGACAAAAAACCGACCAGCTACACGGTGGCGCCGGGGGTGGTGATTCCGCCGGTGTTTCCGACGCCCAGTGATGGCGGTGGGGGCTATAACCCGCCAGCACCGGTGGCCGTGACCGGGGTCAGCCTGGATCTGGCGAGTCTTTCGTTGGGAGTAGCCAGAATGGCACAGCTAAACGCCACGGTGTTACCAAGCAATGCGGCCAATAAAACAGAAACCTGGACATCCAGTGATGATACCATTGCCACTGTGGATGCCACCGGGAAGGTCACCGGAAAGAAAGAAGGGCAGGCCGCCATCACGGTTAAGACCGATGACGGCAACAAAACCGCCAGCTGCAAGGTAACCGTGACGACCAGCTTTGAGGTGACTCAAATCGCTGACGGAACCGCTGTGATCACCGGGATGAACGGCAGTAGCAAGGTTATCCTTATTCCCGAAACCATTGACGGGGTAACCGTTTCGGGGATCGGTGACCAGGCTTTTTATAATAGCGACATGACCAGTGTGACAATCCCCCGAACCGTTAAAACAATCGGTTCTATGGCATTTTATGATTGTCTTGATCTGACAACCGTGACCTTTGCGGCGGATTCAAGCCTTACCGCTATTGGTGCCGCTGCCTTTGTCGGTATTGGGGCGATGAACCTGACCTTACCGGCAAGCCTTAACACCATTGGTGATCGGGCTTTCTTAGGCTGCTCGTTGCTTGAGTCCATTTCGATTTCCGGCGGGGTCACCGCTATTCCGCTGGAGGCCTTTTCCGAGTGTCGTGCTTTAACAACAGTGACCTTACCATCGGGGCTAACCGCCATCGGGATGGGTGCCTTTAACAATTGTACCAAGTTGACAACGGTCACCATCCCTAAAGGGGTCAATACGATTAGCAGTGGCGCCTTTGGGTATGAAGGGGGCAAAGAACCGAGCAGTCGCAGCTATACCTTCCGGGGCAATGCGCCGACCACACTGGGGGCTGGAGCGATCCCGACAACACCAAAACCGACGATCCGCTATTATGCAAATTGCTCCGGGTTTAATGCCGGCGATTGGAGTGGGTGTACTAAGGAATTTATTTTAATAACTCCGATCCAGACCGGCCTGGAAATAGCAAATTCTGGCAGCCCATCCGTTACGGTTAACTGGAACACCGTCGCTGGCGCCACTGATTATGAGGTTTTATACGGTGATACCTCGGGTAGTTATCCAACAACGGCGATCATAACTGCTGATCTGACGGCAACAATCACCGGTTTGGACAGTACCAAGACCTACTATTTTGTGATCAAAGCCAGGGATGCTGACGGCGAATCACTGTTGTCCAATGAGATGACGGCGGATATGAGTGTGGCTGTCATCGACCCGGCGAATATCGATGCAAATGGCGTGATCACTGCCTATACCGGCCCCGGCGGGGCGGTGGTGATTCCGGAAAAAGTCGGCGGTAAAACCATCACCGGGATTGGCGATAATGCCTTTAAAGGCCAAACCAACGTGACGGCAGTAACGATTCCCCAAACGGTGACCAGTATTGGGGTGAGCGCCTTTGAAGGCTGCAACAAGATGACGACACTGAGCTTTACGGGCAGCCCGACGCTGGTGTCCATTGGCGACAAAGCCTTTCAGGGCTGTAAGATACTGGAAAGTGTCAGTCTCCCCAGCAGTGTTAAGACGATTGGTGCATATGGATTTTTGCAGTGTTTCGCCCTGAAAGATTTAAATTTGGGGAGCGTTGAGACCATTGGCGAAAAGGCCTTTAGTCAATGTAATAGTTTAGCAAGTCTGACGATTCCCAATTCGGTTAAAGTGATTAATAGCAGTGTTTTTGCAGACTGTACTGGCTTAAAAACAGTGATCTTTTTAGGGGGCGAAAATGCGCAGACTCTCAATGGCTGGGTCTTTTCGGGATGTACGGCCCTGGAGTCTGTGACCTTTGCGGCTGACTCTAAAGCGGTCTTTAATGCATGGGGGCTGTTCAACGGCTGCAGCAAGCTAAACAACGTGACCCTGCCGCCAGGATTGACTAAGATTCCCGGCTATACCTTTCAAGCCTGTACCGCCCTGACCAGTCTGAGGATTCCCGAAACGGTCACCACCATTGAGGTGAGTGCCTTTAGCGGCTGTCCAGCTAATCTGGTGCTGCGTTTTGATGGCAATGCCCCGGGCTCGGTTGACAGCACAGCCTTTCCTGACGGGACGACCTTTGCATACTGGGAAGATAAAACCGGCTTTACGGGCGCCCCCTGGACAAATAGTAAGTATCATTTAGTGCTGCGCAATATCAGCCTGAACCAGACCGATGTGACCATCAATACGGCTAGCTTCAGTTTTGATGCTCAGGATGGAGCGACTGAGGTGAAACTGCAGAAGAAGATCCACACGGATAGCGCTTGGACCGATGCAACAACGACTGAAGCGCTTACCAGCGCCTCAACGACCGCCATCGCCACCGGGCTAACCCCCGGCACCAGCTACGATTTCCGGCTGCTGGTCACCGGCGGCGACAATGCCGGGCCATCACGGGTGGTCAACCTGAACACCCTAGTGGCAGTGACTGAGATCACTCTGAATAAAACGACCCTGGATCTGAGTCAAAACAGCAGCGACACCTTAACAGCGACCGTGAAACCGGATAATGCAATCAACAAAAACCTGAGTTGGACGACCGATAGTTCAGCAGTGGCTACAGTTGATAGTAACGGTCTGGTGACGGCTAAAAATCCCGGAACCGCAACAATTACCGCCACCGCCGCTGATGGCGGAGGTGCTTACGCTTCCTGTACGGTAACGGTGCTGCCTTATTCATTCACGGTAACCGACGGCAAGGTGACCATTACCGGATACCTGGGGAGTGCAACTACTGTTTCGATCCCCGAGACGATAGGCGGGAAACCGGTGGTGGCCATTGGTAAACAAGCGTTTTACTTTAATCAAACCCTGACCGAAGTGACCATCCCCGCCAGTGTTACCAGTATTGGGGAAGCGGCCTTTCATATGTGTCAAAATTTGACAACCGTTCATTTTGCCCCCGGTTCACAGTTAATCAGCATTGATCTAAATGGTTTTTCCGAATGCCCACTAACCAGTCTGACGCTGCCGAGTCAGTTGCATATCATCAGTAATTACAGCTTCTATCATAACCACTTAAGTGGCAGTCTGACGATTCCGGCGACGGTAACCTATATCGGTGATAATGCCTTTGAAGGAAAAATGGAGGGGACAACCCATCTGTCAAGCCTGGAAACCCTGACCATTCAGAGCACCGGAGGCGTTAATATTCGGCCGTCAGCTTTTAAATTCCAGCCGCTGACCACCATTAATTTGCCAGCTGGGGTGTCGATCGATGGGGATCCCTCAACCATGGGAACCAATGGCACCGGCTTTCTGGAAGCATATCTAGCTGGCGGTGCTGGCATCTATCAGTATGATTCAGGATCAGCGGATTGGTCTAAATAGTATTCTCCTAAAAAATTCCCCCGCCCCAGCTATTGCCGGGACGGGGGAGAATGGCGGCCTTTTGGCCGCTATTTTTGGGCGGATTTTTGGTTAAATGAAAACCGGGCGGGCTCTGTTTAAATCAGGGTCTCCACCTCTACCAGCAGATCGGTGCGGCTGTAGGGGATTAGCAGCTCGACCCGGCCAAGGGCGCCGGGGGCGACCTCGTAGGGGTTAAAGAAGACACAGACCCCGGTGGTGGTGAGGTAGTAGGGGGAGTTGGCCCCCAGCTTGCTGGCAATGGCGGTGAGGTCAATGTCGCTGTAGTTGGGATCGCTGTTTTTCAGCTGCTGGAATTCGGCGGTCAGCTTGGCGCTGATCTGGCTATCGGGGATTGCCAGCAGATCCCCCAGCAGCAGTTCATCCCCGGTTCTGGTGCCAAAGCTGTGGGCGGTGAGCTCGCTGTTGCCATGGGCGCCGCCGTTATAGCGGTACTGTTCCTGGGTAACCGAGATGATATTGTTGTTATTGTAGGTTATTGCTGCGGTGACGTTGTTTTCGTATTTGCCGATCAGATTCTGGCGGAAGACCGGATCGGTGGTGTAGGCATAAACAAAGCTCATGTAGTCGGCGTTGTTGGTCTGCACCCAGCTGTTTTCCAGGGCTTCATAAAAGATGTCCAGTTTCATCTGCACCAGGCTGTTGTCGTAAAAGATTGGCCGTTCGTAGCGGGAGCCGTAGACCCAGCGGAGGGTGTCGATATCGTAATAGTTCTGTTCCTGGGTTTGCGCAATGCCCATATTGTAGACACTGACAAAGGGCCGCAGGGTGGAGCCGGGAGCCGCCCCGTTCTTGGCAACGATCACAATTTCAATCGCTTCCAGCCGGTAGCTGAGCCCGGCGGAACCGGCACTTTCGCCGTTCTTCGCCCAACCCAGCCAGCCCAGATTCTGGGCGTGAACCCGGTAGTAGATATCAAAGAGATTGGCATCGCTGCCGCTTAAAAAGATCCGGATCGCTTCCAGCCGCAGTGATTGGCCCGAGGTGCCACTGGTTTCACCATTGTATTTGAGCTCCTGCCAACCGATATTCTGGACGTGGGTCTGGTATGCGACACCGAGATCATAGCCCTGATCGTTGAGGGTGATTTCGATGGCCTCCAGCCGCAGGGACTGGCCCGAGGTACCGCTGGTCTGGCCAGCGCTTTTCCAGTCCTGCCAGCCGATATTCTGGACATGGGTACGATAGTTGGCAGTGGGCAGCAGCGTAGCGGTGTCGATGGTTTCAGCCAGAATGCTCTGGGGCAGTGTCAGCACCATCAGGATTGTCACCAACATGACCGCAAGCCGGTACAATTTGTTTTTCATTTTGTTAACCTCGCTTTCATCGGTTTGTCTTGATACCGGTTTGGTGATTCGGGCGATTAATAATGACCACAGGTCAGACTCTCGCCCAGATGAACTTCAAAAAACTAATCCAGTACCGACAATTGTTACATCATGTTGTGACCTAGGGGTCAGACCCTACGCATCGGAGCGGACACGGCGTAGCCTGTCCGATTCCGTAGCGAACAACAGATTAACAAGGGTCTGACCCCTTGGTCATTGGTCGGTACGGTATTGTGCGCCGACCTCAGCCCGGTCAGTGGTCAATTGGCTACCTGATAAGGCGGTTGCTCGGCGGAGTCAACACTAAAGTAGGTGCCCTTGGGGGCGACCTCGATCTGGATCGCTTCGAGGCGGTAGCCGTAGCCGGAGGTACCAGCCATTTCGCCGTTTTTACCCCAGCCCATCCAGCCGAAGTTCTGGCAATGGACCCGGTAATAGACATCAAAGAGGTCGGCGTCGGCGCCGACTAACTGAATTTCAATGGCTTCCAGCCGCAGACCCATGCCGGAGGTGCCACTGACTTCTTTGTCGTAGTGCCAGGGGGCCCAGCCGATGTTCTGGATATGGGTGCGATAGGCGACGCCCAGGTCGTAGCCGGATTGGACCAACTGAATCTGGATCGCTTCCAGCCGTAAACCCATGCCGGAGGTGCCGGAGACTTCGCCGTTTTTGCAGTCATACTGCCAGCCCACGTTCTGAATATGGGTGCGGTAATAGACATCTACGTCGGAAGTTGCGGCACCTTTTACAGTAATCGTGTAGCTGGTGGTCTGGCCGCCGACGGCAATGGTCAGGGTTTTGGTGCCGGTGGTGGATGAATCAAAGCCGCTGACATTGGCGGCTGTCACCGTTTCGGTCCGGGTGGAACCATCGCTGTAGCTGCCGGTGACCACCAGACCGGAAAGATCCAGGGACTCACCCAGCTGATAGACCAGCTTATTGGCTGGGGTGGTAATGGCAATGCCGGTTAAGGTGACGGCGCTCTGGCCGCCGGTAAAGGCCTTGATACAGACATTGTCGCCATCATTGGCGCCGGTGTCATACCAGTTGCCATTGAGGTCATAGCTGATAAAGCTTTCCCCGGCATTGGCTCTGGCCTGGCTGGTATAATTGGAAATGACCGTTTCCATCGGAATCGGCGAACTGGCCTGGGGACTTACGTACTTGATCACCACCGAAAATTTTTGGTTGGCGGTCAGTCCCACTGGGGTATTGAGTTTTACGGTGTAATAGCCATCTTGGGCAAAGGTGACAGTCTGGGTGGTTCGCAACTGACCGCTGCTGGGGTTGCTGGCGGAAACGTCGGTATAGATCCGGATTTCAGCGGTGGTATTGGGGCCAGCCGAATAGGTGGAAATGGCGGTCAGGTTTTCACTGGCGGCGGCGGTAAAGATATTGGCTCCCCAGGCTGACCCGTCGGGAGTGTTGTAGCCCTGGGATGCCGTTCTACCCAGGGGATCATACTGGTAGATGCGGTTGTAATTAGTGGTGGCTTCGGCATTGTTAAAGGCAGCTAAGGAATTGGTGGCATAGGTGTCGTAGTAGGAGAGATAGAAAAAGCCGTCGTCACCCCAATCGCTGCCCCAGCTGTTCTTGATGATCCAGGCGCCGTTTCCCGGCGGTGGGGTGGCAAAATTGCTGCGGTCGTAGTTGTCATCCCAGCCGACCACCAGCACGGCGTGATCGGTACCGGCTGAGCCATTGTAGTAGAGGGCCGAGGTGTTTTGGTTAAAGTAACTGGGGTTATCCACAGCGCTGGCGTAAAGGGAGGTAAAGACAGCGCCGCCATCCATCAGCGCCTGCTTTAAAGCGGTAGCTGATTTGGGCAGAAACTCAGCCTGCTGGATGTGATAAATGGGAGCCAGACCGGTTTTTTGGCCGGTGGGGTAGGGGTCGCTGCTTTCACTGACGGGACCGTTCCAGCGGGCCATGTAGGCCAGCGACATGCTGGCGTTGCCGCCGCTTTCGGGGCCGTTGTCAAAGCCGTGATTCCAGCGGATGTTATTTTCGGACAGATCGGCGGTGACAGATGGTCGCAGGGTCGATTCCAGCGAGCCAAGGCTGGCAAAGGTCCAACAGACGCCCAGGTTACCCTGATGCTTGACAGGGGTGAGGCGGCCGGTTAAGCGCAGATCATAGCTGGCCGGGAAGCTGGCGGTGTCGATGCTGTCGGTGGCCTCCGTTTCGACCCGGTTAAGCGGTTCGGGAATATAGCCCAGACCATAACCGGTGGCGGTGGCGGTCGGAATCGATCCGGCTTCCAGATCGGACAGATACTGGACAAATTCGGGGTTTATGGGGGCTTGGGTAAGGGTGGGGGGATCATTCGCCCAGACGCCGGGCGAGACGATCAAAAAACTGGCCAGACCAATGAGGAACACGGTTAAAGCGTGCTTGACTCGTCGTTTCATTTTGAACATCCTTTCTTTTATCCACAATCAGGTTGGGTCATTGCAATACTGCCGTAAGCGTTGCGATCAGTTTTTCACGAAACACTTTTTTTACGGAAGGTCGTCGAGACGGTACTCAAAGCAGCCGATGGTGAATGCTTTTGATTTCACAATGACCGAACGATCCGGTGTGAATGAATTGGGCATGACAACAAAAGATCATATGGCGCATTTATCCGAATGGTTGTTATAAGTGATATACCACCATCCTGAGGGTTTATTCTTGACCGCAACAAAAATGTGGGAACCATTAGGGTAAATATTTGTGCTTTTTTGAAACAAAACAAACCAGCACTGGGTGGTATTCAAGCAATTGCAGTAAAAATTTACAGTGATTTTTTATTGTAAAAGGATAGAAATTTGTTCTGAGAAGGGATATAATAAGAATGATTGTAGAAAATTTAACAAATGGTGATCTGATACGTGCTTGAGCGATCCGGAATGACCGCATGAATAGAACAAAAAATTTTCCAGGGCACAGCAAAGGATTACATGGAAGGGGATTATGTATGAACGACGAACAAAAACCAATGATTGATCCGGTGACCGATGCCACTGCCGGCCCAGAAACGGCGGCGCAGCCAGTTGCAGCTCACCGCAAATCGCGGATATCGACCAAGCTGCTGTTATTGACAACCGCCTTGATTGGACTGGGGGTGCTGGTACTGGCGATGCTGGCCATTAATCTGGGGGCAGCAGCTTTAACCGATCCAGCCACAACCGATGTTCAGGTTACGATTGCCAATCTGCGCAATCAGATTTTACTCTGTGCCCTCGTTATTATTTTAATTGGCGGAGCCTGCGCCTATGTGATGGCGCACACGTTTTGCAGACCGATTACCCGCATCAAAGAAGTGGCCGATCAGGTGGCACTGGGAAAGGTTGAGGTGGATTTAGAAATTGCTGCCCATGATGAACTGGGTGATTTAATGGGGTCTTTTGAAACCATGATTCAAAACAATAAAGACCTGGCCGAAACCGCCAAACGAATAGCCCAGGGCGATTTTGCCGTGGAAATCATCCCCCGCTCAGCCGATGATGTGCTGGCGTCGTCGATGATTGCGGTTCGCCAGGAAATGAATCGGGTTCACGATGCCATCATCAAGTTTGGCAATGCCGCCACCGACGGTCAATTGAACTACCGGGGCAATACCAATGAGTATGCGGGTGGTTATAAAGATATGATTATTTCTTTGAATAATGTCATCAACACCTTTGTCAAACCGCTCAAGGTTGCCAACAAGGCGATTGAACGGATCGGCAACGGGGTGATTCCACCAAAAATCACCACCGAATACAAAGGTGATTTCAACGATCTTAAACGTAACATCAACGCCTGCATTGACGGACTGGGAGCCTTAACCGAAACCGGTGATGTCATTTCGCGCCTGTGCCTCAATGATTTTTCCGCCCGGGTTGAGGGCAACTATTTAGGCATCTATGGCGATCTGGCCATATCGGTCAATGAGATTCACGATAAGCTCAACTATATTCATGCCATTGTCAACAATGTCGCCAATGGGAATATGGGGGACTACGATGAGCTGGTCGCTACCGGAAAACGTTGTGATGCGGATGACTTTATACCCAGTCTGATTCAGATGATTGAAAATATCCATGCCCTGGTCAGCGAAGCCGATCAGATGACCCAACTGGCGGTTGCCGGCGATCTTGATCATCGTGGTGATCCCGCCAGGTTCTGTGGTGATTATGCCAAGGTCATTGCTGGTTTCAACCAGACTCTGGATGCGGTGATCGAACCGATTCAGGCAACTGCGGAAGCCTTGGATGAACTGTCAAAAGGAAATCTGAGCTTTACCATGACCGGCGAGTATCAAGGGCAGCATGGCAAAATTAAAGAAAACATGAACCGCACCATCAACTTCTTAAAAAATTATGTGGCGGACATTACCGAATTGCTGCAGCTGATCGGTGAGGGCGATCTGTCCCAGGAAATCCGGGCTTATTATCATGGCGACTTTAATGCCGCCAAGCTGGTCATCAATAGTATTACCACCAGTTTAAGTGGATTTATGAAGGAAATTGATGATTCCGCCGAACAGGTTAATGCGGGTGCCATCCAGATATCGGACGGCGGTCAGGCCTTAGCCCAGGGCACCACCGAACAGGCCAGTTCGATTCAGGAACTCACCGCGTCGATTGAAGAAGTGGCGGCGGAAACCAAACGTAACGCCAAAAATGCCAACGAAGCCAACCAGCGGGCCCAGGAGGTGCGTAGCAATGCTGAAGTGGGGAATGCACAAATGGCCAAAATGGTCTCGGCCATGGTCGATATCAACGAATCCTCCAAAAATATTTCCAAGATTATCAAGGTGATCGATGACATCGCCTTCCAGACCAATATACTGGCCCTCAACGCGGCGGTCGAGGCCGCCCGGGCCGGACAGCATGGTAAAGGTTTTGCGGTCGTGGCCGAAGAAGTCCGAACGCTGGCGGCCCGCAGTGCAGAAGCGGCTAAACAAACCACCGGTCTGATTGAAGGTTCCATCGACAAGGTGGCGGCGGGCACCAAAATTGCCGATGAAACCGCCGAAAGCCTGGTTGAAATTCTCAATGAAATCGAAAAAGTGACGGGTCTGGTCGGCAACATTGCCCGGGCCTCCAATGATCAGGCCACCGAGATCGCCCAGATTACCAAGGGAATCGAGCAGGTCTCCGTTGTTGTCCAAAGCAACTCGGCTACTGCCGAAGAAAGTGCCGCATCGGCCGAAGAGCTTTCTGGTCAGGCTGAAATACTAAAACAAATGATCAGTAGCTTTAAACTTAAGAGTAAAAAACAAACCAGTACCGAGGACGATAACAAGGCACTGCTGTTACTGGCTGAACTGGCCAAGCAGGCGCCAGTCATCACCATGAACTGGCAGGCCCAGGTGGACACGATTGCCGCTGAAGTGGTCCCAATGGGGTATCAGGACATCGCGGTCATGGATCTGGACGGTCATGCCAAGTACATAAACGGTGGCGGCGAGTTTGATGCCTGGGGTGAATTCTGGTATGAGGCGGGCTTCAAGGGCGATACGGCCATTTCTGAAGAGACGATCAGTAAGGTCACCAATCAAGCGGTTATCTTTGATGTTGCACCGATTAAACAAAGTGGCCAGGTGGTCGGTCTGCTGGTGGGAAGGCGGGCACCTCAGCAATAGCCGTAGGCTTAAAAAAAAAGCAATCAACAGTCATACCGCCTGGAGACAAGTAAACTGCTTGTCTCCAGGCGGTTTTTTTATGGTCGGAGCGATGTTGGCTGATTAAACTGCCGGGGCGGGGGTATCAATAAAAACATCCACTTACTAATCTAAATTAGGTAATTGCGAAATGAAAAAACACTTAACAATGGTTGCTTTGGGTTCAGTTTCCACAACAATAAGAAATCGCAATGCGAATTTCTTATTGTTCGCGGGCAGTCGCCAACTACAAGCAAGCTTGTGATTGGCTCGTTGCCTTCACGAAAACAATTGTGTAACGTGTAGGCGAACAGTTCAGCAAACTGTACGCCGTACAGTGTAGCAATTGTTTCGTGCGAAACTGGGCGCAAAGCTCACGGCAGTTTTGCAATTACCGATAATCTAAATAATAAAGGGGGAACTGTTGATGCGATCCTTAAAATACAAACTGGCACCGCTGGGGGCTGCCCTGGTGCTAGGGCTGCTGCTTGGTGGCTGTGGCACCGCTACGACTGCCACCAATAATCCGACCAAAATAGCGGAAACGACCGTCACCACCACGGTTAATCCGGCCAAAGCGGCGGCGGCTCAGGCGGCCATGAAATTTTATCTGGCGGTGACCCTGGATCAGCCCCGAGCCCAGCTTGAAGCGATGCTGGCGGTTCCTGGGGACGTTCAGGACGATGGCCAGGTGGCCTATCGGGATCCGGCAAACGGCTATGGGGTTCTGATCCGCTTTGGCGAAGACGATGCCGTTTTTGCCAAACGGCTTTTACCGGCGGGCCGATCCCCGGAACTGGCGGTGCTCAACCCCTTTCCGGTGACCGACAAACAGGCCTACCGGATGGCTGTCGGGATGCCCTTCTACGAGGTTCAGGATGTGATGGGCAGCGATGGCATTGAAGTCAGCCTAAGCAAACCGGAAGCCGGCAGTACCAGGCAGGTTACCGGGTTGGGCTGGTTCAACCCCGATGGCTCCTATGCGGTTGTTTATCTTAACCTGCCCCAGGGTCTGGTGGTCGGATCAGAATTTGTGGCTGGCCCCGCCTGACCGTCCGGTCAGGTTGTTGATATACCGTACCGACCAATTGTTAATCTGTTGTACGCTGCGGAATCGGACAGGCTACGCCGTGTCCGCTCCGATGCGTAGGGTCTGACCCCTAGGTCACAACATGATGTAACAATTGTCGGTACTGGGTTATCTTTTTTGACAGTCTGAGGCAGCTCCTGGGGGGCTGCTTTTTTTTGCGCTTCACAAAAATTGCCATCAGGCCAATTTTATGTTTGCATCCGAGGGTAGATGGCTTATAATGAAAGCAATGCACGCCAACGGCAAACGGTGCATCAGGAAAGGGAGACGCTATGGATAAAAAGCCTAAAAACCCCCATCAGGGTCACCGTAAGCGGCTTAAAGCCCGGGTCATCAGCGAAGGAATCGACAATTTTGAGGACCATCAGATTCTGGAGCTGCTGCTGTTTTACGCCATCCCGATGAAAGATACAAACGCCCTGGCCCATCGGCTGATTAGTCATTATGGTTCGCTGGCCGGGGTTTTTGACGCCGATCCCCGGGATCTTAGCGCGTTGGTCGGGGTCACCGAAAACACCGCCCTGCTACTGAGCCTGATTCCGGCGCTGGCCCGGCGCTACCAGCAGGGCAAGCTGGCACCCAAGGCGGTGCTTGGCAGTACCACCGCCGCTGGCGAATACGCCCAAACGTTATTTACCGGGCGGCTTAACGAGGCATTCTATGTGATCTGTCTGGACAGTCAGAACAAGGTCAACCAGGCGACTCTGCTTCATGAAGGCACCATCAACGAAGCCCCGGTTTATCCCCGGCTGATTGTCGAAACTGCCCTGCGCCATCAGGCCGCCAGCATCATCCTGGCCCATAATCATCCCGGCGGCAGCCAGCGGCCCTCCCAGGCCGATCTTGATGTCACCCGGAGGATCAGGCAGGCCACCGAGGCCATTGCCATTCCGGTGGTGGATCATATCATTGTGGCCGGGGATGGCTATTACAGTTTTGCCGAGAACCGGGTCTTGTGAGGGGCGAAGATAGACTATCTATGAACACAAATAATAAGAGGCAGGTAACACGATGGCCGATACTAAACTAAAGCTGCTCCGAGTGCTGGAAATCCTTCAGGAAACCGACCGCAATCCTTATTCGGATAAAACCCGGTTCAGGGGGAAGTCTACGGTAAACACTATAAAAAATATCAGACCAGTTTTAAGCTGTCGATGAGTTAGGGGGAGGGTAAGGTACCACGGCATTGGCTGAAGTTTAGAGAGAAGAAGGTTTTGAAAAGGGGATCGAAGAAGAAACCCCTTTTTTAAAATGGCGGTCAAAGTCTTGTCTAGAAATTTGGGATGCTGCCGACAGAAATTGTCGGATTTTTTTATTTTTTGAAAAATGATGTTCCTCGGTTTCCTCATCTGACTGTTGCAATTGTCTAAATTGATGCAGGGGTAAAATATTGATTATTACGACGATAGCAAATAAATATCAGCAAAAGTTGCTGAAAACGTTTGACATCTTTGTTATAATAATTGTATTCAATGCACTAGGCATTGCATGGTTATAGATTGAAAGGAGGATAAAGGTAGTTTGTGGCAAAGAACCGATGGTCAGTATTCGATTCGGTTTATACTCGTTCAGCCATCGGTGACGTAACGAAAGCGAGGGTAAAGAAATGCACGTCAATGGAAATGGAAAAAATACGAATCAGGATTGTGGGCTGGCGGAAAATGAGCTGGGCATTACGACGGTCCGGTGTCCCCATTTAAAAACCTGCCGATTCGGAGCGATGAAGGCAAAACAGGCCCGGGTCCGCTGTCGTGGGGTCTTGTGCCGGGTCAACCATTGGGAAGCCTGTCTGGTGATTGGGTTTAAATGCCTGCGCTCGCGTGAGCGGATTCTGGTTGAAGTCAAGGGCAATGCGATTCGCCATATTCCCCGGACTTCAAGTGAACATCAGGAAGTGCTGCCGCAGCTCAAGCAGCTGTTCTGTGAGGCCTGTAAGCACCGGGTGCTGGATTACCACGTTGTCTATGGGGATGCGATCGTTGATGTGAAATGCAGTCGTGATGGGCAGTTTTCTTCCCATGGGATCAAATAATTAAAAAGGAGGACGGTTTGGCGGGAAAGCCAGACCAAGGGAAAAAGGACAATTAAAGAGTGCTGATGTGAAATGATACTGAGTTAAGATGCGCCTGTTTTAACAGAGTGACTAAGATACCGGATGTTCGCAAATTTAGGGAAGTGGCCCAGGAGTTTGTGTACATGCGGTTTTTTTGCGTGGGCTTGGGCCCGCTGGGGTGCGTGGTCGGAGCCGACCATTTATCAATCTGTTGTTCGCTGCGGGATCAGACAGGCTATCGCCGTGTCTGCCCCGATGCGTACAACATGATGTGATAAATGTCGGCTCCTGTATCAAGGTTTGTTTTGGGCCCTGTAAACAGGTTTCCTGTGGTCACTTCCCGGCAAATTAGAAAGGAATAAAATGAAAACTAATTATCGGATGACAAGAGATGTAGCGGTAGTGGCGGATTATTTAGGGGATGCTGTGATCATTGCCTTTGATTTTGAAACGGCCCCCCAGACGGCGTGGCGGGATGATCCCAGGGCGGCCCTGGACCCCCATCGGGGGGAGATTGTCGGGGTGTCGCTGGCGGTGGCGGCCGGTAGTGGGGTGTATCTGCCGCTTCATCACCGGGATTTTGATAATGCCGATGCCGATGCCATGTTTGATTTTCTTGCGCGCCGGGTGTTTGAAAACGCCGGGGTTATAAAAATTGCCCATAACCTGGCCTTTGAGGCCAAGTTTCTGCTGGCCCGGGGAATTAATATGGTGGCGCCGGTCTACGACACCATGGCTGCGGCTCAGCTGGTCTATAAGGAAGAAGGGCATTTTCGGCGGCTGGCCGATGTGGGGTTAAAAACCCTGGCTAAGGATTGGTTGGGGCTTTCGCTGCCCCGCTTTGTGGAAGTGGTCGGGCTGGGCAGTTTTGCCGATCTTGATCCCCGGGCGCAGCCCACCATCGACTACGCCTGCAGTGATGCCGATCTGGCCAGGCGTCTGTATTTTCTTCTAAACGACTGGTTTTTGGCCAATATTCCGGCCCATGAAGGCCTGGTAAAAGGCATTGAAAGTCCGGTGGCGCTGTTTACCGCCCGGATGGAATTAAGCGGCTTCCGGGCGGATGCGGCGGCCATTGCAGCGGCATCCGCCGTCTGTCGGGAGCGCCTGGGGATTTACCGGAACGATCTGGAAAACGGTGGAGCTCGACCGGTGCGGGTGGGCAAAAATGCCGCCACCAATGATCTGTCGGCCTATCTTTTTTCTGATCTGGGCCTGCCGGTTAAAAAACGTACCGACACCGGCAAAGCGGCTTTGGATGAGGATGCCATTAAGCAGCTGATCAGCCATTGCCGGGAAGAGGGGCTGCCGGCGGTTGCCTATCTGGAAGCGATTTTAGCCTACCGGGGGCTTAATAAGCTTTATAAAACCTATGTGCTGGGGCTGGAAGAGCAGATTAATCCGGTTACCGGGGCGATCCACACCCAGTTGTTCCCGCTGGGGACGGCCACCGGACGGTTTTCGTCGGTCCAGCCCAATTGTCAGAATCTGCCGGCAGGTTCGGCCCACGGCATTCCGGTTCGGGATTTCTTTATAGCCCGGCCGGGCACCACGCTGGTGGCGGTGGATTACAGCCAGATCGAGCTGCGGATCGGGGCCTGGTTTACCGGGGATGCCAACCTGCTTCGGGTCTACCGGGAGGGTGGCGATATCCATGCCGTCACCACGGCGGCGGTCTATGGCATCACCCTGGCCGAGGCCGGGGACAAGAGCCATCCCGACTACAAGGCCCGGCGGTCGGTGGCCAAGAATATCAACTTTGGGATTTTTTACGGCCTCTATCCCCGGGGGCTTCAGGAGATTCTGCGGGTCAAGGCCGGGGTCAGCTTAAGCCTTTTGGCCTGTGAAGCGATGATTTTTAATCTCCGGCGGGCTTATCCGGGGCTTACACCCTGGCAGGAAGCCACCCGCCAGGCTGCCTGTTACTATGAAACCGTCGATACGGCTCTGGGCCGGCGCCGCACCCTGCCGGGGATCAATGCGCCGGAACCGGGACTTTCGAGCCATTATGAGCGGGCCGCCCTGAACCACCCGATTCAGGGGACGGCGGCGGATATTTTAAAACTGGCGATGGTGAATCTGGAGGCGGGACTGGGAGACCGGCCCTATATCAAGCCGCTGTTGACTGTTCATGATGAGATTGTCTTTGAGGTAGCGACCCCCCGGCTGGCCGAGGCCATTGCCTGGATCACTGACGTCATGACAGCAATGCCCTTCCCGGGCTTTGATGTCCCCCTGGCGGTGGAAGTTTCCGTCGGCCAGCGCTATGGGTCGCTGGTGGGGTGGCAGCCGGGGATTAACGGGGCGACTAAGGGTTAGTGGTTGGAGCCGCTGCGGAATAAGGGATTGTGTCACCCTGACGTACCGACCAATTGTTAATCTGTTGTTCGCTGCGGAATCGGACAGGCTTTGCCATGTCCGCTCCGATGCGTAGGGTCTGACCCCTAGGTCACAACATGATGTGATAAATGTCGGCCCCTGAATCAAGTTTTTGCCGTACCCGGCCGGTGTTTACCGTACCAACCGGCGGCATAAGTTTGTAGGGGCGATCCGTGATCGCCCGGAACCGGTTGGGTTACCAAACCGGCTGAATGAATAGATGGAGAAAAGTGATGAAAGAGAAACGTGAGAGTGTGAAGAATAAAAAAACAACGATCTGGGAGGCGGTCACGCCGCTGGATATTGATGTGGCGGCCTTTCTGGCCGCCTTTCATGACGGGCCCTATGGGCTTAGGAGCTTTGCCGAGGGGGCTGGGGGCCGTGGCGGCGGCCGCAACAAGACAGTGACGGCGGCGGAACTGGCAGATGGCACCCTGCTTCAGGCGCTAAAGGCCGAGAATGATGGCGAACAGCGGGGGATCTTTTTTGTGGTGAACCCCGGCGGCCATCGGGACGTAGAGATCACCGGGGTGGCGGCCCAGTTTGTCGAAGCCGACGATCTGCCGCTTGATCGCCAATGGGACAACCTGATGGCCTTTCCGCTGGCCCCGTCGATTGTGGTGCGAACCCGGAAATCCCTGCACGGCTATTGGCTGCTGACGGAGGAAGTGGGGGATAAACCCACTGATATTATAAATATGGATAAATATAGCGATGTATTTGGGGAAGAATGCGAGAAAATAGCCACTGATATCCGTAAAAATGCGAAGTCAGTGGCGATAGATCACACCGCCGACCCTGCCAGCCTGGCCCGTTTCACTCCCCTCCAGAAACAGCTGGCGGCCCATTTTGGCGGTGACCCGGTGATTGCAAACCCCAGCCGGGTGATGCGGCTGCCGGGATTTAACCACCATAAGGCTGAGCCACTGGCGGTTTGCTGTCTGCTGTTTGAACCCGGGAGGCGCTACACTCAAGCCGATCTGGCGGCGGTGCTTAGTGAACTTCATCCCGCTGATCCCCGCTTTGGGGTGGGGGGCGCAACGGGTAAAAAAGCCGGTCATAAAGACCGGGTAACCCTTTCTCTGCCCCGGGGGGATTTTGATCTGGAGCAGCTGCTGCGGGGCTGTGATTTTATAAAGTATTGTCAGCAGCAGGCCGCCACCCTGCCGGAACCGCTGTGGTATCCGATGATCACCAATCTGGCCGATATCCCCGGCGGCGAGGCGGCCATCCATCGGCTGTCGGCTCCCCATCCCGGTTACAGTGTCGCCGCCACGACAGCCAAAATTGAGCAGTACCGTCGTTCGGGCACCGGGGCCTTCACCTGTGAAACGATTCTGGCCTGGGGCTTTAACTGTCCCCGGCGGGGCCAGTGTCCGGCCCGGCGTCCCCAGGATCTGGGTCAGGTGCCACCGCCGCCCTGGTATCGCCAAACCAGAACCGGGTTGCGGCTGATCCCCGGGGTGTTGGCCAACGCCCTGGCGGCTCATAAAAACATTTTTTATTCCCGGCAATGCTATTATCAGTATCTGGGTGGGGTCTATAAAAAAGTTGAGGAGCTGCACATCAAGCATATCATCCGCAAATACCTGCGCACCGATGACGTCGGGATGTATCAGATCAACGACATTCTGGGCCAGTGGACGATGGAAATCCTCCGCAGTCCCGAAAACTTGAATCAAAACACAGCCATGATCAATTTAAAAAACGGCCTCTATGACCGGGGGACTGGTACCCTTAGGCCCCATGATCCCCAGCTGCTCTCAACCATTCAGCTGCCGGTGCGCTATGATCCCCAGGCGACGGCGCCGATTTTTGCCGCATTTTTAAACGACTGTCTGGACCCGGCCAGCCAGGTGGTGGTGCAGGAGCTGTGCGGCTATCTGCTGGTGCCGGAAACCCGGGCCCAGAAGGCCTTTGTGCTGGTGGGGGAAGGGGGCGCCGGTAAATCGACCCTGCTTCTGGTAATTCAGGAGCTGCTTCTGGGGGCGGCCAATGTGGCCAATATTGCCTGGCAGAATCTTGGCGAGACCTTTCTGACCGCCGAGCTGGACGGCCGACTGGCCAATATCTTTGCCGATCTGCCCTCCCGCAGCATCGAAGACAGCTCGCTGTTTAAGAGCATCACCGGGGAGGACTGGCTGACCGCCCAGCGCAAAAACAAGGATCCCTACAGCTTTAAGACCACCGCCCGACTGGTCTTTTCCTGCAACAGCATCCCCAAAAATCTCGGCGACCGCAGCGAGGCCTTTTACCGCCGCCTGGTGATCATCCCCTTTGGGCCACCCAAACCGCCTGCGCAGCGGGATCTCCATTTAAAGGATAAGCTTAGCCGGGAAGCCCCGGGGATTCTCAACTGGGCCCTGGTGGGCCTTACCCGCCTGAGCCGCAATGGCTATCGCTTCAGTAGCTCCGCCGCCAGCGAGACGGCCCTGGAAAGCTATCGGGTGGCGGGCAGCTCGGTGCGCTCCTTTGTGGCGGATTGCTGCCTGGTGGCGGACGGGCGGCAGGTCTCGGCAGCCCAGCTCTACCACGCCTACCAGCAGTACAGCGGGGCCTCGGGCTTGCGGCCGGTCAGCCAGAAACGATTCTTTATGGAGTTGAAAGAAAGTTGTGGGATGGTGGAAAAAACGAAGGAAAATATTACCAGACGGTCAATGTATAGCGGTATTGACCTCACGGAATTTGCTGATTTTTAAAGGGGATGCACGAATTGATACAAAGAAGCGAAATCGTTATTTCAAAAACCCCCAAAAGAAGGGGTTTGGAAGGGATTGAGAAGGTCACAAATGGCTTAGCGAAGGCTTTGGAAGGGGTGGAAGGCTTTTTTTGCAAACTCAGCGCTAGAGAAAAAAAGAGAATAAAATATATACACGCGTTTTTTTACCCCCAAACACCTTCCACCCCTTCCAAACGTTGGATACCGCCAAAAATAACGGCCCCCGCCCAGTGGCGGTTAAAGGATTTTTAGTTGCTTTATAATGCTGAAAAAAACGGCATGCATCAGCCTGTAGGGGCGGTCATTGACCGCCCGGAACCCTTGGTTAGAAACTTAACGTCGATTGTAAAATCTTCGCCGTGGTTCGGGCGAACCCGGTTCGCCCCTACAAACCCAATCAAAGCCAGGCATCATTTCGTCGGGGCGGTCCGTGACTGCCCGGAAAGGTCGGTTGCAATGCAAAAGGCAGTCTTAAAATTGACGGCGATGTGCAGGCGAACCCGGTTCGCCCCTACAAACCCAATCAAAGCCAGGCATCATTTCGTCGGGGCGGTCATTGACCGCCCGCCCCCTTGGTCTCACAGTACCCCCCACCACCGCAACCATCAGAAAGGAGCTCTCCCATGTCCATCAAAACCATCAAAGCAGAGATCACCGAGCTAAAGGCCCGGATCTGGCGCCACCGCCAGTATCTGGCCCACACCCAGAAACAGCTGGCATTGATCTACCGGGCCACCCCGGCCCCGGCCCATCGCAGCCGCACCCGGCTGCAAACCCTCCGGGCTGCCATTGACCGGGACAGCCGTCGGCTGGAAGGGCTTTATCAGGCCCTGATCACCGCCATTGACAGCCAGCCAACCCCCCAGATTAAGGAGCTGCTGACCCGCCGCTATATCAATGACCAGCCCTTTGCCGAGATTGCCGACGCCATGGGCTATGATCTGCGCTGGGTCTACCGCCTCCATGCCCGGGGGCTGGGGCTAGCGAAACGAATAAAAAATAATTCAGAACCTTGATTGCGATAAAACCGTGATATAAAATTGTTTTGTGATATGATAAAATATGACTGCTTGTTATCGGTATTCTGTGATCACAAAAATTCAGAGAAAGAGGCGCAAAATGAACAAAGAAGAATTCAGAAAAACCATCGAAAAGACGATTAAAATTTTAGAAAAAGAATCACAATCATCTACTATTGACAATTGTAAGGGTGGAGAGGACTTTGAACCCATTGTAAAAAATGCGGTTCACAAAGCCTTGAATCATTATGGTTTTGTGGTGGACATTGATTATAAACCGAAAAGCCATCGTTTCCCCGATATCATCTTAATCTCAAAAAATGGTAAATATGGGATTGAAGTTAAAAGTTCTACAGGTAACGGAAAGGCCTGGCGTATTAATGGCAACAGTGTGATGGGTAGCACCAGCGAACCCGATCTGATTGAAACAGTCATCATTTTTGGCAAGTTATCAAAAGGAAATTATCAATTCAGAGCTAAAAATTATGAAGCGTGTGTCGCTAATGTTGTGGTAACCCATAGTCCGAGATATGCAATTGACATGGATATACCGGAAGGAAAAAATTTCTTTGAAATATCCGGAATTCCCTACAAAACGATGGTTGAATCTGAGAATTCAATCGGTTTGATCACCGACTATTTTAAAAAAGAAGGCCAGAAAGCCTGGTGGCTCACCGAAAGCACCCCCGCCGCCATCCGATTTTTCAGAGATTTATCCGATCCGGAAAAAGAAAGCTTAAAAGGCTATGCTTTTGTCCATTATCCGGAACTTTTTTCAAGTGATAATAAAAAATATTTCCGCTTCACCACCTGGTTGGCGACGGAGCAAAGTATTATTGATCCCAGTTTACGAGACAGTTTTTCAGCCGGAGGAAAAACGACGGTGAAAACATCGAAGCATGTTTATCCAAAGCGTCCCCGTATATTTGAGACCCTCCATAAAAACAGAACTGCAGTGATCGCTGAATTAAAAAATGCGGATTCCGAATGTTTAAGTGCGGATTGGGGTGTGCCGGTTTCTGACAGTTTTTCTCAACGACAAGAAACCTGGATCGGGTTGGCAAGCGCTCAAATCCAGAAGGAGAATCAGACTGACGGCAATCTAAAAAAAATGCTGGCAGAAATCATCAACGACTAATCGATAAACCAGGCATGCTGCGATAACAGTGTTCCTGGTTTATTTTTTAAAGTACATATCCCAATTGTTTTCCAGCCGTTTAGCCAGGTGATAACCAAGCAGCGGCGGAACGGCATTACCAATGAGTTTATAGGCATCGGATGCACTCACATTTTTTAAACCCTTAACGGCAGGCAGGATGAACTCATAATCGTCCGGAAAGGTCTGGAGGCGGGCACATTCCCGGATTGTCAGGCGTCGTTCCGGTAAGCCGGTTGCCAGTTCATCATGGTGGGTGCCGCCATTTTCCTGACTGAGTCGCCGATATTCAATATTGCCGTGATGCTCGGAACGAATCGTTGGGCTAACCCCGTCCAGGTTTATTTCAATTTGTCCCTGACAGTGCTTTCCCATGAATTTTGCTTTTGAATATTTTTGTTGGGCAGGGTCATTTGACTGTTGAGGTTCGGCTAAACCATCAAGGGCCTGACGGGTTGTTACCAACGGTTTATAATCCGCAGTTGGAAAGGTCGCATGGGTTGGGATCGGATAGGGATCGTATTCCGATGGGATGATCGGGCAGGTTAAGGCGGCTAAGGCTGTCGGTTTTAAAGCCGATTTCCTGAAGCCAAAAAAAATCACCCGCTCCCGGTTTTGGGGGACACCAAACTCTGCTGCATTCAAAACCCGGGCCGGGATAACCAGATAACCACCATCGCACACGTTTGCGAAATCATGCTCAATAATTTCTTTAACATCGTTGAGATTGGTCAGACCTTTGACGTTTTCGGCAATAAATACACGAGGTTGAACAAGTGCAATGACTTCTCGCATCCAGATATAGAGTTGGCCGCGGTTTTCAATTGAGGGATTATCCAAGTTTTTGTTTTTTCCGGTATGGGACTTATCCGAATCAAAGCCCTTTCGTTTACCGGCAACTGAAAAATCCTGACACGGGAAACCACCGGTGATCACGTCGATGTTGGACGGGAAAATAGGTAAATTATTTTCCTTTTGCAATTTGACCAGATCCACAATGCTTTCTAAATAATAGGTTGTACTGGGGGTGCCTCTACTTCTAAAATAGTTTAACCAGGCACTTTTTGCATCAGCTCGGATATCATTGGCAAAAACGGTCTGAAAACGAGTTTTTTGAAGGCGTGACCAATGCTTATCGATGGTGCGGCTATTCCAATCCGGGTTAATTTTCTTATTGATCGCTGCATTTAATACCGAAAAACCCCCTTCAAAACCAAGATCCATCCCACCGCAACCAGAAAACAGCGATAAAACCCGGAGTGGTGGTTCAATGGGCTTTGTTTTTACACCCGGTTTCAAATGAATAGGCCTTGTAGCCTGGGAAGGGATAAACCAGACGCCACCTTGCTTAAAGGCGCCAGGAATGCGTCCTTCTTTACAATATAATTGAATTTTTCGGGGTGATACTTCCCATTTTGAAGCGATGTCGCAAACTGTTAAAAACCGATTCATTTCACATTTCACCTCTTTCTGTTTAATACATTCTATTCGTTTTGACGAAATAAGTCAAGTAAAAAATCCTTGGAGGGGAAGGGATAGCAGTCACGTATAGCCGTCATCCTGACTTCAACATGAACGATGTGGATACGTTTTAACCCAAGTAAAACCATGGTAACAGTTTTTTAATGAAGGCAACATTGTCAGTGCCAGGCTGATTGAAAAGAATAACAATAACGATGTAATAAACGAAAAGTCAACAAGCCTCCTGGATAGGGACTTTTTTTTGATTGCAACTAAACACTGAATATAATCTGCAACACGCCATTTAAAGCCATCTAAGCTTAATGCTACACTAAAGACAAATACAGAAGGGAGGTACACAGATGGCAGTAACCACTGATTTTCTGGAACAGAAGCTCCAGATCCGCTCCAACCACGGCATGGTTGATGGCAAGGAAAAAATTACCAGCCGAACCTACGGCGATGTCAAAGCCGCCGCCACCGATGCCGACATCTATGATGTGGCTGTGATCATTGCCGGGCTGCAGCAGCCGGTGATGGAAGAAGTCATTAAGCAGGAAGTAAGCCTGATCACGCCGGTTTAAGGCTGATGATGAACGACGCATTAACAAACATCCGTGAGCTTTGTTGCCGGTTTGCGCGAAACACTTCCTACACTGTACGACGTACAGTTTAGCGACTGTTCGTCTACACGTTACAGAATCGTTTGCGAAACCGTCACAAAGCGACGACTGTTTGTGCGTTAAACTGCATCATCTTGCGACAAGCCATGCCGATCAATTGTCGGCACTGGGGTTCGGCTGGCATCAGCTGAATGATTCAATCTAACAGAAAGGAGGAACTAAATGGCAGCAAATACCATCTTGCAACTGACCTTTAAACGGTCGGATCTGAAAACCACCACCATGTCGATTCCCAATCCCAAGCCGGGACTGACAGTGGATGCGGTCAACACCGCGATGACGGGGATCATTAGCAAAAACATCTTTGCCCCCGACGGCATGGAGCTGATCTCCAAGGCCAAGGCCGAACTGGTGGTCACTGATACCACCACCTTTAGCATGAGCTAGGAGGGGGGCAGAGGTTTCGGCTGGCAGCCGTACCGACCAATGACCAAGGGGTCAGACCCTTGTTAATCTGTTGTTCGCTACAAGCTCGGACAGGCTATCGCCGTGTCCGCCTTGATGCGTACAACATGATGTAACAATTGTCGGTACTGGTTTTACTTCTGAAAACAAGGGGTCACCGGTTTCGGTGACCGGGCGAACACGGTTCGCCCCTACACACCAGCAGACGTATTGATTCGAAACACCTGGCTGATGCATCATCCCGTAGGGGCGGTCATTGACCGCCCGGGAACGTCGGTAGCAAAGCAAACGCTGATCTTAAATTCACGCTGATGTCCGGGCGGGTATGCCGCCCCTACACACCAGAAATTGACGGCGTTGTACACTAAATAATAACACCATGCATCATCTCGTAGGGGTGGTCATTGACCGCCCGGAACTGTCGGTGATGGCCGAAATACCATCACCAAAAATAAAAACCAGAAAGGAATACACATGAACCCATTTTTAAAAAAAGTCCAGGAAGCCCTGGCCGCCCGGGGCTATGCTCCCGGGCCGATTGACGGCCGGGCTGGGCCCAAAACAACCAAGGCGATTAAAGCCTTTCAGCAGGATGCCGGGCTGGACCCGGATGGCCAGGTGGGGGTGCTCACCGAAAACCGCCTCTTTACCGAGGCGCTTGGCCGTATCTCCTTTGACAGCGACGGTTCGACCCCGCATTTTGCCCGGGAGGAATTTGCCTGCGACTGCGGTGGCGCTTATTGTGATGGTTTTCCGGCGGAAATGAATCTGGAGCTGCTGTTAAAGCTCGAAGCCCTGCGCAACGCCCTGAACGTCCCGGTGATCATCACCTCCGGGGTCCGCTGCCAAAGGCGCAATAGTGAAGTCGGCGGGGTCGACAACTCCCGGCACCTGTTTGGCCAGGCCGCCGATTGTTACGCCCCGGGCATCGCGATTGCCACGGTGGCCGCCATCGCAGAAAGCCTGGGTCTGCTGGCGATCCGTTACGAGGCCGAAGGCTTTGTCCATCTGGCGGTGTAGCTGGGCGCTGCTCGGGGGTCTCCTCGGTCAGTTCCTCGGCGGTTGGGACGGCTTTCTTTTGTGCCTGACCGCCTTTGTGGTGCTCGACTATCTGACCGGGGTGCTGGCCGCCGCCTGGCATCTGCGGCTGTCCAGTGCCCGGGGGTTCCTCGGTATCCTTAAAAAGGTACTGATCTTTATGGTGGTCGGCATCGGCCACCTGCTGGATACCGCCCTGCTGGGTGGGGCTGGGGCGCCATTGCGCTCGGCGATGATCTTCTTCTACCTCGCTAACGAGGGTCTGAGTATTTGTGAAAACCTGGCCGTCCTCGGGGTCCCGATCCCCAAACGCCTAAAACAGGTGGTGGCCGAACTGGGGGAGGAGGATGATCCCCCCGGCTAGCACCAGCACAAGCTCATCATTTCATCGCAACCCCGATCTGGTTCACACTGCCAGATGGGGGTTTTTGGTTTTTATCAGAAGAATATAATCGCATTTTCAAAGGAAATAACTTATAATAATGACAAAGAAGCTGAACGTTTGAAATCGGCATGGGCCCGCCGGCCATCCGGTTCCTGACTGGTAAAGGCGTAAGTCATGCGCACCAGTTTTAGAGACTGATGCCCGAAAGTAACAGATCCAACCCGTTTTTAAGGAGGTTTTATGATTAAACAGGTTTTCCGTTGGTGGTTGCTGGTGTTGTTGCTGCTGGCTGCTGGGGGATTGATTGCCGGCTTGCTGATCGGTGCAGAGCTGGTCTGGGGGCTGGCGCTGGGCTTTTTGGTGTTGTTGCTGCTGCTGGTTCCGGTGCTGGTGATCCGGGCCCAGCGTCTGGGCCGGTCGGAAACCGACCCGGTACTGGTGAGCTGGTCTTATTCCCGGGCCGAAGCCCGGCAAGTGGCCCGGGATCTGCTGGCCTGGCAGCGCCAGCGAAACCGCTGGCTGGCACCTTTTACGGCTGGCTGTCTAGCCCTGATCGGCGGTATTTTTGTGGTGGTTCTGCATCAGCAGTTTCCCGAACCGCCGCTCTGGCAATGGCTGTGGTTGTTGCTGCCGGCGGGATTGCCCTGGGTCATCCGGGGTCTTTATCACCTTTATCTCCGACAACAGATTCTGACGGCCCCCTGTGAAACCCGAATCGGCCGCCATTTTCTGATCTGGGGCAATGTCCGCCCGGTTTTTAATCAACGTGATACCCTGACGGCGGCGGCGGAGTGGCTTTCAGAAAATGATCGGCACTACCTGAAGCTTCACTATCACAGTACCGAGCGGATGCGTTACGGCAAGGCGGAATTTGACGATCAGGTCCACCTGCTGATTCCGGCTGGCCGTGACAGCGACGCCCGGGCCGTGATAAAAGCGCTGCAAGATGACCAACGGCGTGGTTGATACCACCGTTGTGATAACAGGCCCCGGCTAACGCCATCACAAGCCGATCATTTCATCCCCCATCCGGATCACACTGCCGGATGGGGGGGTGCGATTTTACGCAGCACCGATATAATCGCTTTTTAAGAGAAAGCACATATTTTTAATAAACCTCGAAAACAACGCCATGGCCAAAACCTATAAGATGACGGTGCAGCGGTCTTTTATAACGAAAGCGATATTATACTGGAAATTGATGTCGATGATCTCTACCATAGTTTTAAAGCCTTCTACGAAAAAGACGGGGTGGTATATATTTATACTGACCGATATATGTTGTAAATCGGGAAAACCTGGTGATCACTTATAAACAAATTGATTTACCTGTCAAAATAAATTAAAGATAGATTGTAATAAATCTGCTGTACCTGTTGGGATTTCGTTATATCTCTTGTCTTTTTATTTGTAAAACGCTATAATGGGAATAAATAACTACGAAATTATTCCCAGAGGTGAAACATGTCCAAACAGATAAATCTACATTTTGAAGATGAAATATATGGTTTGTTGAAAGAATGCTCAGAAAAATATGAGATCAGTGTGCAGGGAGTCGTGCGTGAAGCAGTGCTGCATATGCTCAGTAACAAAAAAAGTGCCACCGGCAAGGCGTTTACATTCATCGATCTTTTTGCGGGTATTGGCGGGATGCGCCTGGCGTTTGAAGCAAACGGTGGTGAGTGCGTGTTTTCCAGCGAGTGGGATAAATATTGCCAGAAAACATACTATGAAAATTTCGGGGAAATGCCGGTGGGCGATATCCGCCAGGTCGATGAAAAAGAAGTACCGGATCATGATATACTGGTGGCCGGTTTTCCCTGCCAGCCGTTTTCGATTGCCGGGGTATCCAAGAAAAACAGCCTGGGCCGGGATCATGGTTTCAAGGATAAAACCCAGGGCACGCTATTTTTTGATGTGGTCCGGATTCTGGATGAAAAACGGCCTAAAGCGTTTCTGCTGGAAAACGTGAAAAACCTGAAAAGTCACGACAAGGGACGTACCTGGGACATCATCATGAAAACACTGGATGAGCTGGATTACGAGGTTTTTCCATACATACTGGATGGCCAGGGTTTTGTCCCTCAGCATCGGGAGCGGGTTTATATCGTCGGGTTTGACAGACAGAAGTTCGGTCAGGAAATAGATTTCGATTGCAGACTCAATAAGACGGAGAAAAAGCCGGTTCTCAACGATATTCTGGAACGAGAAGTGGACGCCAAGTATACATTGTCAGATAAACTGTGGAATTACCTGCAGGAATATTCGCGCAAGCATAAAGAAAAAGGCAACGGTTTTGGCTTTGGTCTGCCGGATCGTTACGGGGTAACCCGAACCCTCAGTGCCCGTTATTATAAAGATGGCTCGGAAATCCTGATCTACCAGGAAGGGAAAAACCCCAGACGGCTGACACCTCGGGAATGCGCCAGACTGCAGGGATACCCGGAAGATTTTAAAATTACGGTATCCGATACACAGGCCTACAAGCAATTCGGTAATTCGATTGTGGTGCCGTTGGTTGCTGAAATTGCCAGTAATATGATCGAATTTATTGAAAATCCTGAAGGCCGCAATGGGAACGTCCAGCTGAAGTTTGACTACTTTGGTGAAAGCTTCAAAAGAGGACAACCGGGTCAAACCGCTCAAACAGTTCATATTTCCAGATAATCAAAATCATTACTTTTTATAAATTGAATGATGACTTCCAGCATTTCGTCGCAGAAAGGCTGGCTTTTCATCATTTTTTTTATTGTACATTCCCAGATAATCAGGATGCGGATACCGGTCGCTTTCAGGGTGGCAATGGTACGTACATCTCTTTGGATATTGACCGAAAATTTTTTTTGCCAGAATTCGGAATTCGTTTTTGGTGTTGTGGCGTCCTGACAGTTTGGGTGACGATGCCAGAAACAGCCGTTGATAAAAACCGCAGTAGGATTCCTGGTGAAATAGAGATCCGGGGTGCCGGCGATTGCTTTGTAGTTTACCCGAAAACGCAGATTACGCTGATGCAGAGCTTTACGAATAAATATTTCTGGAGAAGTATCTTTTGATCTGATTTTTGACATATTTACACTACGACGGGCTTTGCTTGTTTTATCCATAAATACAAATCACCTCCAGGAACAATAGTAAATTAAAATCCGTTTACTTACTGTTCGTAATATTATTGATAATACCATAAAAATATGATGAACGTCTGAAATATCGAAAAAATCAAACATGTTTTCTGAAATAGTGTTGAGTATCAGATGTCATAATGCTATTATTAATTCAACATAGAATGATTTGATTCATTATTTTAATATAAATAGTTCAGAGTTAAAACAGATTGATGATTGGAGAAAATGAATGAAAAAAGGGTACCTTTCACAGTATTTCAAAGCAGTGGCTCAAAAAGAACTGAGCGCAGTGGAAGTGGATAAAGCGACCAGTAATCAACACGAATTTAATGGGGCTGTTGCTCTGAAAAGAATTTTTGGGGCGACACGAAAGGTTTATCCGGCCCATTTTATCTATTTGAATGATACTGATGAATGGCCGAACGTTGAGGAGGGTTTTTTGACCTGGTATGATGCCAGGGAAAATGATCCGAAACGTTCTGAATACAGGTTGTATTATTCGACTACTGAGGCATTTTCCCAGGCTTCTACCGGGGATACTCTTTTTCTGGCATTAAGACCTGATGATCATGTATTGGTAATTTTTACCGAAAAAGACTCAACAATTGAAAATCAGATCAGATGGCTCTTCGGCCTCGAAGAACCTGCTGAATCGGACTATTCTGTCAGAGCAGACTTTGATAAGGAACATAACCGTCTTGATTTCACTTCAAAATACATTCTGGAGCAGATAGGCATTACCATTGAAGAAGATGGCGAACAGTATCTGGAGCTGATCCTTGAAAAGTTCAATGGCACCTTTCCGAAAACAAGGGTATTTTCTGAATTTTCCCGGTCTACAGTAAATATGAATCTGGGAGAAAGCCCGGATGAGCTTATTGTTAGCTGGATGGAGCGTGAAGAAATGCTTTTCCGGACTCTGGAGAAGTATTTGATCAGGGAGCGACTTAAAACCGGATTTGAAGACGATGTGGATGCATTTATCAGTTTTTCGCTATCAGTGCAGAATCGACGTAAGAGTCGTGCAGGAAGTGCACTGGAAAACCATGTGGAGTGTCTGTTGCAGAACAGAGGAATACAATATGATAGGACAAAAAAAACGGAGAATAACTCGAAACCGGATTTTATTTTTCCATCAATCGACGCCTACCATAATCCCGATTTCAGCACAGATCTACTAACCATGCTTGGTGCAAAAACAACCTGTAAGGATCGCTGGCGACAGGTACTGCCGGAAGCAGAGAGGATTGCACATAAGCATCTGATTACCATGGAAGCTGCAATCAGTGAGAATCAGACGGATGAAATGATCTATAATAATGTCCAGCTGGTAGTGCCCAGACCGCTGCATCAGACTTTCAACACAAAACAGCAGGCCTGGCTGATGGATGTCAATCAATTTTTTGAGTTTGTAGAAGAACGGCAAAGGTAGATAGAAAAATTTATACCCAGAATATATTATAAATTGAGATATTGTTTGCATTTTAAAGGAGGTCCCCATGTCCCTATTCACCCCCAACACCACCCCCATCTTCTTAAAAGAAGATTCCGATACCAGCCAGCAGATTGCCCGGCTTAAAGAACTCCATGCCCAGGCCACCGGCAAGCTCAAAGATGATATTGCCCGGGAGCTATCCCTGGTCAGCTATGGCGAAGTCGGTGAGAAAAACATTGCCTTTGAACTGAAAAACTCCGGTATGCCGATGTGCATTATCCACGACCTGCATCTCCAGCATGAAGATCTGACCGCCCAGATTGACTATGTCGTGGTCACCCGGAAGCTGGTCTTTTTTATCGAATGCAAGAACCTTTATGGCAACATCGAGATTGATAACCAGGGCAATTTTGTCCGCAGCTATCCCTGGAATGGCCGCACGGTTAGAGAAGGGATCTATTCACCGATTACCCAGAACCAGCGGCATCTGGAAGTGTATCGGCAGCTCCGGCTGGCAAAAGCCACCAATCCGATCAAGCGCCTTGGTTTTCAGAGTGGCTTTGACAATTTTCATCAATCAATAGTCGTGCTGGCCAATCCCAAGACGGTGTTAAATGCCAAGTATGCCAAAAAAGATGTCAAGGATCGGGTGATCCGGGCCGATCAGCTGATTAACCATATCAAGAATCAGAATAAAAAGTCAAAAGAATTGGCTTCCAGTGAAAAAGCGATGCAAGCCTGGGCAGAAAAAATTCTAGCTTTGCATCAGCCACTGGCCAGCGACTACACCCAAAAATATGAAGCCATCCTGACGGGAGTAACGGTAGCCGCCCCGGCACCACCTAAGACGTGCAGTGCCCCGCTACCGGAAAGCGAAAAAGCGGCGGTTCGGGAGACCGATGCCACACCTTACACCGTGTCATCACCGCAAAATGACGATCTGATTGCCCGTCTTAAAGCCTATCGACTGGCCACCAGCCGGAAAGAAAACGTCCAGGCCTACGTGGTTTTCAATAATCAACAGTTGGAGAATCTGATCACCCAAAAACCAAAAACACTGGCCGACTTACAGCGGTTACCGGGTTTTGGGCCGGTTAAAAGTGAAAAGTATGGTCCCGCTATTCTGGCAGTGATCAATCCGGCTAAACAGTACGATGAAAAACCACCCAAGGCTGACCAAAACCCACGTTGGTCACCATCTCAGCTAGTCGGCGAAAAAGTCAATCACCAGAGTTTCGGGACCGGTACCGTCAAAAGTGTCAGCCGCCATGAAATTATCATCAAGTTTCCAGCAACTGCCCGTAGTTTTGCTTTTCCGGACGTCTTTGAAACCACCATCTGGCTGACAAACCCGGCCCTGCAACAGAAAGTGGAAGCACTGATTGGTGTCTCAAAAGGGTGAAAAAGCCCATTTCAAATCTCCCCCGAACTGTCGCGCTAAGCCCGAAACAAACGGGCAGGCATTTCCATAAGACCTGGCATTTCTCAGGTGGTTAAAAAAGGTGAAGAAAATGAATAAGATTATCGAAATTGGTAAACGACACGTTACGGTGATGGCTGACCCAAAAGCTACCAGCGACTCAATTATCTATCTCCACATGGCGGGGGCGGAGCTATCCGATCTGGCCATCAAACTGGCGGGTGTGGATGCGGTTCTGGTGGCCATCGACCAGGTCGATTGGAATCGCGAGTTGTCGCCCTGGCCCGCCCCAAGAGCTTTCAAGGGCGGCGCGGATTTCGGCGGCGGGGCTGACGCCTATCTGGCGGAACTGACAGACACCATCGTCCCGGCGGTGGAAGCAAGCCTCGGTTTGACGCCAGCCTGCCGGGTACTGGTCGGGTATTCCCTGGCCGGTCTGTTTGCCCTCTATGCTATCTATCGGACCGATCTGTTTACCCGGGTCGGGTCGATCTCCGGCTCGCTATGGTATGATGGCTTTGGGGATTTTATCTTAAAGAATCAGCCGCTGCAGATACCGGAACGGGCGTATTTTTCGCTGGGCGATAAAGAAAAGATCACCCGCAATAGCCGTCTGGGGGTGGTGGAAGACCAAACCATCGCCGCCGAACAGCAGCTTTGCAGCCTGGGAGCAAAGACTATTTTTGAACTAAACCCCGGCAACCATTTTGACGACGCCCAGGGTCGCCTGGCCAGGGGGCTGCAGTGGCTGGTATAAAATAGGTACTGAATCCGAATAAAACCGCACCCCCATATGAGCATTTTATCACCGTTTCTTACACCATCGGGATCACGAAACTGTCGGGCCCGGAAAGGGGTCGGGGACGGTGTACTGGAGCTTGACCTTGTCAAAGTCAATGAGGTGTTGCGAGTGGAAGTAGGGCGTATCAAAACAAAAAGCGCAGTCTCTGATCCAGTTGGGAACCGGGATTTGTAAAAGCTGGGGCTGATGGTCAATGATCGCAAAAATAATCGTCAGATAGTGGCGTTCGGATTTGTCCAGGGCAGCAATTTCAAGCGGCCCGGCGTAAAAAAATAAGAAGGAGATCTTATTGGCCTATGCAGCCAATGGCGTGGCCCTGCCGGCGTCAATGGGTTTTCCCTTTATCGTGGTGGCCGAAGATAAACTGGGCTATAAGTGGGCCCGCTGGGTCAGTGAAATCGAACTGTCCAGTGATGAAAACTACAAAGGGTATTGGGAAAAGCGGGGCTATGACAACGACGCCACCGTGAATTAAAAAGCCTGTCAGCCCGGCCCACATTATGGTAGAATAGAACCAACTATTCAAATTTATGGAAAGCGGGTTGCAATGGAAGACCATAACACCGTCGGAACAAAAAAAAATAACGCCAGTGGGGCACTTCAATGGGGCCAATTTCGGGATAAGGAACTGGAAAAAGCCTTTTATAATGCCGAAATTGCCAGGAATATCAATTATGTGTCGTTTACCATTCTCATAACCGCCATGGTTTATTTTTCGTTTATCATCCCGGAGTATTTTCTGATCACTGCGGCCGATGCTTTCAGGGCGGTCTTTATCAGTCGCAGTGTTGTGCTGGCCGCCATGCTTGTTTTGTATTTCAAAGTCAGGCGGGTCACCCGCTATGAATCGCTGATCTATTGGTTTACCGGACTGGAAATCTTGATTGCCATGTCGTTTATTTATATCTCCAACCAAATTCCCAACCCGAATATCCTGATTCAGGCCTTTGGCGTGATGATTATTATTCTGGCTGTTTTTTTGATCAATAACCGGTGGCTTTTTTCTATTTTTACAGCGCTGTTTGTCAGCATCGGCTATTTCGTCTTTGTCAGCGTCAGTTTTACCGCAATCAATCGGTCTGATTTTCTGGCTGCGATCATTCACATCGTGATCGTCATTGTGCTAAGCAGTATTTCGTCCTACAGTGTCAATTATTATAAACGAATCCAATATCTGCATACCATTGAATTGATAAAAATGGCCGAAACCGATGCCTTGACCGGGATCGATAACAAAGCCAAATTTAATCAGGAATATGCCCGACTGGCGAACAGTATCGCCGACACCGACCGGAATCTGGCCGTGATCATGTTTGATATTGACGATTTTAAAGCCATCAACGACCGTTTTGGGCATCTGATCGGCGATCAGGTTTTGCAGGAACTGACCGGGATCGTCCGGCGCAATCTCAATCAAAGCGATCTTTTTGCCAGATGGGGTGGGGAAGAGTTTGTCATCATTCTCCCGGACAGCCAGCGCGAGGCGGCGATGGTAGTGGCTTGGCGGCTCCAGAAGATTATCGCCGAACACCGCTTCGAAACCGCCGGCCAGGTTACCTGCAGTTTTGGGGTGGCGGCCTTTAAAAATGGCGATAATCTGGATACGGTTTTGCACCGGGTCGATGAACGCTTGTATCTGGCGAAAAAGCTGGGCAAAAACCGGGTCGAATAGTCCCGGTTCGGCCATCGCTGATGGCTACCTGTAAGATGGATAGGTACCTGACCGCAACTTATCAACATATTGCAAAAAACGAATTAAGTCAGCTAATATAATAGCTAATTATTGACAAAAACACTCGTGTCAGCTAATATATTAACTATGAATATAGAATTTTTAACTCAAAAAACACCCCTCGAAATCGGTATATTAATTGCCCGGCGAATTCGCAGCATCCGTAAACGGCAGAAGCTGTCACAGGAAAGACTGAGTGAAAAATCAGGGGTCAGCCTGGGTTCGCTGAAACGGTTTGAACGCAGTGGGGAAATCTCATTATTATCCCTGACAAAAATCGCTATTGCCTTAAACTGTGAAGATGAACTGATTAACTTATTTGCGGAGCAACCTTTTTTATCCATCCAGGAGGTAATCGATGAACAGGATTAAAAAACTGACGGTTCGGTATCATGATCGGCCTGTGGGGGTCATGGCACTTTACCAGAATCGGCAGGTAGCTTTCGAATATACCAAAGAATGGTTGTCTGATGGCTTTTCGATCAGCCCATTTTCACTGCCACTGGTGCAGCGTGTCTTTATTCCCAAGGTTGATCCCTTTGAAGGCTTATTTGGAGTGTTTGCGGATAGTCTTCCGGATGGCTGGGGGCGTGTTGCTGGTTGATCGGTTGTTATTAAAAAATCATATCAATCCCTTTGAAATCAGTAGTCTGGATCGTTTGGCCATCGTTGGTTCATCGGGGATGGGCGCATTGACCTATGAACCGGTTCATCACTTTGATTTATCGAATCCGGCCGTTGATCTTGATGAAATTGCAGCTGAGTGTGCAAAGATGCTCATAACGGACGATTCGGATAATCTGGATGATCTCTTCAGTCTTGGCGGTTCTTCCGGCGGGGCCAGACCGAAGATCTTAACAAAGATCAATGATATCGATTGGATCATCAAATTTCCTTCATCAGAAGATATAAAAAGCATTGGGGTCCAGGAATATCGATATTCTTTGTGTGCCAGAGAATGCGGTATTGAGATGGAGGAAACAAAGCTCTTTACCTCAAATACTGGTCCGGGATATTTTGGCACCCAAAGATTTGACCGAAAACAGGACGAACAGGGTAAGAAAAAACGGATTCATATGCTTTCAGTAAGTGGGATGCTGGAAACTTCCCATCGTATCCCCAATTTGGATTACAACATTCTGATGAAATTGACGCTGGAATTGACAAAAGATTTTTCTGAGGTTGAAAAGATGTATCGGCTGATGTGTTTCAATGTTTTTGCCCATAATCGCGATGATCATTCGAAGAACTTCACGTTTCTTTATGATGAAAAAAACAGGGCTGGATTCTTTCACCCGCTTATGATTTAACGGATAGTGTTTCGATTGGCGGCGAACATGCCACCTGCGTTAATGGCAACGGTAAAAATCCAGGGTTTAGCGATATTTTGGAAGTCGCCAGGAAAATTGGGATCAAGGATCAAAAAGCAAAAGATATTGCCACAGCCATAAAAGATATCGTTGCCGCTTACCACTTGTGTGACAAAAACAGATGAGTCAGTGATGCTCCGGCAACGGTCAGCATTGATCCCGAACAGATTTACCAGCGATTTGAAAAAATCCTGGGCTTTTGAAGGCTGACGGTGCCTGCCATCAATTTATACATGATTCCGGCCACGATGACCCATGAACTGGCACATCAGTGTGGTTTTATGTATGAAGATGAGGATAATTTCATCGCCTATCTGGCCTGCCGGCAGCAGGACGATCCCATAATTCTGACAGTGCCTGACGACAACTTATTAACCTAAGTCAGCACAGCATTTTGGTGGGTAAGTTGATTTAGATCTTGAGGGTTTGACTAGTGAACCAGCAATTTAATAATTTAATTTTAAATGAAATGCGGCTAATCTATAAAATAGCCGCATTTCATTTAAAATAATACTGATAATAACCGGCGTTCTGGGTATAATTGGCTTATGGAGTGAGGGCAAATGAAAAAAGAACTACAAATACCTGAAGATAAAAAAATCATTAATACAAAAGAACTACAAAAACTGGGATTTAGCTACTACAAAATTAATAAATTTGTTGAAGAAGGTAAGCTCAACAGGTTGAATAAAAGTAACTATGAAAATTGCAATTTCAACGGCGAAGTTTCAGATTTAATCTATGTTTATGCTTATGCGCCAACTGGTGTTATTTGCCTGATGAGCGCCGCGGTATATTATGGTTTGTCCAATTATCGGCCGGATTCAATTGATGTTGCCTTACCGAGGAAAAAAAACATCACAACTTTACCAGACTGGCCAACATTCAATTTATATTACTTCCAGAAAGAACGTTATGAAACTGGAATTCTTGAGCAATGGACAGGAGAAAATAGATTTAAGATTTATGACATTGAAAAAACGGTGGTAGATATTATTTATTACCGTAACAAGATAGGGATTGAAGAAACTAAAGAAATATTGACCAAATATTTAAAAAAAGAAGATCGCAACATCAATAAACTATATCGTTATGCCGAACGTTTAAAGTGTAGTGATGTTTTAAAAACCTATCTGGAGGTGCTGATTTGATAAATGCAGAATCCATAATATCTTATCCAATCAATTTCAGGTTGGGGCGGCCAGAAACAGCTTTGAAAATGCCGTTTTTTTAGAAGACCAACGCCCAGCCGCTTCGTTTTATGAACAACTAAAGGATGACCGCTTTAAAACCGGTCTGATGGAATTAATTGAGTATGGTTTATATCGCAATGCCAAGTATTATGGCAAGCCCTATCGAAAATCATCATTCTCCCTGTATCAAAAATATTCCTATGAGGATGTGTGTCGTTTGCTAGAATGGGAAAAGGCGGCCTTTAAAAATGGCGATAATCTGGATACGGTTTTGCACCGGGTCGATGAACGCTTGTATCTGGCGAAATAGCTGGGCAAAAACCGGGTCGAATAGCCCCGGTTCGGCTATCGATGATGGCTACCTGGATGAGCTCTGCACCGAAGGTCGGGATGCTGATGACTAAACCCGTTTCAGACCATCCGGGTCAAGATAAACCTGTCGGGCCCGGAAGGGGCCGGGGACGGTGTACTGGAGCTTGACCTTGTCAAAGTCACTGAGGTGACGCGAGTGGAAGTAGGGTTCATCAAAACAAAAAGCGCGGTCTCTGATCCAGTTGGGAACCGGGATTTGTAAAAGCTGGAGCTGATGGTCAATGATCGCAAAAATAATCGTCAGATAGTGGCGTTCGGATTTGTCCAGGGCGGCGATATCAAGTGGCACGGATAGACTCTCCAGAAAAGCCGGGTCTTTTGATAACAGCAGCTCCAGCAGTTGGTTGAGGCTGGTGTCCAGATCGGGATAGTTGTACAAATTTTTCAAATACTTATTGCCAATCATAACCGAGATCCTCCCCCAGATGTTTTATAAAATTGATTTGTCGTTCCCCCAGCAGCCGCAGCGGGACAAAAACTTTAATGGTCGCCAGCAGCGCTGCCTTGGTGGTGATGTTCAAGGTTTTACACAGCAGCGCCGCATCAGTAAAATCTTTGGCCGGTTCCGGTCGGGCAGCCAGAACTTTCATGGCCAGCAGTTGTTCGGCTTTGGGCTTTAGGATTTTCAGGTTGGAATAGCTTTTGAAGGTTTCCAATTCTTCGGCGATAATCGACTTTAGCGGTTCTTTAATTTCATCATTGATCCAGCCATCAGAAAGGTCAAAAACAAACTGGGTATTCTTCAGGATATGTTCCAGCAATTTGTCATTGGCCAAGCTGAACACGCAGTCGATATCTTTGGTGGCCGGGCGATTATCAAACACCATGGTCATAATACATCCACCGTAAATGGTCAGTTCCAGCTGCATCGCATTTTCCTTAAGCTGCTGGTTCAGGTAGTCGAATATTTCCAGCAGTTTGCTTTTATCCAGCAGTCCGATATTAGGGTGAGCATCCATCGTATTACCTCCAAGACAAGCGGAGTCCGCTTTTAGTGATAATATTATACCATACGTTATGGCCAAAAACCCTTGATAATGAAAATGGATATTGAGATATTAACTAGTCAATCTTAAACTATATCAAAGGGGGGCATCATGAAAAAATTTTTATCGCTGCGATGGCTCGTTATCTTACCGGGAGTGGTGGCCTATCTGCTTAATCAATATGCCCAATATCATCCAAACTGGGCGGAACAATACAGCCGGACAGCATATCCGATAGTGTCAAATGCCGTGGGTTTTTTACCTTCGCTGGTAAAATTTTCGGTCAGTGAATGGCTGGCGGTCGCGGTTTTATTATTTTTGCCAGTATACCTTGGTTATTATCTGCACCAGGTTATCATCAGTAAAGGTGACCGGGGGATGGCCGTTTATCGTGCTAGCTTGGGCATCGTTGCGATGGCCAGCGTGATCTATTTTTGGTTTACTCTCTTGGGGGGCTTGAATAATTATCGGGATTCTTTCTTAGCCTATACCCCATATCATGAGGAGACCTACAGCGAGGAGGAACTGGTGAAACTGTGTCAATCACTTGCCGATGAAATGGGACAGACAAGAGAAAGACTCGGTGAAGATCATGACTTCAGGCTGCGGGCTCCGGATGATTTTTATTATTATGCACAACAATCCGTGCTGTCGATACAGCTGTTGGCAAAAATGTATGTCGGAGTCTGCGTCTACTTCAATCAGGATGAGGTGGCCTGTTATGCATCGGCCGCCCCGCCATCACCAATCCGAATACCCGTACCGATTGACTTAAACCGATTGAGACCATGATCCGATGATCTAATTAAAAAAGATAAGGAGGACAAGGCCATGCGTCGAACAATTATTGTGGTGGGGGCACTGACCGCCCTGGGGATTGCCGTTTACCTGGTCAATCCGATGAGCTGGTTTTCAGAAAACAATGCTGGCCAGCAGGATGCGGTTTCCCAGGCGACGGCCAACCGCTATCAGGAAAAAGAAATCCGGGAATATCAGGGGGTTCAACTGGACCCGGCCATCGGCCCCCGGGACAATTCCATCGCCGGGATTCAGCAAGTCGATCTTAACAGCTATCAGCTGCAGCTCACAGGCCTGGTCGAGAATCCCCAAAGTTTAAGCTATCAACAGGTCTTGGAAAAAGAAGGGGCCCAGCGCCTGATTACCCTCTATTGCGTGGAAGGCTGGGAAGCCACGGTGCTTTGGGAAGGGGTCCGGATCACCGATCTGCTTGCGGATGCCGGAGTCAAAGACGAGGCCACCACGGTGATCTTTCACGGCGTCGATGGCTATACCACTGCGATGCCACTATCAACCATTAAAGAAAAAGATATGTTATTGGCCTATGCCGCCAATGGCGTGACCTTGCCAGCGTCGATGGGTTTTCCCTTTATTGTGGTGGCCGAAGATAAACTGGGATATAAGTGGGCCCGCTGGGTGACAAAAATCGAACTGTCCAGTGATGAAAACTACAAAGGCTACTGGGAAAAGCGGGGCTATGACAACGACGCCACCGTGAATTAAAATGCCTGCCGACCCGGCTTAAATACTGTGATGATTGACAAGGAGAAAAAATGAAATTTACAACCTTTTATTTTAGCGGCACCGGCAACACCCGCTGGGCCGTTGATGAATTTGCCCGAATCGTCGGGGAAAAAGGCCATCAGGCCGATGTGGTATCCATCGATATCCAGACCAGCCTCACAGATGTAGAGCTCCGGGGGATGATCGCCCAAGCCGATGCCATCGGTTTTACCAACCCCATCTACGGTGGCGACATTCCCCCGATCATGCGGGCCTTTATAAGCCGGGTGGTGGGCTTGGTCAGGCCGCAGAAAATGGCCAAAAGCGCCTATGCCATCAACACCTATGGTTATGTCAACGCTTTTGGCCCCACCGAGATGCAAAAGCTGCTAGCCGGATCGGGGCTGATCCTGTCGGCCTATGTGAATATTCGGCTTTGCAATAATGTCACCAGCAGCAAACCGCTGGACCGGGCCAAGCTGGCTAAGCGGATGGTAAAGGATCAAAAGGAACTGGAGCGCCTGGTCGATTGCCTGATGGCCGGTCGCAAGCGGATCAAAGGCCACGGGCCGCAACTGATGATTGGGGCGATGATCCGCAAAAAAGTCCCCGAAGCAATTGCCAAATTTTATCAGACCCTCGGCGTCGATGGCGCCAGCTGTACCCGCTGCATGGCCTGTGTCGAGAACTGCCCCACCGGCAGCATCCGGCTAACGGGCAACCGGTTTGTTTTTTCATCCGGCTGCACGGCCTGCATGCGCTGCTATAATTTTTGTCCCACCGGCGCCATCACCATCGACGGCGTTCTTACCGATCCCCAGAAGTTCCCCCGCTATCAGGGACCGGAGGCCTAAACTTTAAGTGATGCGGCCAGCCAGCGACGGCGCTGCATTTTGGTTTTGTCCGCCATTGTAATCACCCGCCCTGTTTCCTGAAACGATAGAAACCACCAAACCGGGGTATATACGTTTAAAGAAGAATCGAAATCAAACTATCTTTTGGGAGAAAGAGGGGAAACGATGAAACAGCATGACCAGAACTTTTTGTTAAAACGGATTACCAAAAAGAAAAACACCGGGGCTCAGGCCGCGACGATGACCCCCAAAGTCAAAAAAGGCTGGCGCCGACGGCCAGCCGAAGCAGACTATCTGGAGATGATGGTGGAGTACAATTCCGAGGCGATGGCGCTGCTGCTTAAAACTGCAGCGGGCTGGGTCTATTGCCATAACAACTGGGAGCACGAAAAACTAACCGGTTACAGCCAGAAAGCGATTCGCAATCAGCCTTTAAAAACCGTGCTCGGGGAAGCCTATTTTAAGGTTTATGAAAAAAACGCCGACGATTGCCTAAAAAGCGGAAAAACCATTCTCTTTAAGGCCAAGGCCTGCTGGAATGGGCAAATCAGAGAGCGGATGTGCCGGATGACCCCGGTTTCCGGTGCTACCCAGGACTATATTGTGGTGACAGAGCTAAATACCACAGTGATTAAGGACTGGATGGCAAAAAACCATCTGGCCACGACCCGCTTTGATGCGATGTTTCAGACCCACACCGCCACGATGCTGCTGATTGAACCGGCGTCCGGGCGGATTGTCGAGGCCAACCCGGCGGCCCTGGCCTTTTACGGCTATAGCCTGGAGGAGATCACGGCCATGACCATTGACCAGATCAACACCCTGTCTAAGGCGGCGGTTGATGCGCTGCGCCACCAGGCCTTAGCGGGGCAGCAGCGGTACTTTTTATTTCCCCATCGGCTTAAAAACGGCGAAATCCGGATGGTCGATGTCCATTCCAGTCCGCTCGAGCTTGACGGTCAGCCCTATCTCTTTTCGGTGATCACCGACGCCACCGAACGGGAACAGAACGCGGCCGCCCTTTATCAGGAAAAGGAGCGTTACAAAACCACCATGGAGGCCATCCATGACGGGGTCATAACCACCGATGCCAAAGGCAGCATCAGCACTCTCAATCCGGCGGCTGAGCAGGCCTGCGGCTGGCAAAGCATAGAGGTGCTGGGTAAACCCTTTGAGGCGATTTTTCGGATCTGTCATGAATATACAAGAGAGCCCCTGACCGGGCTTGTGGCCGGGGTGCTGGCAGACGGCCAGAGCATCGAAATCACCGCGCCAACCGTGCTGTTTAAAAAGGATGGCGTGATGATTCCCATCGAAACCAGCATCGCCCCGATCCGCACCCAAAACGGCGACATCGGCGGGGTGGTCATGGTCTTCCGGGATATTACCCTGTCCCGGGAAAAGAAACGCCGCATTGAATATCTAAGCTATCACGATGAGCTCACCGGCCTTTACAATCGGCGCTTTTATGAGCAGTATTTCAGCCAGAAAGAGATCAAACTGATCCATCCGATGGCTTTTGTGATGGGCGATGTCAATGGCCTGAAGATGACCAACGACGTCTTTGGTCATACCATCGGCGATCTGCTGCTTAAGGATATTGCCACAACCCTTAAGCGCACCGCCGGTGCCCGCCATCAGGTGATCCGCTGGGGTGGCGATGAATTCATGATTGTGATGCCTGGCTCGGACTTAAAGGATGCCGAAGTGCTGGTCAGACAGATTAAGGAGCAGCTGAAGGACATCTGCATCAACGGCACCATTGAAGCCAGTGTCTCGTTTGGGATGGCGCTCAAACAGAGCCGGGATGATGAACCCGGGCCGGTCCTTAAAAAAGCCGAGGAAATGATGTATCAGATCAAGCTGTTAGAAAGCAAAAGCATGCGGGGCACCACCATCAACGCCCTGCTGGCCGCCCTCGATGAAAAACGGTCCGAAACCAAGGCCCATACCCTGCGCCTGTCCGATCACGTCATGAAGCTGGCCGAGCGGCTTAGCCTGAACGTTGAAGCCAAAAACCGCCTGATTCTCTTGACGATGCTCCATGATATCGGCAAAGTGGGGATTCCCGATCACATCCTTGGCAAGCCCGGCCGCCTCACCGAGGAAGAATGGCAGATCATGCAGACCCATTCGGAAATCGGCTACCGGATCGCCGCCAATGTGCCGGAACTCCATGTCGTCACCGAGGAAATCCTCCATCATCATGAAAAATGGGACGGGTCTGGCTATCCTTCGGGGCTCAGTGGTGAGAAGATCCCGCTTAACAGCCGGATTCTGGCTATTGTCGATGCCTATGACGTGATGACCCATGATCAGGTTTACCAGCTCGCGCGGTCTCACGAAGACGCCATCCGGGAATTACGTGCTCAGTCCGGTAGCCAGTTTGACCCCCGGCTGGTCGACCGTTTTATTGACCAGGTATCCCACTGGTGATGACCCGGCGGATCGACAATAATGATGGCTTTTTGGTGACGTTTTAACTGTAAAAGTCAAATTAAAAGTCTGTTCATTAACCGCACAAATCAGTTATAATAAGACCAGAACACACACGGGCGTAAAGGGGGAACTTATGTCTAAAACTTCAAAGTTACTTATTGTGATACTCTGTATTGTGATAACCGGTGCCGTTGCTCAATATGTGGCAATAAATAGAGAAAATAATGAAAATATCAAAATTGACAGTGCCGAATCCGGACAAAGTGCGGCGGGTAGGCCCTTTAAGGTTGGCATTGTGTTATCGATTGGTGGTTTGGGCGACAAATCATATAACGACTTAGCCTATGAAAGTACCCGACTGGCTCAGGAAAAACTGGGAATCGAATTTAGTTATACAGAACCGGCCACCTCGATTGAAACTGAAATCGAGTATGGTGCCCATCATTTAAGACAGTATGCCAAGGAAGACTATGACCTGGTCATCGCCACGGGTTTTTTATTTAAAGATGCCTGTGAAAAAGTTGCCCAGGAATATCCGGATGTGCAGTTTGTCATTATTGATTCCGTTGTCGCAGCCCCCAATGTCACCCCCCTGACTTTTAAGACCAATGAGGGTTCGTTTCTGGTCGGCGCAGTGGCTGGCATGGTGACCAAAACCAATACCATCGGCTATATCGGGGCTCAGGATACGGAGATCTTTCAGGAATTTCGAAATGGCTATGAACAGGGTGCCGTTTATGTGAATCCCGAGGTTTCGATTGCTTCAAGAATTGTGGGTGGTGATAACCCTTTTGCGGTTCCCAACCGTGGCTATGAACTGGCCAATGAGCTGATCGCCCAGCAAGCGGATGTGGTCTATACCGTGGCGGGGGCAACCGGGATCGGGGCGATTGAAGCCTGTAAGGAAAAAGGCATCTATGCAATTGGTGTTGACAGTGATCAGGATTATATTGCCAAGGGGACGGTCATTACGAGTATGATGAAAAAAATTGATACCGCTATGTACACGGCGATCGAGTTGGCAATGAAAGATGAGCCCCTTTAACTACAAAGAATTATCGTTTCAATTAAGCAGAATCCTTGGTAAGACCTTATATGCAGCGAGTAGTTCGGTCAAAAATGTCGCATTTTTTGATGGCAACGCCAATCCCCTGGCGGATGTACCGGGTATTGAAGACAGTTTTATGGATACCGGCAAAGAGAACTACATCCAGTACATGATCAGCGCCGATAACAAATTTTCAAGCATTGAGCCCTTCGGCGTCATCGCTTTAAAAGAAGGAAGATTATTCTTAAAAGGGGTTGACCGGATCTATTCGGGTGAACCCAAGGGCGTGACCGTGGTCACAGAAGAATTAGGGGACCCCATTCTGGAACAGATTAAAAATTCAGTAAATAAGGAAATCGTCATCTGGGCCGAAGATGGGGTGATGTTATCGACCATCCCGATTGACAAAAATGCGTTCGGGAATCGTCTTGGCACCGCTGAAAGTGGGGAAATTATATTTGCAACAGCAACAATCAATAACCGGGAAATGGGCTTTTCCTTTTACCCCATTGAAGATTTCGATGGCAACATAATTGCTTATATCGGGACCGGTTTTGATATGAATACCGTTAATGATATTTTTATCAATAACCTGATCCGGTTTATTCCGGTGATTGTGATTTTTTCACTGGTGCTTTTTTTAATCCTTTATGCGGTGTTGCGACAATTATTTAAACCGCTCAATGAGATCATTGGCATTACTGAGGAAATCAGTAAAGGAAATTATAAGATCGCCTATCCCCCGAACAAAATCATTGAATTTTCAAAAATACTTGAAAGCATCGGAAAAATGTCCGAGGCCATCGAAATCAGGGAAAAAGAACTGGTCTTACTTTCGAGTATCGATAAACTCACCCAGATCTATAATCGGCAAAAAACGGAAGAAATCCTCGGCCTGGAAATTCAAAAAGCAAATCAGACGAGCCATCCGCTGGCAATTATCATGCTGGACATTGATAGCTTTAAGGCGGTAAATGATACCTATGGTCATAAAGTCGGCGATATGGTGCTGGAAGAATTTGTGACTGTTTTAAAGAAGAAGATCCGGCCAACCGACTTCATCGGGCGATGGGGTGGGGAGGAATTCTTGATTATCTGTCCCGAAACAAATCTTGACGGTGCAAAAACACTTGCGAATGGGTTAAGGAAAGCCCTTGAAGCACACTCATTTCCGATTGTGGTGCGCAAGACAGCAAGTTTTGGGATTGCGGAATATATTCCGGAAGAAGCGGTTAATGCCGTCATGAAGCGGGCGGATGATGCGTTGTATCTAGCCAAAAAACGGGGCCGGAATCGAGTCGAGGGCGGGCCGGACAGTAATTGATAAAAACGGGCCGGGAGCGGCCGTCCCACCCGCATACACTTGTCGTTGATCCCAAATCGGGTCATTTTTATCGAAGGTCAAAAACAGGAGGATCAATAATGTTAGTTTATGCAAGTACCGCCATTACGATGGCACTGGTGTTCTATTCGATTGGGGTCTGGAGCGAGAAGCTTCAGGGCCAGCTAAAAGTGTGGCATCTGGTCGTGTTTTATCTTGGACTGGTGTGTGATACCATCGGAACCATGCTGATGGGCGAACTGGCTGGCGGGGTCACGCTGTTGAGCTTTCATGGTATCACCGGCCTGCTGGCGATTCTGCTGATGCTCTTTCATGCCGTTTGGGCCACGGTGGTGCTGGTCAGGAATGATCAGAAAGCCCGGGCCAATTTTCATAAACTCAGTCTGATCGTCTGGCTGATCTGGCTGATTCCTTTTGTTTCCGGGGCGATCTTTGGGGTGGCCTTTTAACTGCGCTTTTAGATAAAGCACTGTTAATTGACCCGGCTGATCGGGTATCATGATTTCGATTGACTAAAGGAGTACCCACCATGAAACAAAACCTGCGCATTTATCTTATTGCTGCCTTCGGTTGGACCTGGTTCTGCTGGATCGGAGCCTATCTGATCAGCCTGACCAGCGGCTATAGCTTGCTTACCGGGGGCACCCTTTTTGATCTGCTGGCGTTAGTCCCGGCGGACAAAGGCTGGTTGCCGCAACTGCTGTTTGCGTTGGGGGTCTATGGCCCGTTAATCGGCTTCCTGCTGGTGGGCCGGGGTGAACAGAAACCAATCAGTAAACCTGCGGCGAAACGGTTTGCTGTCTTGGCGGTGCTACTGCCTCTGATGATCGGCATTCCCACGGTGGTCGTCAGCTTGATACTGGGCTATTTTAACCCCGGTGAGGCAACCCCCGGAGCACTGCTGGGTCTGATTGGGCTGTACTTTATTTCTAATTTTCTAACCAGTGGTACCGAGGAGTTGGGCTGGCGGGGCTTCTTATTTCCCTATCTGCGCCAGAAAGCGGCCGGTTTCTGGCTGGCCACCTGGAAGGGCGGGATCATCTGGGCGGTCTGGCACTATCCGCTGATGGTGATCCTCTACCTCGGTCAGGGCCCCTGGGTGCTGTTGCCAACCCTGGTCGGTTTCACTGCCGGAATCGTGGCGATGAACTATATCACCAATTTCATTTACGTGAAAACCCAGTCACTGCCACTGGTGATGGGGTTCCACGCCCTGAACAACACCGTCAGTTTTGCGATCATGCTGGTTTTTCCGGGAACACCGTTACTGTTTTTGACCAGCCTGACGGCCTGGGCAGTGGTGGCGTATCTTGATAAAAACAAGCCTCTGGCCTGAGCGCCGCAGGCAGCGCCAATGAGTGGGATCAGACCAACCTGTCCGGTAGCGGAAGGGCCTGAGATGGTATCGGAATATCGGCTTGATAAGCGGGGCATTTTTGTGAAGGGTGAAAAACGGATGCAACAAAAATAGCCGGGTGACCGGCTTCAGACAAAAACATAAGATAACTCAGTACCGACAAGAACAGGCCGCAGCGATGTGTTGCGGCCTGTTTTTTAGGCCCTTAATTTTCGTCAATATCAAAGAAGCCCAGCCCATCCAGGGCAGCAATGGACTTATGCAGATAGATTTCGTTGGTCAGCGGCCAGCGGTGGCCGATCCGGTAGAGCACTTCGGTGGTAAAGTGGTTTTCGGGGTCAATCGGGTAGATGTGATTAACGGTATCACTGTTTAAATAGACAATCAGCCCGGAAATCGCCGGGGCCACCTCGGCATCGGCCATTCCGGCCCGCAGGGCGGCGTCAAAGTCGGCGTCAGAGACCACCTTAATGGCAAAGCCGTAGGCGTTCATTTCGGCCAGTACATCAGCCATATAGACGGTGTGGTTATTGTAGGGGTGAAACACCGTCAGGTCGCGGTTGGTCTGGGACAGCCTTAAAATCGCCTCGGCGGTCAGATCAATCGGTGAAAACTCAACCGCCTGACTCAGCCCCCCGACGGGGAAACATTTTAGAATCTTATAGCCCTTGAGCCCCCGCATAAAGCCGTTGTGGAGGAAGTTGATCTGGAACTCGCCGTCGCTGTTGCGGCTCATCAGATTGCCGACCCGCATGATCTTACCGCGCAGGCCGTCCTTGGCGATGGCCGAAAGTACCGCCCGCTCAGCCAGAAACTTGGAGTGGACATAGGCGTTTTCAAGGCTCTGGGAAAAGTAGAGCTCGTTTTCGTTAATCCGTTTCTCCCGGGGAGGGGCGCCATTTTTGCCTTCGCCGGCGATGCTGACGGTGGAAACCTGAATCAGCTGCTTGCCGGTTTTCAGGCACAGTGCCACCAGGTTTTCTACCCCCTCGACATTGATTTTCTCAAGCGTATCATCGGCCACAAAATGCTTAACACAGGCGGCGCAGTTAATCACCGTATCGGCCGCTACATCAGATAGCGCCATCACACTATCTAAATTGGTGATATCGCCCTCAACACAGAAGATCCGGCTGCCAAAAAGCTCGGCATAATCGCGGTCAAAATAGTAGACCAGCATCGTTTCAATCCGTTGCTGTAACGACCGGGCCTTGCCCTGACGGATAAAGCAGGTGACGCTGCCGTCATAATGGTCCAGGAATTCCTTTAGGATATGGGCCCCCAGAAAGCCGGTGGCACCGGTTAAAATAATGTCACCCAGCGGGCTGGTGTTAAGGCCGGGGAGACTGTCGGGCGTATTGGCCGCCAGCACTTGCGCCAGCGCCGGGTAGTCAAAGTTTTTAATGCGGTCATTGGGGTCAATTGCTGCGGCGACGTGTTTTTCAACAAAGGCCGCCAATTGCTTGACCGTTTTGTACTCGAACAGGTCAGCGTAGGCCAGCGGGATCTGCAGGCTCAGGCACTTCATCGCCACCTTGGTGGCCGAGATTGAGGTGCCGCCGATGGCAAAGAAATCGTCCAGCACCGAGACGGTTTCCAGTCCCAGGGTGGTGGCGAAAATTTCGGCCAGTTGTTTTTCCAGCGCCGTTTCCGGGGCCAGATAGTCGGCGGTCTTAATCCCGGTTTCCGGCTGGGGCAGGGCTTTTTTATCGACTTTGCCGCCGGGGGTCAGCGGCATCGTGTCAAGCAGGACATAAAAGGTCGGAATCATGTATTCGGGCAGCTGCGAAAGCAGCAGATGGTGCCAGACCTTGGGGTCAAGCGCTTCTTCCGGCCCGGTATAGTAACCGATAATGTACTGGTTGCCGCTTTGCTCAAGCACCGTCACGGCAGTTTCCTTGATGCCCGGGTGGGCCAGCATCGCCCCTTCAATTTCTGACAACTCAATCCGATAGCCCCGGATCTTAACCTGGGAATCGATCCGGCCGATGTATTCAATCAGACCGTCGCCCCGGCGCCTTACCATATCGCCGGTGCGGTAGAGTACCCCATCATCAGGGCCGCTGGCAAAGGGACTGGGGACAAAGGCGGCAGCGGTTTTTTCGGGCAGGTTGTGATAGCCCCGGGCAATCTGGCGACCGGCATGGCAGAGTTCGCCGGGCATCCCGATCGGCACCGGCACAAGCTGGTCATCGACCACATAAGAGCGGACGTTGATTAGTGACTTGCCAATCGGAATATTGCGGTATTCCTGATCGACATTAAAGAAGGTGGTCTCAACCGTGCTTTCGGTGGGGCCATAGGCATTGACAACGGTATAGGGCCGGTCGTAATAATGCTTAAGCTTTTCGCCACCGACGATGATATGGGTCAGGCTACAGTCACCAGTCAGGCTGTCAATGATGATTTCGCCCATCTGGGTCGGGAAGATGGCCACGTTGATGGCCTCATCTTTTAGAATCTGACAGACCTTGACGGCATCCTTGCGGTCGTCTTCGGCAAACAGATAGACCAGGGCACCGTTTGCCAGATAGGGGAAGATCCCCAAGACCGAGGCATCAAAGCAGAAGCTCGAATACTGGGCGCAGCGGGTCTGCTCACTGACCTGCTGATTGATGGTTTCGTTCATGATCAGATTACTAAGGTTGGCGTGATCAATCATGACCCCCTTGGGCTTGCCGGTGGAGCCGGAGGTGTAGATCATATAGGCCAGATCGCTGCCGGTGGGTTTGGCGGTCTGCCAGCTTTTATCAGCCGGCAAAAAACCGCTGGCGGTGACGGCATCCAGACTGACTAGCCTGTTCGGGAAAAAGCGGGTCATGTGCTGGTAGTCATCGACATAAAGCAAAATATCGGCCGCTGAGTCGGAAAGCATATAGCGCAGCCGGTCTTCCGGGTACTCGGGGTCAAGCGGCACATAGGCGGCGCCAGCCTTCATGGTGGCAATGACACCAATTAAAAATTCCCGAGTGCGGCCCGACAGGACGCCGACAAAGTCACCTTTTTTGACCCCGGCGCCAAGCAGCTGCACCGCCAGCGCATCCGAAGCGGCGTCAAGCTGGGCATAGCTGATGCTGCCCTTGCGGTCGGCAATAGCTGTTTGCTCGGGATATTGGGCGGCCGCATCCGTAAACAGATCAACAAAGGTATGGCCGTAAAAACGGGGGTCATTGACCATCTCCCGGGGCTCATCAAAGAGCAGCTGTATCTGATTGAGATCGTCCGTGGTCAGCACCTGTTTTGCGGCCAGTGCCAGATTGGATAGCAGGGCATCCATCGAGCTGTCCTCGTAGCGGTTACTCTCAAAGGTGGCCCGGAAATAGTAGCGGCCCTCCCGGATTGAGACCTCTACCGAAATGGCGGCAATGACCCCTTCGCTCATCACCTCCAGGGCTTCGGTGGGGAGACCGGCCAGGGTTTCAAACTCAAAGTTATCGCCCTGATAAACAAACATCGCTTCGGCTGAGATGCCAAAGGTCCGGCTGATTTGTGCAAAGGAGTAGAGATCGTGATCCATACTGTCGATAAGCTGATTTTTGGTGGCGGTAAACAGGGCACTGGCCGGGGCATCAAGCCTGCAGGTAACTGGCAGGGTTTTAACGAACATCCCCATCGACCGGGCCGTCCGGGAATCGCTGCGGCCATTGTAGATGGTCGTAAAGACGCTGTGGTTTTTATTCGTGTAGCGGCCCAGCAGGTAACCAAACAGACCGACAAAAAAGGCGTTGGGGGTGATCTTCTGGGCTTCGCAGTAGTGCTCGACGGCAGAGACTGTAAGCTGATCGGGGATCAGGCTGACAATCCCCAGGGTTTTTTCGCTCTCGCTTTTGTCCGGGCCGGGTAAAAAATGGGTGTCGCAGCCGGAAAACAGGTCGGCAAAATAAGCCTCAGCCTGGGCGTACTCGGCGCTGGCCAGGCGTATTTGTTCGTCCCGGGCGGCGTCAAAAGAGCTGTAGCTTTCCGGCTCCAGTGCTTCCCCGGCGTAGGCCCGGTTAATGTCTTCAATTAAAATCACCAGCGAAGTGCCATCGCAGATGCTGTGGTGGATATCGATAAAGAAGTAGTTGCCGTCTTTGGTCGCAAACAATGAGGCGTTAAAGAGTCGGCCATCAATCAGTTTAAAGGGGGTGACCAGCTTGTCCTTATCCAGATAATCCCGAATCCGCAGGGTAAAGGGGGCCTCATCCCGGCGGCGCTGCATGATTTCGCCATCATCATCCATAAAGAAGCGGGTTTTGAGGTAGGCGTGGGCCGAAATGGCCGTTTCTACAGCAGTTTTAAACCGCGGCAGGTTGACATCGGGATGGAGCTTAAACAAAAAGGGAATATGATACAGCTGCTCATCGGGTTTGGCCATCGATTCGACAAACAAGCCCAGCTGGGTCTGGGTCAGCGGATAGGCCGTCAGTTTGGGGCCATCGTTATCCGGGATCGTGGCTGCGGCGGCAGTCAGGAAGGTTTCCAGTTTGGCAACCGTGTTATGTTCTTTCAGATCCCGGTTCCGCACTGCTACCCCAAAGATCTGGGACAGGCGGACATTTAAGGTCACGGTGCCAATTGAAGTCAGCCCGGCCTCCTGCAAGTCGGTTGCAATGCCAAACTGATCGTGGCCGAGAATCTTGGCGACGCAGTTGTAGATCTGCTTCTGGGTGGGGTTTTGCGGTGGGGTCAAATCAGTCTGCTGTTTAACCGGCAGCGGCAGCGCCTTTTTATTGACCTTCAGGTTCTGGTTGAGCGGAATGGCCTCTAACTGCATCGTTACCGCCGGGACCATATAGGGCGGCTTTTCGGCTTCGATAAAGGCGTTGAGGGCGGCAACGTCAACTGGGGTATCGGACACCACATAGGCGGCAATGTACTTGACCCCGCTGGGATCATCATAGGCGACGACGGTGGCGTCCTGAATGCCCGGGAACTGGCGGATCACCACCTCAATTTCGGTCAGTTCGACCCGGAAACCGCGGATCTTGATCTGAGCATCCCGGCGGCCGACAAACTCGATATTGCCATCACTCAGATAGCGGACAATGTCGCCGGTATAATAGATCCGGTCATCAGGGGCGACATCACAAAAGGGGTTGGCGCCAAAGGCAGCGGCAGTGGCCTCGGGGCGGTTTAAGTAGCCCCGGCCGACATGCATCCCGGCAATACAAAGCTCCCCGGGGACGCCAATGGGCAGCTGCCGTTTATAGCGGTCAACCACGTAGGTTTTGAGATTGTCCACGGCCTTACCGATGGGAATATTGTCATAGAGGTTATCCACCTCAAAACACGTGGAAATGACAGCGGTTTCGGTGGGGCCATAGAGGTTGTGGAAATGATAGCGGGGCGGGTGGATGGTGGCCAGCTTTTCACCCCCAGTTGACAGATGCTTAAGCGAATAATTAGTGATGGTGTCAGCAAACTGGCGGCCCACCTGGGTGGTCATAAAGATGTGGCTGATGCCATTGGCTTCGAAATAATCGTTTAGCCGCAGCAGATCAAGGCGGATTTCATCGGCAATAATATGCAGGGTGCCGCCCACGGTTAAGACCGGATAGGTGTCCATCATATTGGCGTCAAAACCAAAGCTGGCATAGGCGGCCACCCGGGCGGTCTCGTCCAGATCATAGTAGCGGTTGTACCAGTGGCAGAAACAGACCAGATTGCGGTGCTCCAGCATCACGCCCTTGGGCACCCCGGTGGAGCCGGAGGTGTAGAGCATCACCATCAGATCCTCAGGCGCAGGGTCGCTTAGCTCCCTAGTGCTGTCCGGCAGGTCCTTAATGTCTTTGGTCAGGATCAGCTGACCGCTGTAGTCAGGGATCAGTCCCAGCAGGGCTTCATCGGCAATCAGTAACCGGGCGCTGGTGTCGCCAATCATAAAGCTCAGCCGGTCGCTGGGGTAGGAGGGATCAAGCGGCTGATAGGCCGCCCCGGCCTTAAGCACCCCAATTGAGGCGATTGTCATCAGCTCGCTTTTGGGCAGCAGAATTGGGATGATATCCTCCCGGCCGAAACTAAAGCTTTTGATGTGTTTGGCCAGCCGGTCGGTGACAAGGTCGAGCTCACGATAGGTTAGCGAGACATCCTGATAAACCACGGCGATGTGCTCCGGGGTTTTTTGGGCCTGGTTTCTGAGCATCGAGACCATCGTCAGGCTGGCGTCGTAGGGCACGGTGGTGTGGTTAAAGGTTTCACAGCGGAGCCGGTCAGCCTCCGAAATCAGGGTAATGGCTGAGAGTTTTGGAGCTGTCAGTAAGCCGCCGATGGTCCGTTCCAACAGATCGGCAAAGCTGAGAATGGTTTCTTTTTTATATAAATCGCTGCGGTAATGCAGGCGTAGCGCAAAGTTGTTGCCTTTGGGGCTGACTACCGCCGCCAGATGGGCGTGGCCGAGGTCCACCGGCTGTTCCGGGTTTTCATTAAAGACAAAACGCAGATCAGAGCTTAGACTAAGCTCCCGGGCCAGCTGCGAAAAAGCGCAGCCACTGTGGCGGCGGGTTTCTAAGAAGCTCGTCTGAACAGTCTTAAGGTAGTCATTAATTGATGCGTCTTCATCGATTTTAAGATACATAGGCAAAATGCCATCGGCGTTATCACTGGGCAAAATACAAAAAACACTTTCGTCCTGGCCGCTAAACTTGGCCAGGGTGAAGGCAAAGGCCGTCAAAAAAAGTACCGGGGCGGTGATTCCAGCGGCAGTCAGCCGGGTATTGATTATCGCCGGGGCAAAGCGGCGGGAAAAATCGCTGCCCACCCAGGCCTCAGGGACGGTCGTGCGGCTTAAGTTTTCGGGAAAATCATAAATCGGCTTAGAATCAATTTCCAGTCCGCTAAAAATGCCGGTGAAATAGCGAAGACTCTCATCCGCGGCAGCTGCGCTGGTGGCAGAAACCTTTGCGTTGTGCGGGGTTTGTTTGTCATTAAGATCATTCATGGGGCAATTATTCCTTCCTGGATGCATAATTTTATGAGTTTCAGCAAAATGTTGGTGCTTTGCTGAGATCGTAAATTTTTTATTGTTATTATACCATAACATTTGTTTGGTGAGACTATTTTTTAGATTGAGCACCCGAATCATTATTAAAAACCCCGGCGGAAAGAGACAGCCTTGTTGATTAAAAGTCTGTTCAGGGGTGGGCTATTATGGTAAAATAGAAAAAAGTTTAGTTAAAGTAGTAAAAAAAGCGAACTGCATGGAACAAAACAACAAAAATGCATCGACAGCCGCAGTTTGTTAAAGAAGCAGTCCCAATTAAAAAAGGCCAGCAGCAACCGACCGGTGATTGTCCCGGCAAGCAAAGCAATGAAAAGAGGGTACATTTATGGAAAGATCGCAATCAATTACCGCCAATCATCAAATCCGGATGACCATCGTCGGCCTCTGTCTTCTGGGAACGATATTTGTGGCGGTGTATTTTAATTACTTTAAAGGCATTGATGTGGTTTACACCCACCTCTTTTATGTGGTGATTGTGCTAGTCGGTCTCTGGTACAAACGCTACGTCATTCAGGTGGCGATTTTTCTGGGGGGCTTCCACATCATCATGGATTATCTCAGTCAGGGAGCATTCTTGATGGCGCCGATTCTGCGGGCCAGCATCCTGCTGTTTGTCGCCTCGGGGATTTATTTTCTGATCAACCAGTTAGAAAGCAGTCACAAAAATCTCGACCGGGTGATGAGAAGCGTCGGTGATGGCATTATCGTGGTTGATCTGGAGAAACGGGTGACGCTACTCAACCGGGTCGCCGAAGAACTGACCGGCTGGTCAAGTGACGAGGCCCAGGGAAAACGGTTCGAGCTGGTTTTTCAGCTGTCCCATGAGAATCCCGAATATCAGGTTTCCAATCCGGTGGATGAGGTCCTAAAAACTGATCACAGCACCGTCTCATCCCACCATGCCGTGATCACCGACCGCCAGGGCCACTGCTTTCATATCGAGGACAGTGCCACCCCGGTAAAAGACGGAGACGGGGCTACCACCGGGGTGGTGCTGATCTTTCGGGATGTTTCCGAGCGGGTGGCGCAAAATAAACGGATTGAATACCTTAGCTACCATGATCACCTGACCGGCCTTTATAATCGCCGCTATTTCGAAGAGGAACTCAAGCGGATCGATGGCCGCCGTCATTTTCCGCTATCGATTATCATGGGCGATATCAACAACTTAAAAATGATCAATGATGCCTTTGGCCACCTGACCGGCGACCAGGTGATCTATGCTGCCGGTAAAATGCTCAAAAAATTCTGTCGCCCCAACGACGTGGCGGCCCGCTGGGGCGGCGATGAGTTTGTATTGCTGCTGCCCAATACCGATACAGAAACCACCGCCAAAATCGTCGAGCGGATGAACCAGGCTGTGGCCCTGGCCCCGGTTGATCAGGGAATGCTTTCAATGGCCTTTGGCTGGGACACCAAAAAAAATCTGTCCGAAGATGTCCTGGCTGTTTTTAAGAACGCTGAAAACTACATGTATAAACATAAACTGCAGATGAAACCCCAGGTTCGGGACATGACCATCCGCCTGATTATGGCATCGCTTTATCAGAAATGCGGGGCTGAGAAAAGCCATGGCAAGATGGTCAGCCAGTATGCCCGGCAAATTGGAGAGGCCATGGGGCTGGGCGAAAAAGAGCTGGCAGCTCTGGAATGGGCGGCCCGGCTCCATGATATCGGCAAGGTCACCCTGGCCCCGGGCCTGCTCGATAAAACCGGGACCTTGACCCCGGAAGAATGGCTGGCGATTAAACGCCACCCGGAAATAGGTTACCATATTACCAACATTGCCGCCGATATGGTAGAAATTGCCCTAGCCATTCTTAGCCATCACGAATGGTGGGATGGCAGTGGCTACCCCAAGGGTCTGTCTGGCCAAAAAATTCCTCGGCTGGCCCGGATTATCGCCATTGCCGAAGCATATGATGCGATGGTCAGTGACAGGCCCTATCATCCGGCCCTGTCTCCCAGTCAGGCGGTTCATGCCATCGTTCATGGCGCTGGTACCCAATTTGACCCGACTATTGCCGGGGTTTTTGTAAGCAGGGTGCTGACGGAGCAAACGGGATGCGGGCAAAGGCAAATTTAGTCATGTTTACAACAAATATCGAATCGTGAGCTGAAAACGGTTGAAATGGCGTTGTTTTAATAGTATACTAATGTCAGGAAAGTGTTTATCTGAATCGATAAAATCAATTACTAAATCGACAAACTTTGGAGGGAAAAGATGTTAAAAAATTACATGGAGGATGCGGTTGATTCATTTTTACCACACATGCTCAAACAGTATCCGGATATTTGCCGCTGCGAGCTGTGTGTTGAAGATATTAAAGCGATTGCCCTGAACAAGCTAAAACCCGCTTATTTTGTGACTCATGAAGGGCTCTTGTTTTCTAAAATCGATGAAATGACGACCCAACATAAGGCCGATCTGACCAGCGAGCTGACCCGGGCCATTGATATCGTCTCAAAAAATCCCCGTCATCCCAAACAATCATAAACCGCTGCCCAACAATAAAAAGCCAGCATCTCAAACCTCAGGGTCTGAAATGCTGGCTTATTTTGTTTGTGATCCGATACGTTTTATAAATCGAAGGCCTGGGCGGTAGCTGTCACTGCCAGATCCTTGTCTTTTTCGGGAATGATACAACTGATCCGGATTTCGGAGGTGGTAATCATCAGCATCTGGATGTTGTTATCGGCCAGCAGGGAAAAAAACTTGGCGGCGACGCCGGACTGGCTGCGCATCCCGATCCCAACCACTGAGAGCTTGGAAACCTGTTCGTTGATAATCACCCCGATGCCAGGGTGTTTGTCCTGAAAAGCGGCCAGAACTTTCTTGGCATCAGCCAGATCGGAAGCCGGGGCGGTAAATGAAATATTGATCAGATCATCGATCGGGGCGCTTTGGCTGATCATATCGATGTTAATGCTTTTGGTGGCAAATTGACTAAAAAACTGGGAGGTGATGTTCCGGTCAAAGGGAACGTCACGGATGGTGATCATAATTTCGTCATTGTCAATGGCCACGCCGGTGATGGATTGTCCTTCCATGTTGTTTTCTCCTTTTGTAATGATGGTACCGGGAATTTCCAGTTCGCTGGAGGCGACCCAGATGGGGGTATCGTACTTGCTGCCCAACTCAATGGCTCGGGGATGCATGACCCCGGCGCCGAGGCTGGCCATTTCCAGCATTTCTTCGTAAGATACAGTGTCGAGCTTCTTGGCCTGGGGATAAAGCCGGGGATCAACCCCGTAGATGCCTTCGACATCGGTGTAGATTTCGCAGGGGGCCTCAAGCACACAGGCCAGCGCCACGGCACTGGTGTCCGACCCACCCCGGCCAAGGGTGGTGACATCATCATTTTCATTGACGCCCTGAAACCCGGCAATAATGACAATTTTATCGTCGTTTAACGATTCTAAAATCTTGGTGGTGTCAATTCCTTCAATCCTGGACTTGGTATGGCGGCCGCTGGTGCGGATGCCGACTTGAGGGCCGGTAAAGGAAATGGCGTCGTGACCCAGGGCTTGCAGGGCCATCGACAGCAGCGAAATGGAAATCTGCTCGCCGGTGGACAAAAGCCGATCCAGCTCTCGCTTGGGGGGGGTGGGGTTGATGTCATAAGCCAGCTTGACCAGATCATCGGTGGTTTTGCCCATGGCGGAAACCACCACAACAACCTGATGGCCGCTTTGTTTTTTGGCAATGATGCGCTTGGCAACATTTATAATCCGTTCGGTGGAACCTACTGAGGTTCCGCCGTATTTCTGCACAACAATATTCATGTGATGAACCTCTAAATCAGTAGCAGCTATGATAAGTCGACTGTTATGTGATCCTTTCTGTTAATGGTGTGGGGGGCGATGTGAAATACCGTACCGATACGATTCTCTGTAATTCTTACACGGAGGTCTTAAGATCGGGGGTTGCATCTTAATTCCGTACCGACCAATTATTAATCTGTTGTTCGCTGCGGAATCGGACAGGTTTATCAACCTGTTCGCTCCGATGCGAACAACATGATGTAACAATTGTCGGTACTACTTGGGTATAATACAAAACGTTTCACGATTCAAGGTAAGAATTAAAAACAGTGTTTTCTTGTTAACGGTACTGGTGCGTGCTTTGTTTTTAGGCGCTTACAGCTAGACTCAATTGCCTGGATACGGGTTTCATAATCAATTTCGTAACGTGTAGGCGAACTGGCGATAGCCTGTACGCCGTACAGTGTAGAAATTGCTTTATGAAAACCAGTAGCTAGGCTAACAGTACTTAATATAAGCGCCTTGAGGGCCATGGTCGTCAACTAGTCGTTGACGACCATGGCCATGTCATAGCGGCCGGGGGCCTGGCCGACCAGGAATTGGGCGGCTTTGACAGCGCCTTCGGCGAAGACTTTTTTGGACAGGGCAATGTGGTTGACTTCGATGATTTCGTCATTACCGGCAAAGATCACCGAGTGTTCACCCGGGATGGTGCCGCCGCGGATGGCGTGGATGCCCAGCTCGTTGTCGCTGCGTTTGGCATCCCGGCCGTAACGGCCGTAGGTGTAGTCTTTTTTGGTGGCCAGACCGTCGTTGATAGCGTCGGCCAAAAGCAGGGCGGTGCCGCTGGGGGCATCCAGCTTTTTATTGTGGTGCTTCTCAATAATTTCAATGTCAAAGCCTTGCTCCAGTTTGGCAACCATTTCGGTCAGCATCTTGGCAATCAGGTTGATGCCTAATGACAGGTTGGCAGTTTTAAAGACCGGAAATTCCTTGGCCCCTTCATCAATGGCGGCCAGATCAGCCTCAGACAAGCCCGTGGTGGCGATCACAATCGGGATTTTGTGGCTCCGGGCAAAGCCGAAAATGGCCGGGAAGGCCGCAAAGTGAGAAAAATCGATAATTACATCGATCGCCTCGTTACATTTGGTCAGATCATTGTAAACCGGAAAGGGCAGGGTGGTCAGCGCCTGCTGATCAAAGCCCGCCACCACCTGGGTGTCGGGGTTGGCGGCAATGATCTGCTGCAGGGTGCCACCCATGGCGCCGGAGACGCCGCTGAGTAAAATATTGATCATTGCGACCTCCTATAGTAAACCATAGGTTTTTAAATCTGCAGTTAGTTTGGCTTTATTGGCTTCTTCCATCTCAATCAGTGGCAGTCGCATTTCACCGGAATCCAGACCCATCAGGCCCATGGCGGTTTTAACCGGAATCGGGTTGGTTTCATAGAACATTGCCAGGTTAACCAGGTTGGTTTTAAACTGCAGTTCCCGGGCCCGTTCGATATTCCCGGCCATAAAGCTGGCCACCAGCTCATGCATATCTTCAGGAATAATGTTGGCCGAGACCGAGATCACGCCCTTGCCGCCAACCGCCAGGATCGGCAGAACATGGTCGTCATTACCGCTGTAAATGTCAATGTCATTGCCGCAGACCCGGGCAATTTCAGTGACCTGGCTGATGTCGCCGCTGGCTTCTTTAACCGCCGCCACATTGGGGATCTTGCTCAGCTCTTTAATGGTGGCTACCGAGATGTTCATGCCGGTACGGCTGGGGACATTATAGATGATCACCGGAATCGTGATGGCATTGGCAATGGCCGTGATGTGGGCGATGATGCCCCGTTGGGTCGATTTATTGTAATAGGGGTTGATAATCAGGCAGGCATCAGCACCAGCTTTTTCGGCTTCCTGGGATAGCATGATCGAATAGGCAGTGTCATTACTGCCTGTTCCGGCCACAAAGGGCACCCGGCCGTTGATGTATTTACCGGCATCCCGGAGCAGCGCCAGATGCTCATCATCAGTCAGGGTTGAGGTTTCACCGGTGGTGCCGGCAATCAGAATGGCATCGGTTTTCTTTTCTATCTGCCAGTCAATCAGCTTATGAAAGCGTTCAAAATCAACTTTCCCATCTTTAAACGGGGTCACCAGGGCGACACAGCTTCCTGTAAAAATACTCATTTCAATCTCCTTTGATTGTGGTTTTTGTGTATAATACCGTACCGACCAATTGTTAATCTGTTGTTCGCTGCGGAATCGGACAGGCTTTGCCGTGTCCGCTCCGATGCGTACAACATGATGTAACAATTGTCGGTACTGGGTTAGTGTTCTAATCTATGTTCGTTAACGAGCATAACCTTGATTGCTTTGATGCCGGTATTCAGAAACAGTTTCGTAACGTGTAGGCGAACAGGCGATAGCCTGTCCGCCGTACAGTGTAGAAACTGTTTGCTGTATAGCGGTAGCAAAGCCAACGGCACTAAATTAATGAGCCTAGATCAGGCCCCGTTTAGCCAGTTCGAAGGCGATCTGGACGGCGTTGGAGGCGGCGCCTTTGCGGATGTTGTCGGCGACGACCCAGAGGTTCAGGCCGTTATCGACGCTTTCATCGCGACGCAGTCGGCCGACATAGACTTCATCGGTGTTTTCGGCGGTGCGGGCCAGTGGGTAGACGTTGTTGGCCGGGTCATCCTGGAGAACAATCCCCGGGGCGTCGCTGTAAAGCTTGCGGATGGCATCCAGCTCAAAGGGTTTTTTCAGCTCCACGTTGACGCTTTCGCTGTGGCTGTAAAAAACCGGTACTCGGACGGTGGTGGCGGTGATCCGCAGGCTGTCGTCGTGGAGAATTTTCCGGGTTTCGTTGATCATCTTCATTTCTTCCTTGGTGTAGCCGTTGTCCAGGAAAGAATCGATGTGAGGCAGGACGTTATAAGCAATTGGGTGGGGGTAAAAGGCATTATCTTCGCCCTTGATCCCGTTTTCCAGATCGGCATAGCCCTTGACTCCGGAACCGGAAACCGCCTGGTAGGTGGAATAAACAATCCGGTCGATGCCAAAAGCATCATAGAGCGGTTTTAAAGCCACCACCGCCTGAATGGTGGAGCAGTTGGGATTGGCAATGATGTTTTTGTGCCAGTCCAGATCTTCCGGGTTGACTTCCGGCACCACCAGTGGTACGGTGGGGTCCATCCGGAAAGCGCTGCTGTTGTCAATGACGATGACGCCTTTAGCTGCCGCCACCGGCGAAAAGCGCTCGCTGGTGTCACCACCGGCAGAGAACAGGGCAATATCAATCTCCTGGTCAAAAGCTTCATCACAAAGCTCCTGAACCACGTAGGGTTTTCCGTTAAAAATAATTTCTTTGCCAGCCGACCGTTTTGATGCCATCGGATACAGGTTCTTGACCGGGAACTTAAGTTCCGCCAGGACCTGAAGCATTTTCTGTCCCACCATCCCAGTGGCGCCAACAACTGCAACATTATAAGATTTCATAGTACCTCCAAAAATTGAAATTATAGTTAATTGCGCAATTTACAACAGCAAAGCTCACCGCAATATCTCATTTCGCAATTTTCCATTTGAAATTAAAAAAAGCCAGTAACGGGTACCGGCTAAAATACAAAGAAATGCTCAAAAAAAGCTTCCATTGGGTTTTAGATAGCACTCCATCATTAAAAATGATGACAGTCTCACTGCTCTTAACAGTAAGCCCAGGAAAACTGGTGGCAAACAATAATCCTTCGGCGAGCTTTCCTTTCACAACGTGTCATCCCATTAGCCATGGTCACCGTCGTTAATCTTAAAGTCCGCACCTCTATCGTAATATTCGATTCTGACCATTGTAACAATTATTCCTGGTGATTTCAAGGGGTATTGACAAAAAAACAAAAAAAGCAACGCATTGATTAAATGCGTTGCTCAGACTATCAAAAAAGATAACCCAGTACCGACAATTGTTACATCATGTTGTGACCTAGGGGTCAGACCCTACGCATCGGAGCGGACAACAGATTAACAATTGGTCGGTATGGGAGTTTAGCGACAACCTTAAACTATTTTGTTAAATCAACAGCGTCAATGGCGTCATTAATTGATTTAATCAAGGCATCGACATCAATGCCGTGGGCCAATGCCCCTTCTTCGATGCTTTCAAAACGTGCTGCCATACAACCAAAGCAATGCATGCCATAAGCCTGGAAGACGTTGACAGAATCCGGATATGCGTTAACGGCATCAAGGATACCCATATCTTTAGTAACTTTCATTTTTTTCACCTCCGCAAAGTGTTAATCACATTTGACATATGATACATTATAAAACTTAAAAAAAGATTTTACAAGTTAAAAAGAAATAAAAGTCGTTGACTTGCTAAAATTGCAGTCTAGGGTTATAATACTAACATAGGGGAATTTTATAGTAAAGGGGTGGATTATTGTGATAGTTGATAAAGTAATCGTTGATAACAAGGCCGGACTCCATGCAAAACCAGCCTCTCTTTTTGTCCAAAAAGCCAATGAGTTTAAAAGCGAAATCTATATCAAAAAAGAAACAACCCGGGTTAATGCCAAAAGCATTATGGGTGTGATGATTTTAGCTGTTCAAAAAGGTGACGAGATACAAATCGAAGCGAATGGCGATGACGAAAAGCGGGCCATTGAACAATTGAAACAAATGATTGAAAATCGTTTTGATTTTGTGGATGAAGTTTAAGATAATAAAAATCTTTTAAAAACAAAAATTCAGAAACCATGGCCGGATAAAGTATGAATGCAAATTCATGCTTTTCTTTTTTCGGGAAAAACTGGCGTAAGCTCAGTGTTAATTTTTAAAACAACAAAAAACTATGAATTTTTAAGAGTATATTTGGAGAACAACATGAGAAAACTACTGATTGCAATATCATTTTTTACCCGCATCCCAATCAAGCTTAATGATGTCAGTGCCGAGGAGTTTTATGAATCAATGATTCTGATCCCTCTGGTGGGGATTTTTATCGGGGTGATCCTGTATGGGGCGGCCCAGCTGTTTTCATTGATCCACTTTGTTCAGCTGCAGGCGCTGCTGATGGTGATTGCCTATATCTGGCTTACTGGCGGCCTCCATCTGGATGGCTTTGCGGATACCACCGACGCCCTGTTTTCAGCCCGGGATCGGGAAAAGATGATGGAAATCATGAAAGACAGCCGGTTAGGAGCCTTTGGCGCCATCGGACTGATCCTGATTATACTAACCAATTGGATGGCCTATACGATGATTCTGCCCGAGTACAGCAGTGCCCTGCTGGTCATGCCGGTATTCGGCCGGACAATGGCGATCATGTCGACCTGCTTTTCCACCTACGCTCCCGGTGGCGGTGGTTTGGGCAAGCGCTTTGTGGAAATGACCCAGCTCCACCATTTTATCATTTATCTGGTGCTACTACTCGGTTATGCCACCCTGATTCTGGGACTACCGGGTTTGCTTACGGCCGTGATCGGTCTGCTGCCGGCATTGCTATTGATGAAAAATCTCCAGCACAAAATCGGCGGGATGACAGGTGACACCATCGGGATGACCATTGAACTTAACCAGACCTTTTTTATGGTGGTCTTTGCAATCATCCTGATTAACTTCCCGGCATATTTCAATCTTTTTAGCGGTTTAATATAAAAAATGTGAAAAATTATTAAGAAAGGGTATGAATGAATAAGTCAAGCAAGGATTCCGGGCAAAAAGTCCGAGCCGATAAAACCCCCAAAGAAAATAAGGGGTTCCTGCCAATGTCCAAAAAAGAAATGCAGACCCAGGGTATTACCCAATGCGATTTTATACTCGTGACTGGCGATGCCTATGTCGATCATCCCTCCTTTGGGGCGGCGATTATCGGCCGGGTGCTCCAGTCCCGGGGTTTTTCAGTGGGGATTATTGCCCAGCCCAAGTGGCAGGAAAACGCCGATTTTATGCAGCTGGGCGCCCCCCGGCTGGGGTTTCTGGTCACTGCTGGCAACCTTGATTCGATGGTCAATCATTTCACCGTCAACAAAAAACGCCGCCAGGAAGATGTTTATGCCCCCGGAGGTAAAGCCGGACTGCGGCCGGATCGGGCCACGATTGTCTATTGCGGCAAGATTCGTGAAAATTTTGGTGAAATCCCGTTGATTATTGGTGGAATCGAAGCCAGCCTGCGGCGCTTCGCTCATTACGATTACTGGCAGGAGAAAGTGAGACGGCCGATTCTTTTTGATTCCCGGGCCGATCTGCTGGTCTATGGCATGGGCGAACGGGCGATACTTGAGATTGCCGAAGGCCTGGAAGCTGGCATTCCGGTACATCAGCTGACCCAAATCCGGGGCACAGCGGTAATCAGCCGGGAAGCCGGGGAAGGCGTTATGCTGCCGTCCACCGAGAGTGTCAGCGCCGATACAAAGGCCTATGCCGAGGCGACTGCCCAGATTTATCAGAGCAATAATGCCCATGACCCACAGGTCTATATTCAGCCCACCGGCAACCGTTATCTGTGGCAGAACCCGCCCCAACCGCCGCTTTCCCAGGCGGAGTTTGATGATCTGTATGATCTGCCCTTTACCTATCGCTGGCATCCCGCCTATGATCCGGTCGGGGGTGTGCCGGGGCTTAACGAAGTCAAGTTCAGTATCACTGCCAACCGGGGCTGCTATGGCAACTGCACCTTTTGTGCCCTGGCCATACATCAGGGCAAATATGTCCAGATGCGCAGCCGCGATTCAATTGTCCGGGAAGCCAAACGAATGACAAAAGAGCCTGATTTTAAGGGCTACATCCACGACATCGGCGGACCGACGGCCAATTTTTCCCATCTGGCCTGTAAAAAGCAGGCAGTCCGGGGTTACTGCAAAGATCGGGAGTGTCTGGCTCCAACCCCCTGCAAAAACATTGATCCCAGCCACAAGCCGTATCTGGAGACACTCCGGGCAGTCCGGAAACTGCCGGGAATCAAGAAAGTGTTTATCCGTTCGGGAATCCGCTATGATTATCTGGCGCTGGACCCGGACAAGGCTTTTTTTCGGGAATTGGTGGAGCACCATATCAGCGGCCAGCTGCGGGTGGCTCCGGAACATGTATCCGATACGGTGCTTGCTCACATGGGCAAACCGGCCTTTAACGTCTATGAAAACTTTGTCCGGCAGTTTAAGCAGATTGATGGGCAGCTGGGCAAAAACCAGTTTGTATTGCCCTATTTCATTACCGGCCATCCGGGCTGTACCCTCCAGGATGCCGTCAAACTGGCGGAATACATCCGGGAGATGGGCTTTTTCCCGGAACAGGTTCAGGATTTTTACCCGACACCGGGTTCGGTGGCAACGGCCATGTACCATACTGGTGTCAACCCGCTGACGATGGAAGCGGTTTATGTACCCAAGGGCCGGGAAAAAAACATGCAGCGGGCGCTGGTGCAGTATAACAAACGGGAGAATTATCTGCTGGTGCATGAGGCCCTGACCAAAGCCTATCGGGACGATTTAATCGGCACAGGGAAAAAAGCACTGATTCCGGCTAAGGTAAAAAAATCCGAATCGCGGTCACCCCAGGCTAAAAAAACCAATAAAACCAGACCTGCCAAGCCAGCTCAGGCAAAGCAATCAAAAATAAATCAAAAAGATAAAAGCAGAGGTAAAAATGGAAAAAAAATTAACAGAATCCATTGAGGATTATATCGAAACCATTTATCTGGAGAGTCAAAAACACGGCAAAGGGGTACGGATTACCGATGTTGCCCTGGAACTCAAGGTCAGTAAGGCCAGTGCCAATGATGCGGTTCGCAAGCTTAAGGAATTAGGCTATGTGGAACATGAACGCTATGGCCAGATCTATCTCACCGAAACTGGAAAAAGCCGGGCGGTAAAGGTTTATGAAAAGCATCGGCTGATTACCGAGTTTCTGGTCAAAGCCCTGGATGTGTCCCTGGCCAATGCGGAACAGGATGCCTGCGGTATTGAGCATATTATCTCGGATGAAACCTTCGAAAAAATGAAGGCTTATCTCGAGCAATAAAAAATAAGAAAATTAAGGAAGTAAGAATGAACGAAACAAGCAACCCGTTAGAAGTTGGACAGCAGTATTCCATGGAATTGATTGATATTACCCATAGTGGGGAAGGGGTGGGTCGGCTTGATAACATGATTGTCTTTGTCGACGGTGGCCTGCCCGGTGATGTGGTGGAGGTGGAGATCAAGAATGTCAAAAAAACCTACGCCCAGGGAAAACTACTGTCAATCAGCCAGGCATCACCCGTTCGGGTCACCCCGGATTGTTCCTATTTTGACCAATGCGGCGGCTGTCAGATCCGCCATATGAGTTATCCGGGCCAACTTAAGGCCAAGGCTAAGATGGTGGGGGATGCACTCCAACGGATTGGGGGCTTTAAAGAGCTCGAAGTGGCGCCGATTATCGGCATGGAAGATCCGTTACGCTACCGCAATAAGGCACAATTTAAACTGGATCGCAAGGGAATGGGTTTTTATGCCAAAAGATCTCATCAGCTGGTTCATATTGACGATTGCCTCAACCAGCCGGAATCAGCAGCGGCGGCCATCAAAACCATCAATGCGCTGGTTCAGGAATTGAATTTAAGCATCTATGATGAGCGCACCCACAAGGGTTATCTCCGGGGGGTGTTGCAGCGTACCAACCTCCAGGGCGAAAACATGATCACCCTGATCATTAACGGTAAGGAGTTAAGTCAACGTCAGGCCATTATTGAGGGCATCGTCGCCGGAATTCCCAATGTCAAAAGTATTTACGCCAACATCAACCGGGAAAAAGGCAATGTCATTCTGGGCAAAAAAAGTCTCTGCGTCTACGGGGCGGCCCGACTGGTGGAGCAGATCGGGGATCTCAGTTTTTCGATTTCACCAAACTCCTTCTTTCAGGTCAATTCGCTGCAGACAGAAAAACTCTATGATGCCATCAAATCGGCTGCTGCCTTGACCGGCACAGAAACCATCTTTGATCTCTATTGCGGTACCGGCACCATCGGGCTTTATCTGGCGGCTCAGGCCAAACAGGTCATCGGGATTGAAAGCGTCGGCGATGCAGTTCTTGATGCCCGGGAAAACGCTGGCCTCAATCAGATCGACAATGCCCGCTTCTTTTTGGGTCGGGCTGAAGATGAAATGCTCAAGATCATCAAAGATGAAGGAGTCAAACCCGATCTGATCGTTCTCGATCCGCCTCGAAAAGGCTGTGACGAATCCTTGCTGCAAGCCATCAGCGAGTTGGGCACCCCCAAGCTTATCTATGTATCCTGTAACCCCTCAACCCTGGCCCGGGATTTAAAGTTTATAACCGAAGCTGGCTATGCTATTAAAACCGTTCAGCCGGTGGATCTGTTCCCGGGAACTGGTCACGTTGAGACGGTAGTATTGATGTGTGCGTCCAGCGAAGCTGGCAAATGCTAACAGGTGAAAGTCCTGTAGGGGTAAAGGTAGGGCAGCCACTTAGTCAGTAACCAGCGTATGGAGTAATTCATACGTTGAAGCGTTACGGAATGTTCTGAAAGGAGCAGACAAACTGATGGGTCGTAACATAAAGTGAATACTGCCGCACCGTTATTGACTTTCCCGAAAGGGAACAACAGGGAGTCGAGCCGAGACATCAACGGCGAAGACAGCAGACGGTATGAAGAACCCTAAATGCAATACCTAAGAACCCTGCGGTGTAGAGGTAGCGACACGTTAGGAAAGTATTTGTCGGAACTGGAGAGAGCCTACTTTGCACAGTCAACTGTAAAGAGGACGCATATAAGCGAAAGTGAAATTGCAGTCCTGCAAAGAGGCAGTCAGAAGTGCTCATAGTACCAATGATTGTGCAGACAACAAAACTGTACATAGGAAAGGGGCACAACTTTATTCAAGTTTGTAGAGGAGGTAGGTACTGGTGATTGCCGATAAAGCTATTAACACCCATGAAAAAGTACGAGACTTTCAAAACAGACTATACCTTACAGCCAAAGCTGACCGAAAGAGAAAGTTCTATGCGATGTATGACAAGATATACCGAAAGGATATTTTGGAGGAAGCATGGAAACGGGTAAAAAGAAATGGTGGGGCAGGCGGAGTTGATAAAGTTAGCATTTTAGACGTGAAAGCGTACGGCGAAGAAAAACTGCTGGACGAAATAGCGGAAGAACTGCAGACAGAGAAATATCGGTGCAAACCTGTCAGACGAACCTATATTCCAAAGGCAGATGGCAAGAAAAGAGCATTAGGAATACCTACGATTAAGGACAGAATAGTGCAGATGGCGGCAAAGATAGTAATCGAGCCGTTATTTGAAGCTGATTTTCAGCCTTGTTCGTATGGATTCCGACCAAAAAGAAGTGCACTACAGGCAATGGACAGGATATTCGAAGCAGCTGATAAAGGCGGTGCTTTGTGGGTAATTGATGCCGACATTAAAGATTATTTCGGCAGTATAAGCCACGATAAACTACTTTTACTGGTAGAGCAGAGGATAACTGACCGCAAGGTGCTGAAGCTTATAAAAGGCTGGCTGAAAGCAGGAGTGATTGAAGCTGGACAATACAGCGAAAGTACACTTGGAGCACCGCAGGGTGGAGTTATATCACCGCTTTTATCCAACATATATCTGAATTATTTTGATGTATACTGGAATAAAAGATTTGGGCACCTGGGCGAGCTGGTACGATATGCAGATGATTTTGTGATATTGTGCAAACGGAAAGCACAGGCAGAAGAAGCTTTAAAAGCGGTGAAATGGATTATGAATAAGCTGGAATTGACATTACACAGTGAGAAAACAAGGCTTGTTGATATGTACTTTGGAAAAGATAGCTTTGATTTTCTTGGCTTTAACAACAGGTTTCAGCGGTTCAGAAATAAAAGCTGGAAGTGGTATTGGACATTACAGCAAGTTCCATCCAAAAAGGCTATGAAGAAAATGAGAGCCAACATCAAAGAGGTGTTTTCCAGTCCGAGCAAACTACTGTGGAGCATGGAAGAAATGGTGAAGCTGCTCAATCCTAAAATTATTGGGATGAGAAATTATTATGCCAGACGGTTCGCAAGACCATGGTTATGGAAGATAGAGAAGTACATCAATCACAAATTTACCCGGTGGTACAATCGGAAGAAACAACGCAATTACAGGTTTGGAAATGCGGCAAAGGTCGGAGAATTGACATTGCAGGCAGGACTAGCAAGTATTTGCGGCTGAATGCTGAAGGAAGAAGAATATCGGAAAGCCGTATGCGGGAAAACCGCACGTACGGTTTGATGAGGGGGCGGTGGCAACCCCACTGCTCTACTCTATCACGGGTTTAGAAATAAACCGTTAAAAAGTGGTGAAACAAAGGGATTCTGCCATTCCAGCGAAGTTGGAATAGCAGAATCCTTTTTAAATGGCGGCACTGCAGGGATTAATGTTTTGTGAAAAGTCGCATAGTTGAGTGGACAGAATTACTTTTAGTAGGTTGTGGAGATAGAATCGATACTTATAGTTCGAGTTGTTAGGAGTGTTGTAAAAATAGCCTAAATACTATTTTTTGAAAACTAAGTAGGCTATTACTTGCTAAATAGAAAGAATTATGGCTATATAGACATACCAAAAGGAGGTATGTTATCATGCTAGAAAGAGAAGATATTGAAGATATTTTTGAAATGTATTTTATGGGAATGACTCCGGATGAGATTAATAAAAAATTTCAAGAATACGGTATTGGAATGAGAGACAATAAACCATTTCAGGAATATCAAATTCCTGAAATGGATGTGGTTCAAATTTTGAAGAATCCTGCGGTAGTTGGGAAAGAAATTATAACACAAGAAATGTTTGATATGGTTCAAGAACTATTAGAATTGGATCGACTAAATGATGAAAATATCATTAAGTTATCAAGAATGGAACAAATTTATACTATTCTTGATTGGGCTTTTTAGAACTGTATTTACAAGATTTACGTTTGCCATTTTCAATATTGCTGCGTTTGGATTTCTCAAGTTGAACAGCATCAAAAATTTCCTCTGAAATAATAGGATCGTGATGCTCTTTGAATTCGTAACTCGGAACTTTTTCATTGTTTTTAAGTAAGATGACACGGCCTGTATACTTTTCATTACTAAGCATAGTATCAATAGTACGTTTGCACCATTGATCTTTCCCGGTAGGTGATTTTATATTGCGCTTTTTTAACTCTCGAATAATGCCAAGAGTAGTCAAACTGGAGAGATACAAATTGAAAATTAATTTAACATTTTCGGCTTGGTCTTCAACAATTTCTAGACTTCCTTGAGTACCATTTTTGTAGCCATAAGTTTTGCGGTTGTAGAGTTTTGATTGTCCTTGGCAGGCACGTTTTTCATGGCCCCATTGGATTGCTTCCGAACGGTTTTCATTTTCAGCTTGAGCAAGAGCAGCGAATAATTCAATCATTAATGTGTCGTTGTCTTTGAATGAATCCAGACCATCATCTACAAAAATAACTTGAACATCACATGCTCTTAATATTCTCAAGGATTCGATTACTTCTTCCGTGTTGCGACCGAATCGTGCAATAGTGGTACTGATGACAATGTCTATTAGTCCTGCATACGCCTGAGAATGCAGGCGATTAAATTGTTCTCGGCTTGATCCAGTTTTTCCGGTATGAATTTCTAAAAAAGTGTCATATAGCTTCCAACCTTGGTGACTGGCTACTTTTTGAGTCAATTTTGATATTTGTGATGATAAGGCTTTAAGTTGCTCTGCTGTATTAGAACTTTCACGAGCATATATAACGACCATTTTATCTGCCTTTTTGGTGGTACTGGTGGCAGGAATAATAGTCACCTTCTTTTCTTCATCCATATGAACACCTCATTTTTATTTTTTCTGTGAGAATATAGTATAATCATCAGTATAACATCAAATTGCAGAATAGCCTAATTGAAAATAGAAGATAACGAGAATATTGGTTACACAAAATAGCTAAATTTAAGGACTCAAGCTAGATTATTTTAAAATGTGAAATAGCCTAATAATTTCATGTGGAGACGGTAGTATTGATGTGTGCGTCCAGCGAAGCTGGCAAATGCTAACAGGTGAAAGTCCTGTAGGGGTAAAGGTAGGGCAGCCACTTAGTCAGTAACCAGCGTATGGAGTAATTCATACGTTGAAGCGTTACGGAATGTTCTGAAAGGAGCAGACAAACTGATGGGTCGTAACATAAAGTGAATACTGCCGCACCGTTATTGACTTTCCCGAAAGGGAACAACAGGGAGTCGAGCCGAGACATCAACGGCGAAGACAGCAGACGGTATGAAGAACCCTAAATGCAATACCTAAGAACCCTGCGGTGTAGAGGTAGCGACACGTTAGGAAAGTATTTGTCGGAACTGGAGAGAGCCTACTTTGCACAGTCAACTGTAAAGAGGACGCATATAAGCGAAAGTGAAATTGCAGTCCTGCAAAGAGGCAGTCAGAAGTGCTCATAGTACCAATGATTGTGCAGACAACAAAACTGTACATAGGAAAGGGGCACAACTTTATTCAAGTTTGTAGAGGAGGTAGGTACTGGTGATTGCCGATAAAGCTATTAACACCCATGAAAAAGTACGAGACTTTCAAAACAGACTATACCTTACAGCCAAAGCTGACCGAAAGAGAAAGTTCTATGCGATGTATGACAAGATATACCGAAAGGATATTTTGGAGGAAGCATGGAAACGGGTAAAAAGAAATGGTGGGGCAGGCGGAGTTGATAAAGTTAGCATTTTAGACGTGAAAGCGTACGGCGAAGAAAAACTGCTGGACGAAATAGCGGAAGAACTGCAGACAGAGAAATATCGGTGCAAACCTGTCAGACGAACCTATATTCCAAAGGCAGATGGCAAGAAAAGAGCATTAGGAATACCTACGATTAAGGACAGAATAGTGCAGATGGCGGCAAAGATAGTAATCGAGCCGTTATTTGAAGCTGATTTTCAGCCTTGTTCGTATGGATTCCGACCAAAAAGAAGTGCACTACAGGCAATGGACAGGATATTCGAAGCAGCTGATAAAGGCGGTGCTTTGTGGGTAATTGATGCCGACATTAAAGATTATTTCGGCAGTATAAGCCACGATAAACTACTTTTACTGGTAGAGCAGAGGATAACTGACCGCAAGGTGCTGAAGCTTATAAAAGGCTGGCTGAAAGCAGGAGTGATTGAAGCTGGACAATACAGCGAAAGTACACTTGGAGCACCGTGGGCTGTTGTTATATCACCGCTTTAATCCAAAATAAGTCTGAATAGTTGTGGTTGATACTGGAATAAAAGTATTTGGCACGCAGGCGAGCTGGTACGATATTCAGATGATGTTGTTATAGTGTGCAGACTGGAAGAACAGGCAGAGTAAGCTTTGAACTCGGAGATAAGGAAGATGTACATGTTTGAGTTTACATTACACAGGGATAAAGCAAGGTTTGTTGATATGTACTTTGGAAAAGATAGCTTTGATTTTCTTGGCTTTAACAACAGGTTTCAGCGGTTCAGAAATAAAAGCTGGAAGTGGTATTGGACATTACAGCAAGTTCCATCCAAAAAGGCTATGAAGAAAATGAGAGCCAACATCAAAGAGGTGTTTTCCAGTCCGAGCAAACTACTGTGGAGCATGGAAGAAATGGTGAAGCTGCTCAATCCTAAAATTATTGGGATGAGAAATTATTATGCCAGACGGTTCGCAAGACCATGGTTATGGAAGATAGAGAAGTACATCAATCACAAATTTACCCGGTGGTACAATCGGAAGAAACAACGCAATTACAGGTTTGGAAATGCGGCAAAGGTCGGAGAATTGACATTGCAGGCAGGACTAGCAAGTATTTGCGGCTGAATGCTGAAGGAAGAAGAATATCGGAAAGCCGTATGCGGGAAAACCGCACGTACGGTTTGATGAGGGGGCGGTGGCAACCCCACTGCTCTACTCTATCAAGGGTAGAGAAATAAACCGCTGAAAGGTCTGAAACATCGGTAATTACGGGGTTTAAAGATTTTTGAATATTACCAATCTGCCAGAATCCCTTACAATATTGATAATCGAGAAAATATCAATGGTCAGGTTGAGTTGACGGGATTATTTTTGGATAGGTTGTGTAGACAGCTTTGATTTTACAAATATGAATATAGTTTTGATGCAATAAAGGCCGCCTTGTGATGAGGTGGCTTTTTTCTGTTTGGTGTTTATTTTTTGAATAATCTTCTATCATATGAAAACCTAACAATAATGTAAGTTTTTCTGCCTGTTTCGTTTAGCGCTATGTTATACTATTCATAACGATATTTTGCATCCTTGGAAAGGAAGAAATTCATGGGGAAAAGACAATTGTCAGAAGAAGATATCAAAGCCAGATACATAACACCAGCGATTACTAACGCTGGATGGGATATTAAAAAACAAGTAAGGTTAGAGTATGCCTTTACCGCCGGTAGGATTATCCTGCGTGGCAATATCACGGCCAGGGGCAAACAGAAACGGGCGGATTATGTCCTTTTTTACAAGAACAATTTTCCATTAGCCATTGTTGAAGCCAAGGACAATAATCATGCAGTAGGTGCTGGCCTTCAGCAGGCGATTGACTATGCCAAAGCCTTAGATATTGATTATGTCTATGCATCCAATGGCGATGGCTTTGTGGAACAGAATTTGATCACGGGTGAAGTCAGACAGCTTGCATTAGCAGCGTTTCCGTCACCGGAGGACTTATACAAGCGTTATCGAATCGATAAAGGCATCAGTGTGACAGAAGAAAAAGTTATGCTTGAGCCTTATTACTATATCCCGAATTACAAAACCCCCAGATACTACCAGCGGGTAGCGATCAACCGAACCGTCGATGCCGTGGCCAAGGAGAGAGAGCGGATACTGGTGGTCAGTGCCACCGGAACTGGGAAGACCTATATGACTTTTCAGATTATTTACCGTTTATGGAAGTCCGGACTTAAGAAAAAAATCCTTTTCCTGGCGGATCGGAATGTCCTGATTGACCAGACCATTTCAGGGGATTTCAAGCCTTTTGGTGGCAAGATGACTAAGGTGCAGAAAAGAAACCTGGACAGCTCCTACGAAATCTATCTGGCCCTTTATCAGCAGCTTGCCGGCGATGATGGTGAAGAGGCTTATTTGCAGTTCAAGCCCAACTTCTTTGACCTCATCGTGATTGATGAGTGCCATCGAGGTAGTGCCAAAGAAGAATCTGCATGGCGAAAGATATTGGACTACTTTTCTTCAGCCACCCACGTGGGCTGTACAGCTACACCCGTTGAAACAAAAGAAGCATCAAGCTTCACTTATTTTGGGGATCCGATATATGAATACTCCCTTAAACAAGGAATTGATGATGGCTTCCTGGCTCCTTATAAAGTGATTCGCATTGGCCTGGATCGTGACCTTGAAGGCTATCGGCCAGAAGCAGGCAAAGTCGATAAGCATGGCTATGAGATTGAAGACCGGGAATATAACGCGAAAGATTTTGACCGAAAATTAGTCATTGATGACCGTACCCGCGTAATTGCATCAAAAATCACCGAATTTTTAACTAAAACAGACCGCTTCAGCAAGACGATCGTATTTTGTGTGGACATTGAACACGCCGAACGCATGCGTCAAGCACTAATCAATGAAAATAAAGATTTATACGCCCAAAATGACCGCTATATTATGCGCATTACCGGGGACAATGATATCGGCAAGGCCCAGCTGGAGAACTTCATTGATGAAGAAAGCACCTATCCGGTCATCGCCATAACCAGCAAACTGATGACCACCGGTGTCGATGCCAAAATGTGTAAACTGATCGTGCTGGAAAACAATATCAACAGCATGACCGAATTTAAGCAGATCATCGGCAGGGGCACACGCCTTTTAGAAGACTATGGCAAGACCTACTTCAGTATCATGGACTTCCGTAATGCCAGCCGACTCTTTGCGGATCCGGCTTTTGATGGAGAACCGGAAGTGGTCATTGACCTCGGTTCGGATGATCCCGTGGATGAACCGGAAACTGAAGATGAAAATGATTCTGGACAAGATACCGGCGATGATGGGGTCAAAGAAGAACATGCCGACTATGAAACCGGCGATACGCCAGCCTTTAATGATGACGGTGAAGATAAGCCGCGAAAATATTATGTCGGCGATGTTGTTGTTAAGGTTCTTTCAGAACGGGTTCAGTACGTCGATAAAGACGGGAAGCTCATTACCGAAAGCCTCATTGACTACACCAGGAAAAACATCCTCCAGCAGTATGCCCGTTTGGATCAGTTTCTTCGCACCTGGACAGCAGCCGAGAAAAAACAGGCCATCATTGATGAACTTCAAGATGATGGGGTGCTGCTTGAAGCCGTAAGACAGGAATTGGGTAAAACGGAGCTGGATGACTTTGATCTTATTTGTCACATTGCTTATGATAAAAAACCACTAACAAAACAAGAACGGGCAGCGAATGTGAAGAAAAGGCATTATCTATACAAATATTCGGATGTTGCCGAGCAAGTGATCGCAGCACTCCTTGATAAGTATGCGAATGATGGCATTAAAGAGATAGAAGAAACAAAGGTACTGCAGCTGGAAGAGTTTGCCAAGATCGGCAGTCCGATGAAAATTGTTAAAGCCTTTGGTGGCAAAGAAGCCTATCAAAAGGCCGTCCAGGAATTAGAAAACGAGATATATTACGCATAAATAGATAAGGCAGGTAAATAAAAATGGCAATTGGTAACTTTGTAAAGAGAATTCAAGATGTGATGCGAAATGACTCCGGTGTCAACGGGGACGCCCAGAGGATTGAACAAATCGTCTGGATTCTATTCTTAAAAATATATGATGCAAAAGAAGAAGCCTGGGAGCTTTATAACGATCATTACACATCCATTATTCCAGCTGGACTCAAGTGGCGTGATTGGGCCGTCGATAGAAAAGATGGGGAAGCCTTAACTGGCGATGCGCTCCTGGACTTTGTCAACAACACCCTTTTCCCAACCCTGAAGAATCTGGAAATTGATGAAGAAACGCCGATGAGTCAAGTCATTGTCCGTTATGCCTTTGAGGATGCCAATAACTATCAGAAAGACGGTGTCCTCCTAAGACAAGTGGTCAATGTCATTGATGAGATTGATTTCACCGAATACAAGGAACGCCATGAGTTTGGGACCATCTATGAATCCTTCCTCAAGGATCTGCAAAGCGCCGGAAATGCCGGTGAGTTTTACACACCAAGAGCCGTGACAGACTTTATGGTGAAAGTAGTTAAGCCGGTCTTGGGTGAAAAAATCGGCGACTTCGCCTGTGGTACCGGCGGGTTTCTGACTTCAGCTTTACAGGAGCTGGAAACTCAGGTAGAGAATTCCCTTGAGAACCGGGAAATCTATAATAAATCTGTTTATGGGATTGAAAAGAAGGCCCTGCCACATATGCTTTGCGTGACCAATATGCTAATTCATGATATCGATGATCCCAATATCCTTCACGGCAATGCCCTGGAGATGGACTACAAAGATATGCGGAAGATGGAACCGTTTGATGTGGTTTTAATGAATCCACCCTATGGCGGCAGTGAAAAAGACAGCGTCAAGTCCAACTTTCCGACAGAGCTCAGAAGTTCCGAAACGGCAGATCTTTTTATGAATGTCATTATGTATCGACTTAAGAAAAATGGCCGATGCGCCGTGATCATTCCCGACGGCTTCCTGTTTGGTACTGATAACGCAAAGTTCAATATTAAGAAAAAGCTGTTCGGTGAATTTAATCTTCATACCGTGGTGAGAATGCCGCACAGCGTCTTTGCCCCTTATACATCGATTAGAACCAATATCCTGTTTTTTGATAATACCGAACCGACCAAAGAAACCTGGTTCTATCGCATGGATATGCCGGAAGGCTATAAGAACTTCTCCAAAACCAGACCGATGAAGCTGGAACATTTTGGTGCGGCCCTGGCGTGGTGGGATAACCGGGAAGAAATCGAAGTGGATGGTTTCCCCAAGGCAAAGTGCTATACTACCAGCGAAATCATCGAAAGAAGTTACAACATCGACCTCTGTGGATTTCCTCATGAAGAAGAAGTGATCCTTGAGCCAATGGATTTGATTCAAGTTTATCAAGAAAAGCGGGCGTCACTGAATGATGAAATTGATCATGTATTAGAACAGATTACTTCAATGCTTGGTGGTAATTAATGAAGGCACAGGATTTAAAGAACAGCATCCTTCAACTTGCAATTCAGGGGAAACTGGTGGAACAGCGGGCAGAAGAAGGAACTGCGAAGGAATTATTAGAAAAGATAGCGGCTGAGAAGAAACAGCTGATTCTGGAAGGTAAAATTAAAAAGCAGAAGCCGCTACCTGCAATCAATGAAGAAGTGATTCCATTTGATATTCCGGAGAGTTGGGAATGGGTTAGACTAGCGGAGATCGGAGAAATAGTTGGAGGGGGTACACCAAAAACTGGAAGCAGCGATTTTTGGAATGGTGGAGATATTCCTTGGTTGACTCCTGCTGATATGAAATTTGTTCCTGGTAAATATGTGAAAAGCGGAGAACGCTTTATTACTGAACAAGGTCTAAAAGGTTCCTCAGCTAGATTGATGCCTAAGGGAACGATAATTTATTCAAGTCGTGCGCCGATAGGGTATATTGCGATTGCAGAAAATGCATTAGCTACAAACCAAGGTTTTAAATCTCTAGTTCCATACGAAGCCAGAATAAATGAATACATCTATTATTGCTTGATCTCCAGAACTAATGAGATTATCAGCAGAGCGTCTGGTACAACATTCAAAGAGATATCGGGCAGTGAATTTGGTCTGTCGGTAGTTCCACTCCCCCCACTCGAAGAACAAAAGCGTATTGTAGCAAAAATCGAAGAAATGATGCCTTATGTCGAAAAATACGATGTAGCTTATTCTGAAGTGGCGATGCTGAATAAAAAGTTCCCGGAAGATATGCAAAAGTCGATTTTGCAATATGCCATCCAAGGCAAGCTGGTTGAGCAGCGAAAAGAAGATGGAACGGCTGAAGAGCTTTATCAGCAGATTCAAGAAGAGAAGAAAAAGCTGATTGAGGAAGGCAAGATTAAAAAGACCAAGGCGCTTCCCGAGATTACAGAGGATGAGATTCCTTTTGATATTCCGGAGAATTGGAAGTGGGTTAGGTTGGGTAATCTGCTAAATAAATTAACTGACGGTACCCACAGCACCCCTAAGTACACTGTTACTGGAGTTCCGTTTATATCTGTTAAAGATGTAAGTGGAGGTAAGATGGATTTCTCAAATACCAAATTCATCTCTCAAGAAGAACATGACTCTTTATATAAAAGGTGCAATCCTGAAAAAGATGATATTCTCTTAACAAAAGTTGGAACTACAGGGATACCCGTAATTGTTGATAACGATCAAGAGTTCAGTCTATTCGTTAGTGTTGCACTTTTAAAATTTAATACAGATTTGATTTTTAATAAATATTTTATGTATGCTATAAAAGCCCCTGTTGTACAGATTCAAGCTAGGGAAAATACCAGAGGCGTGGGTAATAAAAATTGGGTTATGAGAGACATTGCTAATACAATTCTTCCATTGCCTCCGTTAAATGAACAGAAACGTATTGTTGATGAGCTAGAAAAACTTCTACCTTACACAAAGCAACTCGTGAAGTAATTGAATTTCACTCACTAGGGTGGTTTTATCTTTACCACTTCTCAAAATGGTAATTGCGCCTGGGTCTTGCGTGAAAAATCCCATCGTTTGTTATGGTGGATACCTTAAATTAGCGCCACATAACAGTAACCGTAAAGCCTTGATATTAAAGGGTTTATGGGTTATGTGGCTAATTTATTTAGTTGCCCCTGGATATGACAGTTTTCTCTATGCTTCCATCATCATCTCATAATGCTGTCCTTTCTTTAATTAAGAATTATTTCAAAAGTTTCTTAAAAAAGTTATTGTATTTTATCAGTTGTTGATATACAATGAAGACACAGATCAAGCCTTAACCGTCCGCGGTGAGGCTATTTTCATTTAGGGGATGTTGTTTTGAAACCATTTCATACTTTAGACGAGCAAGTAGAAAAGCTTAAATCTAGAAAACTCATTGTAGATGATGTCGATTTTGCGAAGAGTATACTTTCCAAAGAAAACTACTATAATGTAGTCAATGGATATAAAAAGCCATTTTTGAAAAGAGATCTTGGAGGGGCATTACTTCAACCGGAAGAATATGTTGAAGGTTGTAGATTTGAAGAACTATATAGCTTATATTGTTACGATAGGGACCTGAGGATGTTATTGTTAGGTGTATTGCTGAAATTTGAAACCCATTTCAAAACATCGTGTGCATACAATTTCTCAGATGAATATAGAGACTCATATGCATATCTAAACGTAGGGAACTATTCTCAGAAAAAAGAGGACCTTACTAAGGTATTGAAAAATATCTCTGTACTCTCTAGTGAGTTGAACAAGAATACTAATGGCAGTAGAGCAAAAAGTGTATACATCAGCCACTACATTGAAAATCATAAATGTGTTCCTTTATGGGTGCTAGTAAATAGCCTAACAATTGGGAATATGTCATATTTTTACTCGGCCATTGACGAAAGAATAAGAGCGAAAATTGCTAAAGGATTTAGCAGTGATTTCAAAAAAGAATATGATTCCAATGAGAAAGTCGACACGAGTGAAATGGCCCAAATAGTAAAAGCCGTTAATCTGTTCAGGAATGTATGCGCCCATGAAGAAATACTATTTTTGTTTAAACTAAATACAAAGCTTAAATCAACCCTATTCACAAAGTATTTCAAATCTGAAGCGATCAATCAGGAAAAAATAGAAAAAAGTGACCTGTTTGCTCTTGTGGCTGTTTTGAAATTGGTTACGCAGAAAGAAGAGTATATAAGCTTTATTGACAATATAGATACTTTATTTAGTATATATCGCGAGAAATTTAAATCTGTGAATTTTGACAAAATAATTTTTCTATCCGGATTCCATCCAAATTGGAAAAATGAAATTCTGGAATCGATATAATATAATTTGGGATCTGTCAAGATTTGATCTCGGCAGACAGCTTCGAAAGGTAAACTTTTCGATATGCCGCTGTTTCACCAAAACATTCGCTTGGGGATAACCCGAAAAGCGTGAAACAAGTGCCACATAACCTTTTAAACCCTGATTTTAAAGGGTTTACGGGTTATGTGGCTATTTTTTTTTAATTCTTTTTTAAAATTATCGGATTTAGCAGTTTATATAATTGTGATGCTGGGATAACCGCTAATGAAAGTCACAGAATGGCTGCTCAAGGCTTTGGAACACTACCTGCAGTGATCCAGTGGTCGGCTTTTTATAATCTCTCCAGAAATCAATCTTTCATGTCCCCATCATCATTTCATAATGCTGTCCTTGGCCCATCAGGTCAAAGATCATCTTAAAGGTTTCCCGGCTCTGCCTGATATCAATGCATTCATCGATATAATTCGTCCCATCATTGAAGCCTAGCGCATGTGTATTGATGTAGGCGAGCATGGCCGCAGCCGTTTGATATTAGGTCGTATCTACTTTACCATTTGCATCAATTTATCTTTATTCTTTTTCAAGATAGTTTTACCAAGAACAATTAACTGAATTATCTATCCTCTGGATTATAAACATCGTTTAGAAATCCATATCTACCAGATTCTATATTTCGAGAGAATTCAATGACATGAATTCCGCTCTCATCATCTTCTTGAGGAACGAAAGGCATGCGTTTTTTCTGTTCAATAATGATAACTTGTCGTTCGCATGCATGATTGATGAGATATTGAATGAAATTTAATTTAATTGTATTTCCCTGTTCAATGTGATCAGCTTCTGATAGCTGTGTTAATGGCGAATCAGCTGCAAAAAAACTTGGGGCTTTGCAATCACGTTCGATAAGGTATGCACTCATCGCAAGAGTGGTAATTGTGTTCAAAATACCGCAAAAACCACCACCCATAGAAACAGCTTTTTTCAAACCACCGATTTCAATATCAAAATTAGTCATATTAAGCCGTGCGGTTGTTGCACCACCTACTTTAGAGGCACTTAATATTTTGATGAGCTTATTCTCAAAACCATAGACAAGATCATAGTCATAATAGCTTAAAATATTGTATTTAGGATTTTCTGGTGTTTCTTCAGTTTCTTTTTCAAAAAGTTCACTTTTGTACTGTGTTTCATTTTGACGAACTGCTTCGAGTTCGCCAGCATATTTCATAAGTAGTAGATTAGTTTCAAGATGTCCTTTGAACTCTAACAGTTGTGGACGAAGCTGCATAGATATAAAAGTATCGACAGACTCTTTTTGCTGTTCAAGGTCTTTTAAGTTGTCAGTAGTTGCTTGCCTTTGCTTATCGATATCCCGTTGCGCTTTTTCAAGTTCAGTAAGATGACCTTTTATTTTTTCAAGTTCGGCAGAGGATGCGGCAATGAAATGTGGTTTTGGATCTACAATCAGTTCGTTGTCACAGAATGGACAGTGTTTTGTTGGGGGAAGTGCTGAGACACTTCTTTTTCCTTCGACAATGAAACCAAGTCGTCTAATATCAGATTGGTATTGCTTTCGCAATACAGAAAAATTATGTATAACAGTGTTACATTCAGAAAGCTTGCTATTTTGTGCATAAATCTGTGACATGAGGTTATTACTTTTATTTGCCGCTTCATCAAGTTCTTTCTGTATTGTGTTAATTTCTTCATGAATCTTTTCGAGCGTATCATGTAGATTTTTAGTTCCAGTATTGGAAAGTGTTACTTCCAACTCTTCCCGGCGTTTGGATGAACGATCAGCCTTATCGCGAATGTAATCCGTTAACGCTTTTCTTTTTGCTTTGCTTATTTCTGGATTTTCAGGTTTTTCTAAATTATCAGCATCTTGTCCGGTTAGTAGATACAGTAATGCCGCCGGTGATGCAGTTTTGCCATAACCGCCAGGTACTATAAGTGCAGATGTTTCCCTTGCAATGTCGGCCTGTCGCATAAAAAACAAGTGCAGTATACTTCGCCATGTTAAGGCTTGCGTTTTACCGGTTTGGCTTGACAGAATTTCGTGTGGTTCATGAATTCCAAGAAGTTTAAGAAAAACGGCATTGATATTTTTCTTGGCAGATTTGCTGGTGCTATAAGTGCCATGTTCAATGGTTGTATCTGAGCCACTGACGCAAATCTTTGCATCACCAATTGTCCGCTCAAGAACAACCGTCCCTGAAGCCGTTACTAAATAAAGGGCAATCTTTTCATATCCGTTGTTATTATCGACTATTTTTGATGGACGATCTGGTTTTGGTGTGAAACCAAAGACGTAATCGATGCAATCAAATATCAGACTTTTTCCAGTGTTAGACGGTCCAATAATTAAATTCAAGCCTGGCTTAAAATTGATAGTAGAGTTATTATGGCCTCCACCGGAAACAATCAGCTTTTCAAAATAAAACCTATTCATTATTGACCTCCTGCAAAGAATAAAGTATGTGTTGATTAATACGCTTTAGCATAGCGCGATCATCTGATATATCGAGGTTTTTGAGAACCGCTCGAATAGCAATGCGATATTCATCTGAATAGGAATCGATTAAACAACGACATACATTTTTCCCAGCTTCGCTAATCTTGTATCCGAATCCATTACGGGTAGACAAAAAAATAATTGTACCATTAAGAACAAGAATTTTTAGAGCAAGCGTCACTAAATCTCTCCTGGCTGAATACTCACTAAAACGGTAATTGCCATAACCGTGGAGATTTTCGTCAAGGAGATTAAAATCTGCGGCATATACTGCAATAAAGTCGATGGCGCAAATTCTTTGCACATCTAATTCTACATTCCCTATTTCGTTAAGCATAAGAAGAATGCGAAATGATATTTCAAATGGAGACCCGAGTACCGTCATTTCATTCATTTTTTCTTTTTCACCCATTTCAGTTGGCCATCATTAACTAATTGATGGCAGACTCCCTTTTTGATTTTTCCACTTATCCAATATGGTGATGCACTAAGTAAATAATTTTTCAAGTCCAAATTAACTGCTTGTTCCATGACGGCAAGCATACGTTCATATCCATTTGGATGTATACGTTTTGCGGTATCTCTAACACAAGTGTAAGTTTCATCTTTTAACACCTCAAACTGATCTGAAAGACCACCACAACCGAGTTCCATTACCCCACGCTGTATGGATTCTGCAGCGTAGAAATCGATGCGTCGGTCAGCGAGATCTTCTTCATATTCAGGAAAACTCGATAAATCGGATTTTCCAAAAGTACTCTTACCTTCAGCATCTCCAAAAGCACAATAAAGTTCATGGATATAATTATATTCTTCAATCGTCGCTTCCTCTGGCACTGGCACTTCAGCTGGTCTGGGGAGCGATTTAATTTTTTGGTTAATTTCATTTACTAATTCAAAATCATAATCGAAGTTCTCGGAAGTATCAGATGAGAGATCTTGGCCTTTAATAATTTCGAGAAGTATTGTTTCCAGAAGTTCGGCACAAGTATTAGGAATATGGTTGCTGTCATGTGGAATTTCGCAATCATCCAACCATTTAGAGACAGCTTCGAAGGAATCAGAATTGTCCATTTGATCATCGAGCCAACTTGAGAACTTATCGGTATCTCGATGATCATAGATATACTGGGCATCCTTTGGTTGAATAAGTCGAGATCCTTTTATATATCGATACCGCGTATCGTCTTTATTTTGGAGAATCTCACAAGCATCCATAACAGCGTCCTGAATAAAATTTCCAATCAATTGAGTAAAATAGCTCGGTCTATCCATTCCACCGGAACAAAATGGTGAAAGTCCTTGAGCATAGTCGGAAAATTTCAAAATGTTGCACCCCCTACAATGAAATATTTGCATATTTATAGCCCAGTCCGAAAGTGTCCGTAAGCGTCCGGCCAGTCCGATTTTTGAAAGTACTGATTTGATAAAATGAAATCAATCCAATGATAAAGGCTTCGATCAAGAGTTCTGTATAATCTATTATATTAAAATTATTGGTAAAAGGAAAGAGTTTCCGTAACAAAAAGGGGGTGAGAATAATAACAGCGATGAAGAACTCCAAACAGACTTCAAAGAAAGTGGCTTCTATAGCAAGCAAAATTTTGAAAGACAGTCGTTACGGCAAAAGTTCCAAGTCAGTAGCAGGAAGTGCTTTGGCACAGAAATCAGGCAAGAAGAAATAGCCTTGCAAAGATAGTCAGATATATTTAAATAATCAACCTGCCTATCTCTTAATTGTGAAATAAAGTAGTAAAAATTTACAACAAAATTATCTCAAAGCCTGAGATGCGCATTAAGGCGGCGGGATACATCAAGAGTGTTGAATACAGCTTAGCTGTGGACATGCTCTGATGTACCCACCGTGCTTTACTATGCCATTTTTAGGTATTGGAGTCGGTGTGTATTGGTGCATCGGCTCTTTTTGTATCCTTGTCGTCCAAACCATCCAGGGGAAAGGCAAGGAACTTTATGAGAAAGTTTAAAACCCCAGAGAAGAATCGGCCCAGCTACACTTATTATTCAGTTGATGGATCAAAAATTAAAATTACGCCTGATGAAGAAGGTGTGACCAACACAGTGATTTCTACACTTCATGCATGGGATGATCAGGAATTCGATGCTGAACGTCGAGAAAATTACCACGTTCCAGTGCATCTGGAATCATACCAAGATACGAGCGATGATGACGCTACCGACCGAAATCCCTATCTTATAGACCCGGCACCCAACCCGGTGGAGACACTCATTAAGTCAATTGACGCAGATGAGCACGAGGCTCGGTTGGAAAAATTAAAAACAGCGATTGATACCCTCCAGCTGCAACAAAAAGTTTTGATTCAAAAAGTGTTTTATGAAGGACGCACCTACGTGGATATTGCAGCCGAAGAAGGTGTCACTGAGGCAGCAATAAGGAATAGACTGAAAAAGATCTTTAATAATCTAAGAAAGAAAATCTGAAAAAGGGGGGTTCGAATCCCCCCTGATTTTCGCATATGGACAGAGGAATGAAAACATTCCCGGAAAGGAGCGACTAAATTATGAGTCTGAAACACAAGGTGTCAATTAGTATTGCACAACCTGACGGTAGAACTTCTTCCGTTATTAAAAGTGGGTCAATGCAGGTTCGGAACAAATTGCTGAAACTTTTGTTTGGCGAAAAAGTAAATGTACTGGTACTCACTCCCGGAGATTCGGTTGAAACGGTGGAAATCCATCAGCTTGGAGGAGGTAAAGGCCATGAGTCGAACAAAACTACTGCTTGACGTCATTTCCGATGTACGATCCCTGGCTGACAGCCTGCAGGCGGTTGTTGATGCGATGCTGGAAAATGATCTAGTTGAAGTGGCAAGTCAAGCTGTTCCTGCGGAAGAACCGATCGTTGAGAATCTTGAAGAACCGGCAGAAATCAAACTGGAAGATGTGAGAGCTGTACTTGCTGATAAATCCCGCATGGGCCATACTGCGGCGGTAAGAGATCTACTGGCAAAGTACGGAGCATCCAAGCTGTCGGAGATCGACACGGAAAAATATCTGGCGCTGCTAAAAGATGCGGAGTTGCTGTAATGAAAAAGCAGAAAGCTATTAATGACAAAGGCACACAACCTGCTGAACAGAGTCATGCCTTATTATCAGCTTCATCAAGCCATCGCTGGATCCGATGCCCGCCATCGGCCAGACTCTGTGAAAACTTCGAAGATAAGGGCAGTGACTATGCAAAACAGGGAAGTGAAGCCCATAGCCTTTGCCAGTATAAACTGGAATCGATGCTTGGCATGAAAACAACGGATCCAACGGCAGAACTTTCTTTTTACGATGAGGAAATGGAAAACAGTGCCGAAAATTATGCCCTCTATGTAACAGAACAAGTGGCTAAAGCAAAAGAAATTTGCACCGATCCGGTGGTATTAATTGAACAGCGATTGGATTTTAGCAGGTGGGTAGAAGCTGGATTTGGAACTGGCGACTGTGTAATTATTGCTGATGTGGTTTTAACGGTATGTGATTTCAAGTTTGGGAAATATTCGCTAATCGGGGCGGAAGGAAATTCCCAAATGATGTGTTATGCCCTGGGAGGGCTGGAACTGTTTGATGGTATCTATGATATTGACACCATTAACATTACAATTTACCAGCCAAGACGGGAGAACATCAGTACCTATACGTTGTCGAAAGCCGAACTGCTGCAGTGGGCCGACGATGTTCTTGCTCCAGCCGCCCGACTTGCCTATGCAGGCGAAGGTGAATTTGAATCTGGAGAACACTGCTATTTCTGTAAGGCAAAAGCGACCTGCAGAAAACGTGCCGAATGCAACCTAGAGCTGGCCCTTTATGATTTTAAGAAGCCTGCCGTCCTGGAAGATGATGAAATTGAAGCGATTCTACTAAAAGTGGATGATCTGGTGTCCTGGGCATCGGACGTCAAGGCGTTTGCCCTACAAGCAGCGATTTCTGGTAAAGAATGGGCGGGATGGAAACTGGTCGAAGGCCGAGCCAACCGCAAGTATGTCGATGAAACGGCAGTTGCGGATGCTATTGTTGAAGCCGGATTTAATCCCTATGAACAGAAACTGCTGGGTATAACCGCAATGACATCGATACTTGGCAAGAAACAATTCGAAGAAGTCCTTGGTCAGCTCATCTGCCGACCCCAGGGCAAACCAACACTGGTGCCGGAAAGTGACAAGCGACCGGCAATGAATACAGCCAAAAATGATTTTATAGAAGAATAGGAGAAAAATATTATGTCAAATGTAAAAAATGCAAATCCCATGAAGGTAATTACCGGACCCGACACCCGCTGGAGTTATGTGAACGTCTGGGAGCCAAAGAGCATTAATGGTGGCACCCCGAAATACAGTGTCAGCCTCATCATTCCGATGTCAGACACAAAAACCGTGACAAAAATCAAAGCCGCAATTGAAGCAGCTTATAAGGAAGGCGAATCTAAACTAAAAGGTACAGGGAAAAGCGTTCCGGCATTATCGGTGTTAAAAAAACCATTGCGACTGGGTAATGAGGAACGACCCAATGATCCCGCCTATGAAAACTGCTATTTCCTCAATGCCAACAGTACCACTGCTCCCGGCATCGTCGATGCTGATCGCCAGGAAATCATCGACCGATCTGAAGTCTACAGCGGGGTTTATGGGCGGGCCAGTATTAGTTTCTATGCATTCAATACCAACGGAAATAAAGGCATTGCCTGCAACTTGAACAACCTGCAAAAGATTAAAGATGGAGAAAATCTTGGCGGAAAATCACGAGCTGAGGACGATTTCGCAACCGAAGACGATGATGACTTCCTGGCCTAAAACGGACAAATAATCAAAGTGATGGCAATTGGTCAACAAAGACAAATTTAGAAAGCAGGAAAAACAATGGTTAATCAGATTTTAACAGTTCTATTGGTGGGACTCGCCGTTATTTATATGAGCGGCAGTGCGTATATGTTTCTAACCTTCATTCGTGACGATATCCGTGCCGAACGAAAGAAGAAGAAAGATCAGCAGAACCTATAACAAAGAGCATCACCGGGCGGCAATGGGATTAATCCCAGCCGCCTTTGTTTATAAAAGGACGGAGATTTGGAAATGAAAAATTTATCAATTGATATTGAGTCGTTCTCTGATGTGGACTTGTCAAAAAGTGGTGTATACAAATATTCAGAGTCACCTAATTTTGACATTCTGCTTTTCGGATATGCGGTGGATGGCGGCGAGGTTCAGGTGGTTGATCTGGCCAATGGTGAAGAGATACCCCCAGAAGTGATTGCAGCACTGGTGGATGACACCGTGATCAAATGGGCCTTTAATAGTCAGTTTGAGCGTGTATGCTTGTCGGTGTGGCTGAGACGGAATTATCCCCAGGATTTTTGCAGTTACAGTATCGCATCTGATTCGGTTAGCGGTTATCTGGATCCGTCGGCATGGCGATGTACGATGATCTGGTCGGCCTATATGGGACTACCACTGTCACTGGAAGGGGTTGGTGCGGTGCTGGGCCTGGAAGATCAGAAGCTGAAGGAAGGAAAAGATCTGATCCGGTATTTCTGCATGCCGTGTAAAAGCACCCAAGCCAACGGTGGCCGTATCCGCAATATGCCGGAGCATGACATGGAAAAATGGGAACGCTTTAAAAGTTATAATCAGCGGGACGTTGAGGTTGAGATAGCTATCCAGAAAAAACTGGCTAAGACCACTGTGCCTGATTTTGTCTGGGATGAGTATCATCTTGATCAGGAGATTAATGACCGGGGTATCGCGCTGGATATGCCCTTTGTCAAACAGGCGATTTCCATTGATCAGATTTCACGAGAAAAGTTGATTACACAGATGCAGGCACTTACCAATCTGGATAACCCCAATTCAGTCCAGCAGATGAAAAATTGGCTGGCTGATAACGGTTTGGAAACCGATACACTTGGAAAAAAAGCTGTTGCTGAAATGTTAAAAACGGCTCCGGAACACCTGGCAGAAGTGCTTTCGCTGCGGCAGCAACTGGCTAAATCCTCGGTGAAAAAATATCAGGCCATGCAACATGCGGTTTGTGAGGATGGCCGGGTTCGAGGAACTTTTCAATTCTATGGAGCTAACCGTACTGGACGATGGGCGGGCCGCCTGATCCAGCTTCAGAATCTCCCCCAGAATCACATGCCTGATCTGGAACAGGCCAGAGCCCTGGTTCGAAGCGGAAATGAGGATGCGCTTTCAATGCTTTATAATTCAGTGCCGGAAGTACTATCAGAACTGATCCGGACTGCCTTTGTACCACGAGAAGGCATGAAGTTTATTGTTGCCGATTTTTCAGCGATTGAAGCAAGAGTTTTATCCTGGCTTGCAAGTGAAAGTTGGAGGATGGATGTTTTTGCTGATAACGGGGACATCTATTGTGCAACCGCGGGAAAAATGTTTCACTGCAATGTGGTCAAACATGGCGAAAATAGTGATCTCCGGCAGAAAGGTAAACAGGCCGAGTTAGCCTGTATAGCTAAAGGACAACTTGTCTTAACTGATCAAGGGTTGGTTCCAATTGAGCAAATAACCCTTTTCCATCAACTTTGGGATGGAAAAAACTGGGTGAGTCATGAAGGCATTGTTTTTAAAGGGGAAAGAGAGGTCATAACCTATGACGGTCTTACAGCAACCTCAGACCACCTCGTGTGGGTTGAGGGGCAATCGCAGCCGATACAATTTGGAATCGCCGCCGCCAGCGGCGCACATCTCATACAAACCGGATATGGTGGGACAGCAATTCGGTTGGGTGAAGATTATTTCATCCGAGAAAAGATGGAACAAAAAAATGAATCATTGTTATGTACTGACCCGGTGTACCGGTTGCGGAAGCATTCAGTGGCAACAGTATTCCAATTTAAAAAGCGGGAAATCAAAAGGATGTCAAAGTTGTTCTCAACCAAGGCAGATTCCGCTTTGGTTGGATCGAAGACTCGCGGCAGCAAAACAACGTTGCGAAAATCCCAACGATGCGGGTTATCACAATTATGGTGCAAGAGGAATAAAATTTGCTTTTGCAAGTGTTACCGAAGCCGGACTTTACTTAATAAACACGTTTGGCTTGCCACCAAAAGAGTTGGAAATCGATCGGATCAACAACGATCAGAATTATGCACCGGGCAATCTACGATTTGTGACACATTCAGAGAACAACCAAAACAAAAGGTGTACGGTGCTCAGCCATTTTTCTCAGGAATATTGGCCTTATGTAAGAAATGTGGTTGTTCGAAAATTATCGGTAGGATTAAGCAGGGACGAAATAATCCAGGATGCAGAAACAGCAGTATTCGAAAAAAGAAAAAATTGGAGATTAATCAGTGCAAGGCTCGACTTTATGACATACGAAATGCCGGACCACATCACCGTTTTACCGTATCGGGGAAACTCGTCCACAACTGTGGGTACGGCGGATCAGTCGGTGCTCTAAAGGCCATGGGAGCGTTGGAATCGGGGATGCAGGAAAATGAACTGAAGCCTCTGGTAGATGCCTGGCGTCAGGCAAACCCCAACATTGTTCATTTCTGGTGGGCGGTGGATCGTGCGGTTAAAGAGTGTGTCAAACAAAAGATTCCAACGGAAACCCACGGCATCTACTTTTCGTATCAAAGTGGTTTTTTATTTATCACCCTTCCTTCCGGCAGAAAACTGGCTTATGTAAAACCCCGGATTGGCGAGAATCGCTTTGGTGGGGAATCGGTGACCTATGAAGGGGTTGGTGGCACAAAGAAATGGGAGCGGATTGAGAGTTATGGGCCTAAGTTTGTCGAGAACATCGTTCAGGCAATCAGTCGGGATATTTTGGCTGAAGCAATGAAAAGACTCAGGTGTTGTTTGATTGTGGCCCATGTCCACGATGAAATAATAATTGAAGCGGATATGCGCATGTCTCTTTCAGCCATCTGTGAGCAAATGGCAAGAACACCGACCTGGGCTATAGGATTGTTGCTTCATGCCGAGGGTTATGAATGCAGTTTTTATAAAAAAGATTAATATTTCTTAATACTGGGGGTTCGATTGATGCGGATTCTTCGCTTATAGGCAGAGGTGATGATACCTCTGTCTATTTTATTTCAGGAGGTAATTCGGATGAGCGAATTAGTCAGAATCAGTTTTGACAGTGAGCGGCCCACTGTAAGCGGCCGGGATTTACATGAAACCCTGCAGGTGAAAACGCCCTACGATAAGTGGTTTCCAAGAATGTGTCATTATGGTTTTGTGGAAGGTTTAGACTTTTCGACATTTTTGTCGGAAAGTAATGGTGGAAGACCTGCAATTGAACACCAGCTGACGATGGATATGGCCAAAGAAATCTGCATGATTCAGCGTAGTGCAATAGGCAGAAAATGTCGCCAGTATTTTCTGGATCTGGAAAAAGCCTGGAATAGTCCGGAAGCGATTATGGCAAGAGCATTGCAGTTTGCCGATTCCCAGCTGGCTCTGATGCGATCTAAAAATACTGAGCTGGCAGATACCGTTGCCATCCAGAATCAGCAGATTGTCGAAATGAAGCCGAAAGTGAGCTACTACGATGTGGTGTTAAACTGCAAAGATCTTATCACAATATCAGTTATTGCCAAAGACTTTGGTAAGTCTGCCAGATGGATGAACCACTATCTTCACGACAAAAAAATTCAGTTTAAACAGGGAGATATCTGGCTGTTGTATCAGAAATATGCAGAAAAAGGCTACACCAGCACTAAAACTCACAATTACGCCGGTTCGGATGGGGAACAGCACATCAAACCCCACACGTATTGGACCCAAAAGGGACGTTTGTTCATTTATGATCTGTTAAAAGCAGACGGCATCATCCCGCTGATTGAACAGGAAATGGAGGAAGCTTATGTCTAGAAATTTGGAAAACGCAGATAAAAATGTAAACATCGCTGATTTTAGTGAACTGCTTGATTGGCTGTTACCGTTAAAGCTGACGCAATCGGCAGAGCTTGAAGCGACGATGGTCAGAGGCTTTGTCGATGAGAATGGCCAGCTGTGGCTTGAAACCGATGAGTTGGGCATTTTCTCAGTGGCGTTTTTGATGGCACTTGTGATGGCAGAAAATTCAGGAGGTGGTTGCAATGAGCATCAGTAAGAAAAACGGCGAGGGCTATTATGATCCAACTGCTTATGACGCATTAACCAGTGTCATGAAATCAGAGAAGGCTAAAAAGAAAGCCGACTATAAACCGTTGGTATATGTCTGTTCGCCGTACTCCGGCGATGTGGATCAGAATGTCAAGAACGCCCGACAATTTTGCCGCTTTGCCTTGGAGCGAAACTGCATTCCTCTGGCACCGCATCTGTTGTTTCCTCAGTTTATGGATGATGCCAATCCGGTTGAGAGGGAGATGGCGATGTTCATGAATTACGTGCTGCTGGGCAAGTGTGACGAACTATGGGTGTTTGGGAGTCAGGTCACAAAGGGGATGGAACTGGAGATTGCGGTAGCTACAAAACGAAACCAGAAAATCAGATGGTTCGGAAGAAAGGCGAAGGGGGGACAGCAGAATGCGTGAGTTGCCAATCGCATACGGCAACAGCTGCTATGCGAAGAAATGGTCAAATAAGAAAATAACCTTTGATGACTTATGCCAAAGACTGGAACACACAGTGCGTACCCCGGAGACGGTGGAAGAATACCCGAAACTCCCGAAGACTGAGCGGGATCGGACCAAGGATAAGGGCGGCTTTGTCGGTGGAAGCCTTAAAAACGGCAGCCGTAAACGGGATTCTGTAGTCTGTCGTTCGATGCTAACTCATGACGCCGACCATGCGGATAAAGACTTCATTGAGCGTTTTGAGATGCTATGCAAATATACCGCCTGTCTTTATACCACCCACGGGCATATCCCGGAAGCACCAAGAATCCGGATTATTATTCCCATGACCCGCGATGTAACGCCGGATGAATACACAGCCATTGCCAGATATTTTGCCGCAGAGTGGAACATGGATTGCTTTGACGAATGTTCCTATCGGCCCCATCAGCTGATGTATTGGCCCACCACCCCTTCAAATGGGGAGTATATTTTTAAACGTATCGACGGGGAGTGGCTTGATCCGGATAGTTTTCTCAGCGCCCATCCTAATTGGCGTGACTGCTCGCTACTGCCAACCTCTTCACGGGAAAGTCAGGCCTCCGATCACAAGAAGCTTCGCCAGCAGGATCCCCTTGAAAAAGCCGGTGTGGTCGGAGCCTTCTGCCGGGCTTATAGCATCCAGGAGGCGATTGAGACATTCCTTTCAGATGTCTATGAAGCCTCGGTGTTGCCGGGGCGGTACGATTATATTCCGGCTGATAGCAGCGCCGGGGTGGTGGTGTACGATGGCAAATTTGCTTATTCCCATCACAGCACCGATCCAGCTTGTGAAAAAGAATTAAATGCTTTTGACCTGGTGCGGGTTCATAAATTCTGTGATGTAGATGAAAAGAAGTCCTTCAGCCTAATGGCTGAGTTTGCAGTGAGCGATGACGCAGTGAAATCGGAACTTTCAAAAGCGCGAGAAGCGTTGCTGGAAGAAGATTTTGCCGACACGGATGACTGGACAACCAGACTAAAATATCAGCCCAAAAGCAGTGTGCTGGATAATAGCGTCTGGAATGAAGTGCTAATTCTCAATAATGACCCTGATTTTTCGAATTTTGCATTTAATGAAATGGCCAACCGGATCCAGATTACCGGAGCTGTTCCATGGGATCGACCAAGCGGCAATCCATTCTGGAGGGATGCAGACACAGCGCAGCTAAAAGCTTTAATCGATGTACGCTATGTTTCGTTTTCAAGTAGAAACCACGATGTCAGTTTTGTGAAGGTTGCCGATGACCGGCATTTTCACCCCATCCGTGACTACCTTGATAAACTCCCGGAATGGGATGGAACGAAACGATTGGAGAATCTGCTGATCCGATATTTTGATGCAGCAGACACCCCATATATCCGGGCAGTTACCCGCAAGACATTTGCAGGGGCGGTGGCGAGAATCTATAAACCCGGCACAAAATTTGACTGCATTCCTGTCCTCGACGGCGACCAGGGGATTGGCAAAAGTACCTTCTTTAAAGATCTGGCGGGCGAAGAATATTATTCGGATACGCTGTCACTCACCGATATGAATGATAAATCCGGCGCAGAAAAACTGCAGGGCTTCTGGATTGTCGAAATTGGCGAACTGGCCGGGATGAAAAAAGCAGACATTGAAAGAGTCAAAGCCTTCCTTTCGACAACCGATGACAAGTATCGGCCCAGCTATGGTAGAACCGTGGAGAGCCATCCAAGGCAGTGTATTATTATCGCATCCGTCAACCGAGAGCGTGGCTATCTGCGTGATATTACCGGCAATCGCCGTTTCTGGGTGGTGAAGTGCAACCGTAAAGAGCAGATCAAAACCTGGAATTTCTCAGAAGTCGAACGGGACCAGATCTGGTCTGAGGCAAAGCACTATTATCAAAGCGGCGAAAAACTGTTTCTTGAGGGCGAGATGCTTCGTGCTTCTGAAGAAGCCCAGCGTGATGCCATGGAAGTGGACGAGCGCCAGGGCATGGTGGAGGAATACCTCGACACGCTGCTGCCAGAAAGCTGGGAAAGCATGGATGCGTATGCCCGCAGAAATTATCTGGCCGAAACGAACGCACCAACAAGCCCGTTAGGAACGGTGGAACGAACGACTGTCAGCAATGCAGAAATTTGGTGCGAATGCTACGGGCGCAGTCTTTCCGATCTGAAACCGTCCGACTCTTATGCGATCGCGGCGTTGATGGCAAAGGTGGATGGCTGGGTAAAAACCGGAAAAGTCAGGAAGCGTCCCATCTACGGCAAGCAGCGCCTTTATGAAAGAAGTTGTTGTCAGTTGGAAAACGCTGATAAATAGAGAGTTTGACGGTGCTAAGCAACAACTGTAACAACTATATCCCTTATATTAGTTATCGGCTTTAAATAATAGGGAATAGGTTTGTTGTGCCCGTATACGCCCGCGTAGTAATTATAGGAAATGGTGTTGCTAGTTGTTGCTTGTTGCTGAAAAAAGAAGGATGGAATGTATGAGAGAAAAAACAATCGAACGAAAACTGTCAGTAGCTGTAAAAAAGATGGGCGGTATCTGCCCGAAGTTTGTCTCTCCGGGTTTAGATGGAATGCCTGACAGATTGGTGCTTTTACCGGGTGGAAGACTGGCCTTTGTCGAAGTGAAGGCTCCTGGTAAAAAACCACGGCCATTGCAAATGGTGAGGCATGAGATGTTAAAGCGTCTGGGCTTCGCAGTTTATGTTCTGGATGATGATGGGAAAATTGGAGAGATGCTTGATGTCATCTGAAAATGGAACAAAAAAAGATTGGAGGTGATGCCACATGAAGTTCATTCCACATGATTACCAGAAATATGCGATTGAGTATGTTGAAAACCATGAAATTACAGCCCTGCTGTTGGATATGGGCTTGGGTTGACAAAACCGTTATCACACTGACAGCCGTTAATAATCTTTTATTTGATAGCTTTGACGTTCATAAAATTCTGGTAATTGCCCCGTTGCGGGTAGCCAGAAATACATGGTCATCAGAAATCGAAAAATGGGAACATCTCAATCACTTGAAATATTCGGTGACAGTTGGCACGGAATCGGAAAGACTGACGGCCCTGAAAAAGCAGGCGGATATTTATATCATCAACCGGGAGAATGTACAGTGGTTAATTGAAAAGAGTGGTGTCTACTTTGATTTTGATATGGTGGTCATCGATGAGTTATCCTCTTTCAAGAATCACCAGTCAAAACGATTCCGGGCACTTTTAAAAGTCAGGTCCAAGGTCAAACGCATCGTTGGCTTAACTGGTACCCCAAGTTCAAACGGTTTGATGGATTTATTCGCCGAATTTAGAATACTTGATCAAGGTGTGCGTTTAGGCCGTTTCATTGGCCAGTACCGCACCACTTATTTTAAACCAGACAAGCGTAACGGACAGGTCGTTTTTTCCTATAAACCGTTACCGGGTGCCGAAGAAGCGATCTATTCCAGAATCGCCGATATTACTATCTCAATGAAATCGACGGATCACTTGCAAATGCCAGAACTGGTTTTATCCCAACATGAAGTACAGCTCTCTGATTCTGAAAAAGAACGCTACGAGGAATTAAAGCGTGATCTGGTTCTTCAAACAACCGATGGTGATATTACCGCAGCCAATGCTGCGGCCCTTTCCGGCAAGCTCTGCCAGTTGGCCAACGGAGCCATTTATTCTGATGATGGTGATACCATTGAAGTCCATGACAGGAAATTGGACGCTTTAGAGGATTTAATTGAAGCCGCCAATGAAAAGCCGATTCTCGTCGCATATTGGTTTAAGCATGACCTCCAGCGCATCAAGAAGAGTTTCACTGTTAGGGAGATCAAATCCAGCCAGGACATCGCTGATTGGAACGCCAGAAAAATTCAGGTAGCAGTGATTCACCCGGCTTCAGTTGGGCATGGCCTGAATCTGCAATCTGGTGGATCAACCCTCATCTGGTTCGGGCTGACCTGGTCGCTTGAACTGTATCAGCAAACCAACGCCCGCCTATGGCGTCAGGGTCAAAGCAGCAAAACCGTGATCATCATGCACCTAATCACAAAAGGCACCATTGACGAGCAGATCTTAAAAGCCCTATATGAAAAGAACCTGACACAGCAATCACTGATTGATGCAGTGAAAGCTGATCTGAAAATATGAGACAATCAATGACAATCTGAGGAAAACTATTTCGGAGGTACGACTATGGAATCCTATGAAAGATTAGCCAGTGCGATTATTATAGAGGCAGTTAAAGACTACCGAAAAGCAATTCGATTTTTGAAGCATCACCCCCACACGCCAGAGCTTGATAACGATTCTCAACAAAATGCGCTGCGAGATAAAGTTATCAAAAATGAGAATGAACGGGATGCGGCTGAGCGCTTCTTCCGGTCTGGATGGTTTGAAATGCTCTCCTCCCTGGATGGTGAGGTCCTGTTAAAAAAGGTTTGTGAAATGGAGGTGGGCTAAAATGACTGCTTTGGATTTTTTAAGTCAAGCTTACCGGTTGGACCTTCGCATCGACAGTAAACTAGAACAGATTAATTCGTTAAATGAACTGGCGACAAAATGCACCGCAACCATCAGCGGTATGCCCCGCAGCCCCAACCAGAGCATTTCTTCGATGGCGGATATGGTTGCAAAGATTGTTGACCTTCAAATAGAAATTGACCGGGACATCCATCAGTTGATCGACATTAAGCGGCGGATTGTTGCCAGCATTAAAGCTGTGGATAATAAGGAATTTCAGACTTTGCTTGAGCTTCGATTCCTTTGCGGTTGTACCTGGGAGGAAATTGCCATCAAGATGGGCTTTAGTATCCAGCACACCTATCGAATGCGTGATCGGGCTTTAAAGAAAATTGTGGTCAACGAAAGTGGAGAGTAAATGAGAGTTGATGTTAATACCCAATGTGGTATAATGGTATTGTGAAAAAAGTAGGCGCAGGCCACCACGGGAGAAATCTCATGGTGGCTTTTCTTATGCCCAAAACGAGGTGAATACTATGCCGAGAAAACCTAAGCGACCCTGCAGCTACCCCGGATGTAAAGAATTAACCGCTGACCGGTTCTGCGAGGAGCACCAGAAATTATCGGAGCAACACTACAATAAGTATCAGCGTGACCCTGAGACCCGGAAACGTTACGGTTGGTCATGGAAGCGCATTCGAGATCGTTACATTAGAAACAATTCCCTTTGTGAGATGTGTTTAAAAAAAGGAAAGCTGACCCCGGCTCAGGAAGTTCATCATATCAAACCGTTGTCAAAGGGTGGTACTCACGATGAAAAGAACCTGATGGCTTTGTGCAGCAGCTGTCACTCTACCATCACCGCTCGAGAAGGTGGCCGGTGGGGGTAGTCAAATCGCTAAAACGTGTTGCAAATGCAACGGGTAGGGGGGCACGTGCGAAAAGCCGCGATTTCAAGAGGTGGTATAGGAAAAATCAGGAAAGGACGGTGTGTTAGATGGCCAACGGTCACGGTGGTTCCAGAGTCGGAGCCGGAAAAAAGAAAAAAGCATTAGTGGATAAGCTGATGGACGGTAACCCTGGTAAACGAAAGTTGACAGTGCTGGAATTTTCCGACACTGCCAAGCTGGAAGGCCAAGACATGCCACCGCCCAAAGACTATCTCAGTGCCATCCAGAAAAGTGGCAAAACGCTGATGGCGGCTGAAGTTTATGAAATTACCTGGCAATGGCTGGCTGAACGGGGATGCGCCCAGCATGTGACGACGCAACTCATTGAGCAGTACGCCATGGCGGTATCCCGCTGGATCCAGTGTGAAGAATCGATTACCGAGTTTGGTTTTTTAGCCAAACATCCCACCACTGGCAATGCGATCCCGTCGCCCTTTGTTTCGATGTCTCAAAGCTTTATGAAATTGTCAAATAACCTCTGGTATCAAATCTATCAGGTGGTTAAAGAAAACTGCGCTCAGGAATTTAAAGGCAGCAATCCCCATGATGATGTGATGGAGCGGTTGTTGACGGCCCGACGTGGCGAATAAAAAATATAGGAGGGAACAGATTGGAAATTCAAAAAATACCTGTGAAGAAAATAAAACATGCCAAATACAATCCCCGAAAAAATCTCAAACCCGGCGATGCCGAGTATGAGAAGCTCAAGCGGTCTATTACAGAGTTTGGATATGTAGAGCCGGTCATCTGGAACCAGCGGACTGGCAATATTGTCGGCGGCCACCAGCGGTTTAAGGTGTTAACCCAGTTGGGCGAAAAAGAAGTGGATTGTGTGGTTGTCGATATGGATGATGAAAAAGAAAAAGCTTTAAATGTTGCCCTTAACAAGGTTTCCGGTGATTGGGATATGCCGCTGTTAACTGATCTGCTTAAAGATCTTGATGACAGCGGTTTTGATTTATCACTGACCGGTTTTGATATGACTGAAATCAATGAACTATTTGGCGAACAGGATGCTAAGGAGGATGACTTTGATCCGGACCAGGCTTTGGAAGAGATCACAAATCCGATGACCCAACTCGGCGATGTTTGGTTGCTAGGAAAACATCGACTCATCTGTGGAGACTCCACCCTGAAAGACGATATTGATACCCTGATGGGAGGCCAGATGGCGGACCTCGTTCTGACCGACCCACCTTATAATGTTGACTACCATGGTGGCACTAAGGAAAAACTCAAGATTCAAAATGACAAGCTTGGAGACGTAGCCTTCCTGGAGTTTTTGACCGCGGCCTTTGAGCGGATGTTTGAACAGTCAAAAAAGGGTGCACCCATCTATGTTTTCCACGCTGACAGCGAAGGGTACAATTTTCGTACGGCTTTTCGAGCAGCCGGGTACGTCCTAAGGCAATGCCTGGTTTGGGTCAAGAACTCTCTGGTTATGGGCCGACAGGACTACCAGTGGCAGCATGAACCGGTCCTTTATGGCTGGAAAGAAGGCGCTGGCCATGCCTGGTATAACGATCGGAAACAGACAACTCTAATCCGGTTTGATAAACCACTGCGAAACGGCGAACACCCGACCATGAAGCCGGTTGGTCTATGTGGTTATTTCATCGGCAACTCAAGTAAAGAAGGCGACATCGTGTTGGATTCCTTTGGTGGCAGCGGCAGCACCCTGATTGCCTGTGAACAGATGGGGCGTGTCTGTTACACCTCAGAATTGGATCCCAAATACTGCGACGTGATTGTCAAACGCTACATCGAAACCACTGGGTCCGACGATGGGATTTCTGTTATTCGAAATGGTGCTACGATTCCTTATTCCGACCTTTTAAAAGACGAATAACCAACCAACGATGTCAAATACTACTTGCTAATTACTACCTTTTGAGTGATATATGGACACAACAAAACTACATTTAAAGGAGATAAGATCATGAACAAAGGTACATTACTCATAACCGGAAACAAAAAGAAAGTCTACCAGGTTGTTGGCCGCTACGGTAAAGACATCGTCCTTGCGGACACCAGCGAAAATGGCGACGAAGTGCTCATCTACGGACCCACAGAATTACAAGGTCTGATTTATGAAAAGCGCTTTGAGCTGGTTCTCGACAGTAAAAAGAAAAATGGTGGCAAAAAATGAAACCTCAAAGCTTAACACATGTCAAAAAAGGCGACCGGGTTCGGCTGATTTATATGTATGATCCCTACTCAACACTTCCTAAAGGGGCAACCGGTACAGTGGACTGTATTGATGCCATTGGTACCATTCACGTTCGCTGGGACTGTGGCAGTCGCCTTGGGTTAATCGCTGGAGTTGACTCCTGGCTGGTGATTGATAGAAACGGTGAAGACGAAAGGGCAAATGGTGAACGACCATGACAATGAAATACCAGTTTACAGACTGTGATCGAAAGACTCTGGTGGCAACTATTGGTGAAATACTGCAATTTCAACCCATCTACCAAGGGGTACCATCCTTTGCCTACACCATTGGTAGCTTTGAGGTGGATAAGCAAGGAACCCTGGTTGTTGCTGAAACGACTCTCGAAACGGTAGTCGATAGCCTATTGGAAAACCTCCGGGAAAAAGGATTCACGTTTGAAAAAGCAGAAAACCCAACCGAAAACGAAAGTGATGACATTCTCGTTATTGAAATACCCAAGGAAGGCTTCACCGATGAAGCCATGACAAACCTTGAAAATCTAATTACAGGAAAAGGTGAGCTGATTAAAAAAGCCCTTGGCATTGAAGCACTATCGGTTGAACAGTCTCAGGATACCATTTCCTTCCCTTGGTTTAAAGCTGATTCGGAGCCCGAAGCCATCCTAGCATACACCCAGTTTATTGCCGCCATTTGTGAGATGGCCAAAACGCAAAAGCGTATATCGTCGATCGCAAAGACCATGATCAATGAAAAATACGCTTTTCGTTGCTTCTTACTACGATTGGGTTTTATCGGAGACGAATATAAAACCACTCGAAAAATTCTTTTGTCGAAGTTGTCAGGTAGTGCGGCTTTTAAAAGCAGAAAAAAATCAGACACAGAGTAATTCTTTTGTATTTCTAAAGAATTGACTTGCTATTAATGTCGTTTAGAGTGATATATGTACATGCAAAAGGAACAAATACACTTTAAAGGAGTACGAAATGATGTTAACAGCAAAATTTGGGATTGAAATTGAGTTCACCGGGATTACCAGAGAAAAGGCTGCTAAAGTTGCTGCCAGCTTCCTAAACGGCACCTACGAAGAAGGCGGGTCCTACTATGACACCAAAAAGGTCACCGCCCCGGATGGCCGGGTCTGGAAGTTTATGAGCGACGGCAGCATCAACTGCCAGAAAAAATCGCAGGGACGAAGGGTAGCAGCTACCAGAGACTACAGCGTCGAGCTGGTCAGCCCGATTCTTTCCTACCGGGAAGACATGAACACCCTGCAAGAGTTGGTACGGTTGCTTAGACGAGCCGGAGCATTTACCAACAGCTCCTGCGGCATCCACATCCATCTGGATGGAAAAGACCACTCACCCCGCAGCATTAAAAACTTCATTAACATCATCGCTAGCAAGAACGACCTTTTCTACAAAGCTTTGGAGATTGCTCCTCAGCGAATGGTCTACTGTAAAAAGATGGATGGTATTCTGATCGAAAAACTGAAAAATAAGAAGCCCACCACCATGGCCGAACTTGAAGATATTTGGTATGACGGCTACAACGACAGCCGCAGCACTCACTACCACAACAGCCGCTACCATTTCCTGAACCTGCACAGCTTTTTTACCGGCCACCATACGGTCGAGTTGCGGGGCTTCAACAGCACCCTCCACGCCGGAAAAATCAGAAGCTACATTGTTTTGGCTCTAGCTATCAACAATCAGGCATTAACCCAAAAGTGTGCTTCTGCCAAGAAGCCCCAAGTGGAAAATGAAAAGTTTGCCATGCGCACCTACTTAAACCGTATCGGCTTTATTGGTAGCGAGTTTGCCAACTGTCGCGAACATTTAACGGCAGCCCTGACCGGCTCGGCAGCATGGCGGTACGGGGTGGCATGAGCTGCCCCCGGTTCAAAAGGAGGAAAAAGACATGAAGACTAAACTCTATCTGGCCTATGGCTCAAACTTAAATCTGGCCCAAATGGCCAAACGCTGCCCCACCGCTCGGGTGGTTGAGTCCATCATCCTTGATGGCTACCAACTGTTCTTTAAAGGCCCCCACGATGGCGCGGTAGCCACCATTAAACCCCAACAGGGTAGTCAGGTGCCGGTGCTGGTCTGGGAAATCACCCCGGAAGACGAAGCGGCTCTGGACCACTATGAGGGCTGGCCGATTCTTTATCGAAAAGAAACCATCACCGTCCGCTTGGGTAAACGGCTGACCAATGCCATGGTCTACCTCATGAATGAGAACCGCCCCTTGGGGCTGCCAAGCTGTTACTACTACAGCATCATTTTGGAAGGCTACAAAACCGCCGGGTTTGATATAGGCATTTTGCGGCAGGCAGTCAGTAATTCAGCCGAGGCAGCAATCAGTTAAACAGAAAATAGTATTTTAAAGCATCTCTTTTGGGGGTGCTTTTTTGTTGGTCATTATTACAACTACACCCGCCTAATGGCCAGCAAGGAAAGGAAAAAATATGTATCTTGAAAGTGGAACGATGGGTACCGATGTGGCCCAATTGCAAAGGGATTTAAACTTCTGCGCCTATGATGCCGGAACGGTTGACGGCGTATTCGGAAGTAGAACCCAAAAGTCGGTTTTGGCCTTGCAAGCCTACCACGGACTGGACCAGGATGGTATTTATGGCGATAAGTCCGACGTCGTCCTGATGGGCGAAATCAGATTGATTCAGGAAGCGCTCACAAAAAATGGCTACTGTATTACGGCGGACGGCGCTGTTGGTCCGGAAACCCAGGCGGCTATCACTGATTTTCAAAGAAGGAATGGGCTGGCTGTTGATGGGATTGTTGGCACTGAAACCTTGAAATCACTGGGGATAGAAATACCACAAGCAGTTAATCAAACTGAAACGACCAGTCCGACACCAAACGTTAAACCGCTGACAGCTGGAAACGGTCAGCTGGTCTGCATCAACCCCGGCCATGGCGGATCAGATCCGGGAGCCTGCGGCAACCTCCAGGAAAAGGATATGAACCTGTTGGTGAGCCTGCGGCTGGGTCAATTACTAGAAGAACGGGGATTCAGAGTTGTTTATACCCGAACCGATGATCACTGGATGGCCCTAAGTGATCGTCCGTTTATCGCTAATGAGAACAATGCCGATATTTTTGTCAGCATCCATCACAACGGATCAGCCAGTCCGGAATCCAGCGGTACCCTGGTCATTTGTTATCCGGGCAGTGCCAATGGCTTAAGACTGGCCCAGTTGGTACTTAATGGGCTGTGCAATCGCATGGGTTTAGCCAACCGGGGCATTATCCAGCGAGATGATTCTGACGTTACCTACTCCAACATGCCTGCGATTATTACCGAAGGTCTGTTTGCCACATCGCCCAGTGACTGTCATTTCTTTAGTAATGGCGGCGCTGAGCTGGAAGCGCAAGGCATTCTGGAAGGAATCCTGACCTATTTTAACAGTTAAAAACAGCATTATCTCAAAGAAAGGAGCAGGCGGCCATGCGTTATCTGGAAAATTATCAACCAACCCCATTCATACAAAAGACATCCATCTTTGATCAGAACCGAGCCGATCTAGCCGTTTCGTTTATCAATTGTCTCAAGCACACCAAAGGCCAATGGCATGGCCAGCCCTTTGAGCTGATTGATTGGCAGGAGCAGATAATAAGAGATGTTTTTGGGATTATGAAACCCAATCAGGCCCGGCAGTTTAACACGGCCTACATTGAGATAGCCAAAAAACAAGGCAAGAGTGAGCTGGCTGCTGCAGTGGCCTTGCTTCTAACCTGTGGCGATTATGAACATGGTGGTGAAATCTACGGCTGTGCCTCCGATCGCCAACAAGCTTCAATTGTTTTTGATGTGGCCGTGGATATGGTTGATCAGTGTCTAGCTTTAAAATCCCGAATCAAACCGATCCTATCCCAGAAGCGGCTGGTCTACAAGCCACTGGGTAGCTTCTACCAGGTTTTATCGGCAGAAGCATATACGAAACATGGTCTTAACGTTCATGGGGTTGTCTTTGATGAATTACATGCCCAACCCAATCGAAACCTCTATGATGTCATGCTCCACGGCTCCGGCGATGCCAGAAAACAACCACTGTATTTTTTAATCACCACCGCCGGAACTGACCGCCATTCCATTTGCTGGGAGGTTCATCAGAAGGCTGAGGATATTTTGGCTGGAAGGAAGATTGATCCAACCTTTTATCCGGTCATCTATGGTGCCGGAGAAAACGAGGACTGGACCGATCCCAAGGTATGGCAAAAAGCCAATCCATCCATGGGCATCACCGTTGACATTGAAAAGATTCAGGTTGCCTGCGAAAATGCCAAGGAAAACCCCGCTGAAGAGAATCTCTTTCGACAGCTGAGGCTCAATCAATGGGTGAAGCAGTCGGTTCGGTGGATGCCGATGGAAAAGTGGGATCAGTGTAGTCAGATGATTGACCCGGACGAGCTGCTCGGCCGAGAGTGTTATGGCGGCCTGGATCTTTCAAGTTCGATTGATATTACTGCCTTTGTGTTGGTCTTTCCTCCGAAATATGATGATGAAAAGTATGTCATCATGCCTTTTTTCTGGATCCCAGAGGAAAATATCGAACAGCGGGTGAGGCGTGATCACGTCCCCTATGACGTTTGGGAAAAGCAGGGACAGATGCAAACAACCGAAGGAAATGTGGTCCATTACGGTTTTATCGAAAACTTCATCGATGAACTGGGCACCAAGTATAACATCCGAGAAATCGCTTTTGACCGCTGGGGAGCTGTTCAAATGGTACAGAACCTCGAAGGATTAGGTTTTACCGTCGTACCCTTTGGTCAAGGTTTTAAGGATATGTCACCCCCAACCAAGGAGCTGATGAAGCTGACCTTGGAGGAGAAGATCGCCCATGGTGGCCATCCGGTGCTGAGGTGGATGATGGATAACATCTTTGTACGGACTGATCCGGCTGGAAACATCAAACCGGATAAAGAGAAATCCACCGAGCGGATTGATGGGGCCGTGGCTTCGATTATGGCACTGGATCGGGCGATTCGTTGTGGTGGGAATATTGGTGGGAGTGTTTATGATGAACGTGGGATTTTAATTTTATAAAAAAACATTGACAAAAATAATTAGAAGGTGTATCTTAAACGTAAGAAACGTCACGCTTCGTGACGCATAAATACGAAAAGGGGATGAATCTAGTTATGGAAGTTTTTCAATTAAAAACAAAACCGCATAATAAAACTAAAGATCGTGTAAATGAATTTATTCAAGATGGTTTCGTCTGCATTGGGTGGCCAGGAATCGATAATTTACAGAACGTTGGAAAGGATGAGATTCGGACCAGACTTCAACAAAAATATCCCAATCTGACTGGACACAAATTAGGAAATGCCCTTGGACAGGTTAATACATTCGTAAATACTATTCAAAAGGGTGATATCGTATTAATTAGTGAGAAAGAATACGCACACGTTGGTATTGCGGATGACTATTATTATGAATCAGCCTTTGACAATGATGATGACGGGATGTGTCACAGAAGAAAAATACAGTGGGTGAATAAAATAAAATTATCAGACTTACCAGCTGATATCCAAAAATTAATGGCAAACCGTAATACGATTTGCAAATATCCCAAATCGTTAGAAACAGCAGAATTGGACTTGCTGACAAACAATACCACTGCAATTGTAGATGAAAATTCTCAAAAATTTGAAGAATTATTCAAAGAAGCATTAATCGTATTGGAACAAGAGTTAAAATCGGAAGATCCGGATAGAAGGCTAAAAGCTGCGGGAGAATTAATCAAACTGAAAAAGAGTTAATACAAAAATTTAAGGGGGATTTCCAATGTTATATTCTATTGAAGCAGGAAAATACATAAAGAGCGTACCTCATGAGAAAGAATATCAAAAATGGCGAAAAAAACTATCCGATGATGATTACCAAAAGGTTATTAACGAATTAAATAACAGAATTGATGGGAGTGACATAAACACTTCAAGCTGGATACCGGGGAGTCATTGGGAAGGTACGGTTTATGAACCGCTATTTAAGGCTTGCAACTGTAATGTGACGCAGTCTGGATTGTTTTTTGGATTAATACTCTTCGAGCTAATGATTGAAAGAAAAGACGTTTGGGGCTTTGGTAGGTATGAAAAAGGTGGTATTCCGATAAAAGGAATCACTTACTTCTTATTAAATAACCCACCTGCACATCCTTAAACTAAAGCGTAGCCAATCAAATAAAAAGTGTTGAGAAAAAATTAGAAATTAAAAAACAGGAGGATTTTAAATGAACCCAGAGATGCATATTTTAAATAATCAAGGTTGCCTTATTCCAGTATGGAATGAGATTAATGATATTTTGTCTTCAAACATCGGTACAAAATTTTCTTCATATGAACTGTTTGCAAAATTTTCTGATGTTCTTAAAAACCAATTAGAGACAATTGCAGCAACATATGAAAAAGGACCGTGTTCATCGCCACCTGCATACGTTGGGAGTGTTGCTTCCTCAATGTCAAATACTGAAGCAAATATTGTTCATGATTACAACTATTTTTGTCCAATCTTAAATCGAATTGAAGATGGATTCGTAAAAACAAAATAGCTCAAATCTATATGGCCAAGCACCTTTCAGAAATGAACGGTGCTTTTTTTACACCCATTTTTAAGGAGGAACCCATGAGTCGATTAAGAGATCTATTCCATTCTCGCGATAAACCAAAAAACTATCTGGACAACAACCCCTTCAGTTTTTTCTTCGGTGGGACCACCGCCGGGAAAACTGTCAATGAACGAACGGCGATGCAGACCACCGCTGTTTACTCTTGTGTGCGGATCCTGGCCGAAACCATCGCCAGCTTACCGCTTCACACCTATCAGTACACTGACAATGGCAAAGAAAAAGCCGAGGGGCACTGCTTATATCAGCTCCTCCAGCATGAACCAAATCCGGAGATGACTTCTTTCGTGTTTCGAGAAACATTGATGAGTCATCTTTTATTATGGGGCAATGCTTATGCTCAGATTATTCGGGATGGAAGGGGACAGGTGTTGGCGCTATATCCCTTAATGCCAGACAAAATAACGGTTGATCGAGCCTCAAATGGAGAACTTTTCTACAGATATCAGAGCGATAAGGGTGAAGTAGTGATGCGCAAAGAAATGGTTCTGCATATCCCGGGCCTTGGTTTTGATGGATTAATCGGCTATTCACCGATTGCCATGGCCAAAAACGCCATCGGGATGGCCATCGCCACTGAAGAGTATGGCTCCAAGTTTTTTAGCAACGGCGCCAATCCGGGAGGCGTTTTGGAGCATCCTGGTGTTGTTAAAGATCCCAAACGGGTCCGGGAAAGCTGGAACGCTGTCTATCAGGGCAGCAGCAACGCCCATCGGATTGCTGTTTTAGAGGAAGGGATGCGCTTCACTTCCATCGGCATTCCCCCGGAACAGGCTCAGTTTCTGGAAACCCGAAAGTTTCAGATCAATGAAATCGCCCGGATTTTCAGGATCCCACCCCATATGATTGGAGACTTGGAGAAGTCCAGTTTTTCCAACATTGAGCAGCAGTCGCTGGAGTTTGTCAAATACACTTTAGATCCCTGGGTGATTCGTTGGGAACAATCGATGCAGAAAGCCCTACTCAGTGACAGTGAAAAGAGCCAATACTTTATCCGCTTTTCGGTGGATGGCCTACTGCGTGGGGACTATGCTTCCCGCATGGCCGGCTACGCCACTGGCAGGCAAAACGGCTGGTTGTCCACTAATGATATCCGGGAGCTGGAAAACCTCAATCAAATCCCAGAAGAACTGGGCGGTGATCTTTACCTGATTAATGGTGCCATGACAAAACTGGAGGATGCGGGTGCCTTTGCAAATACCAACACAAATGAAAGCGAGGAAACGAATGAAGAAGTTCTGGAATTGGATTAAAAATGAAGATGGGTCACGCACCCTGTACCTGAATGGCGCCATTGCCGAAGAAAGCTGGTTCGGCGACGAAGTGACACCCAAGCAGTTTAAATCAGAACTGGTCTCTGGTGAAGGCGACATTGATATCTGGATTAACAGTCCCGGCGGGGATTGCATTGCCGCCAGTCAAATTTACAACATGCTGATGGATTATAAGGGCAATGTCACAGTCAAGATTGATGGAATTGCTGCTAGTGCTGCTTCGGTGATTGCCATGGCCGGAACAAACGTCAAGGTCTCGCCCACCAGTCTGATGATGATTCACAACCCCTTGACGGTGGCGATTGGCGACAGTGCTGAAATGAAAAAAGCCATCCAAATGTTGGAAGAGGTGAAGGAGAGCATTATTAATGCCTATGAGCTTAAAACCGGCCAACCCCGGGCGAAACTGTCAAAACTGATGGACGGTGAGACCTGGCTTAACGCCAATAAGGCCTTAGAACTAGGCTTTGCAGATGAAATGCTCTTTGATGAACGAGAGACTTGTGATGGTGCCCAGAATTACAGCTTTTCCCGGCAGGCAGTGACCAACTCCCTGCTGGATAAGCTAATCCCTAAGCTAATAACCCCTAAAGGAATACCGGTTGACGTGTTTGAGACACGATTAAATTTGATTAAATAAGTGGAGGAAACTGATATGAAAAGAATTTTAGAATTACGTGAAAAACGAGCCAAAATCTGGGAGGATGCGAAGGCGTTCCTCGATCAGAAACGGGGGCAGGATGGCATCTTAGCGGCTTCCGATATTGAAGTCTATGAAAAAATGGAAGCGGATGTGGTAAATCTGGGAAAAGAGATTGATCGCCTGGAGCGTCAACAGACCCTGGATCTGGAGTTTTCAAAACCGATCAATACCCCGATTACCGGAAAACCAACTGGTATTACTGAGTCGAAAACCGGTCGTGGCAGCGATGAGTATGCAGCTTCATTCTGGAACGCCATGCGCAATAAAAGCTTAAGCTTTGAGATTACCAATGCCCTGCAAATTGGCAGCGACAGTGAAGGTGGCTATCTGGTTCCCGATGAGTTTGAACGCACCCTGGTGGAAGGCTTGGAAGAAGAAAATATCTTTAGAACTCTGGCCAAGGTTATCACCACCGCCAGCGGCGATCGTAAAATCCCGGTGGTGGCCACCAAGGGGACGGCATCCTGGATTGATGAAGAAGGAGCTGTACCTGAGAGCGATGACTCCTTTGGTCAGGTTTCCATCAGTGCTTATAAGCTGGGAACGATGCTGAAGGTTTCTGAAGAACTGCTCAATGATTCCATTTTTAATCTGGAAGCCTATATTGCCAAAGAATTCGCCCGCCGCATCGGTGCCAAAGAGGAAGAAGCATTCTTCATTGGTGATGGCAACGGTAAACCAACCGGGATCTTCAATGCCACCGGCGGCGCCCAGGATGGGATTACCGCAGCCAGTGCCACCGCCATTACGGTGGATGAGATCATGGATCTGTTCTATGCTCTTAAATCCCCCTACCGTAAAAGTGCTACCTTTATTCTCAACGATGCGACCGTTAAAGCCATCCGGAAACTCAAAGATGGCAATGGCAACTATATCTGGCAGCCATCGATTACCGCTGGAACCCCCGATACGATTCTCAATCGACCAGTAAAAACCTCGGCTTATGTGCCAAACATCGCAGCTGGCGCTAAGACCATCGCCTTTGGTGACTTTAGCTATTACTGGGTGGCGGACCGTCAAGGCCGGTCTTTTAAACGGCTCAATGAACTTTTCGCTACCACTGGCCAGGTGGGTTTTATGGCCACCCAACGAGTCGATGGCAAGCTGATCTTACCAGAAGCCATTAAGACCCTGAAACAAAAGGCATAGGTGGACCATGAGTTATACCACAAAGAACTATACAACCGATGGCGGTGATAAAACCGTGATTGGCGGCACCCTCGAAATGAAAGAGGGTGCTGTTTTATTGGGCCTACCCCAAGCTGCCAATCAAGTCGATAGCACCGCGACTACCATTGCGGGATTAGTAACGGATTTTAATGACCTGCTTGCAAAGCTTAAAGCAGCGGGTTTGATGAAGTTAGAGTAATCAATCAGAAATATACTAATGAAATGAGGTGGCAGTGATGCAGACACTCCTGGAAAAAGTCAAAGCCAATCTGATTCTTGAGCATAACCAAGACGATGCGCTATTACAAAACCTGATCTTTACTGCCATCGCTTATGCAGAAAGCTATCAGAAAAAAGAAGATGGCTTTTACTCAAAGCATGACATGCACCCGACCACCGAACAGGCGGTGATTATGCTGTCCTCCCATTTCTATGAAAGCCGGGATGGCAGCACCGGGGGCTTTTTTGCCGACAATGTTCAGGCCAGCAGCCAGGTTTGGTCTGTGGTCAACAGGCTGTTGCAAATGAATAAGGATTGGAAGGTGTAAAATATTATATTTTCCTGTATCGTTGTTGGTTTTGTGGTGTTTTACCTAAAGGTAAAACTTGTGTAGCGCCTGCCCCCTGAGCAAAAGCAAAAAATGAACTGCCGAGACGGGTGCGGTTACCTACATCAATTCGACTCCATTCATAGCCGAGGAATAGATCGCGTACCATGAACTCCTCATCAACTAATAGGTTTTGAATTTCAGTCTGTGAATAGGTAATCAAATCTGTTAAAGAAGTACTTTTTGTAATTGGAGTGTTTGAAATAGGCATTATATTGCCCTCCTTTAATATTTTTACATAGTAGCTAGTAGCTACTATGTTTATGTTGTTAACGTATCATAGTGGAAAGAATATGTCAAGAATTATTTTTGAACGTTTTGATTATTATTTGAAAGGTTTGGTTATCATGAGCTACGGAAAAATGAATACCTTTATTGATCTGATCAGCACCCAACCGATCAAGGATGCGGAAGGGTTTGTAAACAAAGGCGATACGATTATTGTTTCAATCAGAGCCTATAAGGAGGATCGCCATGGCAATGAAAGTTGGAAAAATCGAGCCATTTTTACCAATGCCTCAGCGCTTTTTCGCTTTCGTAGTATTCCCGGCATTGTTGTTAAAACCAGTATGGTAATCGCCTGTGATACCGGGCGCTATAACATCGTTTCAGTTGAGGATGTGAAAGGTCGCGGGATGTACATCGAAGCGCTCTGTGAAAGGATGGAAACCAGTGGCTAAAATTACGATCAAAATGCCAGACGATTTTCTGCTCAAAATTTCAACCCTTGCTGAAAAGTCCGATGAAATCATTCCCAGAGTTTTAGAAGCAGGCGGTGACGTGGTGCTTGAAAAAGTCAAAAGCAATCTCAGCGCGGTCATTGGCAGTGAAACGAAACTTAAGAGTCGCTCCACCGGCGAGCTGGAAGCGGCCTTGGGGATATCCCCGGTGAAAAAAGACAGCGCTGGTAATTACAATCTTAAAATTGGTTTTTCCGAACCCCGCTCCGGTGGCGAAAGCAATGCCAAGATTGCCAATATTCTGGAATACGGCAAAAGCGGCCAACTGCCGAAACCTTTTCTAAAACCAGCCCGGGCAAAGTCGCGAAAGGCTTGTGTTGAAGCGATGAAAAACAAACTGGAAAGTGAGATCGAAAGCCTATGAACAGTCTAATCGAACTCAATCAGATCATTAGTGGACTCAATATTTCGGTGGAAACCGGGAAATTTTCGGAAGAACCCGCCTATGAGTATATGGTGGTGACCCCGCTGACAGATACCTTTGCACTCTACGGCGACGATCTACCCCTTCGCACCGTTGAGGAGGTACGGATTTCGATTTTTTGCAAGAACAATTACATTGTTTTAAAAAATCGACTCACAACAGCTTTAATTAAAGCCGGGTTTGTCATCACCGATCGGCGTTATGTTGGTCATGAAGACGACACCGGCTATTACCATTATGCCATCGATGTGGCAAAAGACTATGAAGTGGAGGAAGTATAAATGGCACAAATAGGACTTAAATATCTCATCTGTTCAAAACTGACAGAAACCGAAACCGACACTAGCTATGCAGAAGGCCGAATTATGGCTTATGCGATCAAAGCTGATATGAATATCGAAGTGAATGAAGGGGTGCTGCGGGGCGATGACCGGATCATTGAAAATGTCAAAGAGTTTAAATCCGGTAAGCTGACACTCAATGGGGATCATCTGGACTATGAAACCCGAGCGCTTATCTTAGGGCATACCCTGACGACTATTGAATCTGGGACCAATAAAAAAATGACTGCCAAAGGCTCCGACGATGGCGCTTTTGTCGGAGTCGGTTTTTATGCCACCAGCATTAAAAACAATATCCGTGGCTTTCGAGCCATCTGGCTCACCAAGGTAAAATTTGGTGTCCCATCTGAAAGTATGGAAACTCGAGGGGAAGCCATCAACTTCCAAACCCCGACCATTGAAGGCACCATCCTAACCGATATGCTGGATGTTTGGAAAGAAGAAGCCACCTTTCCAACCGAGGCTGAAGCAAAGACCTGGTTAAATACCATGGCCAGTATCGGAGGTACCCCATGATGACGGATACTGATCGAATGGCAAAGGTAAAAATCGGTGGTGTGGAATATCCGCTGATCTTTACCACCAAAGCCACCAAGGAAATCGCCAAACGCTATGGCGGCCTTGCCAACCTGGGTGAAACACTAATGAAAAATGAAAACTTTGAAATGGCTCTGGATGAGGTAACCTGGCTGATTGCCCTGCTGGCCAACCAAAGCATCCTGATTCATAATCTTCAAAATGAAGAAAAGAAACCCTTGCTTACCGAAGAAGCCGTCGAGCTCTTAACCACCCCGCTGGAGCTGGCTGATTATAAAAATGCCATCACCGAAGCCATGATGCGTGGCACCAAGCGTCATGTGGAAAGCGAGGATAATACCGCTGATGGTGAACCCTTAAAAAACGTGAAAGTCGAGTAGATGATGCCGCATTGTTTACTCGACTTTTATATTATGGCACGGTGCATTTAAACCGTTCTGAGGATCAGGTCTGGCTGATGCCACTGGGTCAGCTGCTTGATCTTTGGACCTGTCATAAACAGTTCTTGGGGATCGAGAAACCAAAACGGGAATGGACCATTGATGATATTATTCCATGAGAAAATACCATAGAAATTACATCAGAATATTTAGCAATCGAAACACCAGCTTATCGTGCGTATGGTGTTTTTTCATGCCAAAAATCAAGGAGGTGATGCATTGTGGCAGATAATTTTGGCTTGAAAATCGGGGTTGAAGGCGAAAAAGAATTTAAGAACGCCCTCCGGGATATCAATCAATCCCTTAAGGTGCTAGGCAGTGAAATGAAGCTGGTCGAGTCTCAGTTTGACCGACAGGATAAAAGCATCGAAGCGGTTACCGCCCGGAATCAATTATTAAACAAAGAAATGGATGCCCAGAAGGATAAGATCAAAGCCCTGGAAAAAGCCCTGGACAATGCTGCCACCTCCTTTGGCGAGAATGATCGGCGCACCCAGAACTGGGCGATCCAACTAAACAATGCCAAGGCCCACCTCAATGGGCTGGAGCATGAAATCAAACAAAATGAAAAAGCCCTGACTGAAATCGGAGATGAGTTTGATGATGCCGAAAAACAGGCCGAGCAGTTTGGCAAGTCTCTTCATGACACCGCCAATAAAGCAGAAAGTTCCGGCGGTAAATTTAGTGCGTTAGGTGGGACGCTCAAAGGCATCGGTATCGCCATGGGTACCGCCTTTGTCGCGGTAGGTGCTGCAGCCGTTTCCTCGGCCAAATCTTTAACCGATATGACGGTAGGAGCTGCTGCCTATGCCGATGAAATCCTGACGACTGCTACGGTAGCCGGAGTATCGGCTGAAAGTCTTCAAGCTTATAAATATGCGGCAGAGTTAGTCGATGTCTCTATGGAAACCCTCACTGGCTCCATGGCCAAACAGATCCGGTCGATGTCTTCAGCTCGGGATGGTTCAGCGGATATGATTGAAGCTTATGATCGATTAGGAATATCTGTCGCAAATGCAGACGGTTCGCTCCGAAATGGCGAAGATGTTTATTGGGAAACCATTGACGCTCTCGGCAAAATGGAAGAAGGCGCGGAACGGGATGCTCTGGCCATGAAGATATTTGGGAAATCGGCTCAGGAATTAAATCCCCTGATTGCCCAGGGATCAGCCGGCATTGCTGAACTCACCGACGAAGCCAAACGGATGGGCGCTGTGCTGAGTGATGAAACCCTGGCCCAGCTGGGGAAATTTGACGACAGTGTCCAGCGCTTAAAATCCGGCAGCGATGCAGCTAAAAATGCCCTTGGCACGGTACTGCTGCCCCAGCTTCAGATTATGGCCGAGGAGTGTGTGGCGCTGCTGGGTGACTTTACCAAAGGCCTGCAAGATGCTGGTGGCGACTTTACCAAAATCTCCCAGGTCATTGGCAGTACCGTTGGCGGGATTGCCGATATGGTCCTGAGTAACATGCCCGCCGTTGTTCAGGTGGGAATGGACATCGTTGGAGCGGTGGGCAGTTCACTGCTTGCTAATCTGCCGATGCTATTCGATACCGCCAATCAATTGATCTTCACACTTCTGGAAGGGTTGATTTCGGCTCTGCCACAACTAACCGATGGTGCTCTCCAGCTGGTGCTGGCCTTAACCCAGGGGATTCTGGACAATCTTCCGGCTATTCTCGAAAGTGCTATGGTGATGGTGGCCACTCTGATTACCGGGATTGCTGAGGCACTGCCAGAACTGGTACCAAAGATCGTCGAGTGTGTCATCCTGATGGCCCAAACCCTGATGGATAACGCCGGACTCTTAATTGAAGCGGCTCTCGCCTTAATCACAGGCTTGGCCCAAGGACTGATCAATGCTTTACCGATTTTCATTGAAGCCCTGCCGCAGCTGATCAATTCGTTTATCAACTACTTTGTTAATAACCTGCCGCTGATTATTGAAACCGGGATCAACTTAATCATTGCCCTGGTCACCGGCCTGATTGCCGCCATTCCCACACTGATTGCGGCGCTGCCTGAAATCATTATCGCTCTCGTGAGCGGTCTGGGACAGGCAGCTGAGGCGATTTATGATGTGGGGATCAACATCGTCAAAGGCTTATGGGACGGGATCATGTCCATGGGGCAGTGGCTTTCAGATAAGGTCACCGGTTTCTTTGGTGGCGTTACGGACGGTGTCAGAAATCTCTTAGGGATGCACTCACCATCGACAGTGTATGCGGATATTGGAGAAAACATGGGTGCTGGCGTTGGGATTGGTTTTGTCAGAAAAATGGCGATGGTCACTCGCGATATGCTCGGTGCCATCCCGACCACCCTGGATGTGAGTACCCAATCAAATGGGTTAACCGGAAGAACTTCATCAACCAACCGAGATAGTGGCTTGCTGGATGGTGGCAGTGCCACACCGATTTATATCTACACCACCGTCGAGCTGGATAAAAAAGCCGTGGGTCATTCGATCACCCCGATTGTTTCTCGGGATCTGGCGTTTAGCTTACGAGGAGGTAAAATCTGATGGCAGTTTGCGACATTACCAATAGCAATGGACCGGTACTATTATCAACCTTCCATGCGACTTATGCCAACAGCCTTTATACGCCGGGCGACTACAGCCCATCTTATTTCTGGCCAGAAAATGCTGCGAAGCCGATTTACTTTAAAACCAAGGAACGGTTCAGCAAACTGGCAGTGGAATGCTATTTTAAAAACGGCAAGCTTGCTGATATTGAGGCGTTAAAACAGGCTTTGAAAAAATGTGTGGTGACCCTCAACAACCGCTTTATCGAAGGCCAGAGCTTTGACTCTATGCTGGTGAGCACCCAGATCAATCAAATCTCAAGCCGCCATTATAGTGCTGTGTTTGTTTTTGATTGTGTGATGATAACCACTGGGTAGAAAAAGGTGAAATGATGATATTAAGCTTACTGGGTCAAAACAAAACGCCGATCGGTGAACTGGATCAGCTGGATAATTGCTATGTTACTGAACTGCTGGAAACCGGTGAAGATACCCTATCCTTTGAAATCTATGTCAAACACCCACTGTATAAAGATCTGATTGAAGAAAACCTGATTGTGACCGATGATAACCGCTATGTTATAAAAAGCATTGATGAACGGGGTCAAACCACCATCATTGGCTGCGTTTTGGATTTATCGGACTTTATGGTGGCGGGGTATCACTTGTTTCAATTAGAAGATATAACCCTGACTGGACTTTTGACCCAGCTTCTTGCTGGGACGGGCTGGTCTTTCATTGGTGCTGCGAATATCACATCGATAAAAACACTGTCCCTGGAATCCGGAAATGCCCTGGATCTGCTGCGACTGGCTGAAAAAACATTCGGGGTGATTTTTCGCTATGATTGTATCGGGAAGATTATCCGCGTCACGACGACTCAAGGCTATACCAATAAAGGCGTTCATTTTTCCGATGAACTCAACATCAAAGAATGTGAACTCCGGGGAGACAGCTTTGACTTGGTCACCCGGCTGTATGCCTTTGGCAAAGATGGACTGAGTTTTGAGGATATCAATGGCGGCAAGGCCTATGTCGAAAATTACCAATATACCAGTAAGGTCATTACCCAGGTCTGGGTCGATGAACGTTATCAGCTAAAGGAAGAACTGCTGGCGGCGGCTCAGAAAAAAGTAGTTGGTTTATCCATCCCCAATCGGGTCTATACCGCTTCGGTGGTTGATCTGGCCAGCCTTTTGCCCGATCAATATGGAATCCTAGCTATTGCCATTGGTGATAAGGTCACACTGATTGATCGGATTCGTGGGATTGAAGTGGAGCATCAGATTGTCAAACTAGTCAGCTATCCGGATACTCCGGAAAAGAACATCGCAGAGTTGGGACGGGTCTCTACCGATTTTGAATCGACGATCACAAAGCTAAAAACGGAGGATATCAAAGAAGCAATTGATAAAAACGTCCCCCCAGCCGTCAATGAATACATGAATGAATACTTTGGCGGTCAAAAATGGCTCTGTGTTGAAGCCTACCCGGAAGTGATGGATGCGAACACCTTGTACCTGAAGTATGTATGATAAATGAGGTAAGTGATGGGAATTAAATTTAACGGTCGTGAGATTGAAGGCCTCAAGGCAAATGGATTGACGATTGTCGAAGCGATGATTAATGGCCGAATTGTCTGGCCGGAAGAAAGCGATTTTCACTGGCAGCCCAACCCCGATATGGTCTGGGCCAGAAGCCAATGGGAAGCCTTAGCACAAGGTCGAATCGGCTATCTGCGGATGCACTATGCCAAAGACTTGGTCAATGATTTCTTCTTCGAAGAAGGCACCGTTGTCACCTCTGATGGACAGACCTATCATAATTCAGCGGCAACATACGGCGTTGAACATATCTGGAATTATTCCAACAGCCGGGTCAGTGCAGTATATCCGACCACCAAGGTCGTTTGGACCATGTATTTTCCCAATAATCCAACGGTTTATCCTGCTACAATTGAATACGGCGAGACCTATTTCTGCTTTGATGGCGTATCAGTGGATTGGTATCCCTGTCTCTGGACGGATATCGCCTACTTTGATCTGTTAAACCAGGCAACAGTCTTCATTGATGATAACAGTGTGGCCCTTTATCTCGGGTTTTTTAACGGCTGTCGAAAACTTCAAGCCGTCCCTCAAGAATTTACGATGAAACTTAGCGCTTATCGCTTGCAGGGGATTTTTTCTGGTTGCGCCGCATTAGTGTCGGTGCCATATTTGGATATGACCAACGCCATATATGGAATGGGAATGTTTGAGGGCCGAGCCAATCTTAAAGAGTTGAAATTGGTCAATGTCAACATTTCCATTGACCTATCGCCCTGTATCAATCTAACCAAGAGCAGTCTGAGAAATGTACTGGCGGGGCTGACTGATCGTACGGGTCAAGATAAGCTGGCCATTGGTTTGGGCGCCGCCAATATCGCTAAGCTTTCTCAAAGCGAACTGAGTGTGGCACTGAATAAAAACTGGGATGTGGTTGAGACCATCACCGATTGGCCGGATTATTCGGAGGAGGAGTAAAACTTGGAAGGAGATTCTATGCGAAATTTTAAGGTGACTGTCAAAGAGAAACAGCTTTTTTATGATGAGATGATCGTGAGTCAATACGATCATCTGGTTCAGTGTTTGGTATTTGAGATTCCTAGAATGAATGATGGCCTTAACGTGACCGATTTTAATATTCATGTCAAAACGGAACTAGGTCGTTTGACGGATCGGATTCTCATGATACCGGTAATCGATGGTGATTCTGTTCGTTTTATCTGGATTCTGACCGCTACGACAACCCAGGCTGCCGGGATTTTGGCTTTTGAAGTGCAGTTGGAAGGAAAAGCGGATCCTGGTATTCCGGTTTGGCAAAGCGAAAAAGGATTGATCCGTATCAACCAATCAATTAAGGCTGATACACCCCAACCACCCTTTGAACCGTCACTCCTTTTGCAATGGGAGCAGCAAATGATAAAACTGGGTGAAGATGCACAATCGGTAATGAAAAAAGCCGATCATGCCAGTAGTGAAGCACTAATCGTTGTGGAACGCGCTGATGCCGGGGAGTTTATTGGAGCGAAAGGTGATCCCGGTATTCCTGGGCCTCAAGGCAGTACTGGTGAAGTTGGGCCGCAAGGTCCGCCCGGCATTCAAGGCCCCAAAGGTGATCCGGGTGATGCTGGACTTCAAGGTCCAGCCGGTGAAAAAGGCGACCCTGGATTGCAAGGCCCCCAAGGGCCATCTGGTGAGACTGGCCCACAGGGTATTCCGGGAATTCAAGGACCAAAAGGCGATCCGGGGGATGCTGGCCTTCAAGGACCGGCTGGTGAAAAAGGTGATCCTGGGTTACGAGGCCCTCAAGGGCTGCCGGGAGAAAATGGTGCTCAAGGAGAACCTGGCTTGCCAGGGCCAAAAGGCGATCCCGGCATTGACGGACAACCAGGCGAACAAGGCCTTAAGGGCGATAAAGGCGATCCTGGAATCCAAGGTCTGCCCGGCGCAAAAGGAGATCAAGGACTTCAAGGGCTGCAGGGTCTCACCGGTGAAACTGGTCCTCAAGGCGAGCCAGGGATCCAAGGCCCGAAAGGTGATCAAGGCATTCCAGGTATCCAAGGTCCTCCCGGCGCAAAAGGAGATCAAGGACTTCAAGGGTTGCCGGGTCTGACCGGTGAAGCTGGTCCTCAAGGCGATCAGGGCATTCCAGGTATCCAAGGTCCTCCCGGCGCAAAAGGGGATCAAGGGATTCAAGGCTTGCAGGGTTTGACAGGTGAAACGGGACCTCAGGGTGAGCCAGGTCTTCAAGGTCCCAAGGGTGATAAAGGTGATTCTGGAATTCAAGGACTACAGGGTCTGACGGGAGAAACGGGTCCTCAAGGTCCGAAAGGTGATCAGGGCGTTCAGGGAATCCAAGGTCTGCCCGGCGCAAAAGGTGATCAAGGGATCCAAGGACTGCAGGGTTTGACCGGTGAAGCCGGACCACAAGGTGAACCGGGCATTCAGGGACCTAAAGGCGATCCGGGTGATCCCGGAATTCAGGGTCCGATTGGTGAACAAGGGATTCAAGGCGAAAAGGGCGATACCGGTGATGTGGGTCCGATTGGTCCAGCGGGTGCTGCCGGTTATTCCCCCGTCAAGGGCGTGGACTATTTCACTGAAGTTGATAAAGCGGCATGGTTTGATCCTTTGGGAACACGGCTGGGTGCAGCTGAATCTGCTATTACATCTATTACAACCCAACTTGGCACCCTCAATAATCAATTGGAAGGAGCGTTAAATGGCAACTAAAACCTTAAGTGAAAACATTCAAACGGCCATCACTGATCTTTCCAATATTAAAACCTCGCTGATCGGCAAAGGCGTCGCCATTCCATCCGGGACCCCCACTAATAGCTATTCAGGACTGATTGATGGTCTGCTAATCGGTACCCCGGCCAGTGCGGAGTTTAATATTCATTTTGGGGATGTCGCCCCAGAAGATACGACAAAGCTGTGGGTCAAAAGCACTCCGGTTTCAGATATTAAACTTGATAGCGATATTTCCAGTGTTTTAAATGCGACTACCCGGGTGAATGATATCCTTGATGCTGCTACCAATGAAATTGTCAGTGGCGTCGGTGGTTGTGCTGAGCGGGTTGGTAATCTGGTTTATCTCTTAGGAGGCTATACCATGAGTCCAAAGATCCTGACTTATAACCTGGATACCCTCGTAACCATATCCACGGGTGTGGCGATGCCATCCAACTACTTTAGATATACAGCCACTGGGCTGGTTGGGAACTTTATCTATTTATTGGGCGGACTTAAGTATTCAACCATGTCCTTGGACATCTACAAATATGATATCCTCGAAAAGACCATGACAAAGCTTGCGGTTGCCATTACTAATGATGGTAATCATGGCTGGCAGTCATTTGCTTACGCCACAGTTGGAACAAGGATCTATCTATTTGGCGGCTATAATTCAACCAGTTTTTCAAACTCCTATATTGTCACGAAAGCGTATTACTTTAATACCGTGTCGCAGACATTTACAATGATTGCGGCAACATTAAATCACTGCGTTGAAGCCGGTACCGCGGTTATTGGGACGGATATTTACCTGATCGGCGGTCGCAATTCAGGGGGTACAGCGACATCACGGATTAGTAAATATGATACCCTTCTTGATACGTACACGATCGTAGCAAATTTGCCAGCGGGGTATACAAACTGTCGAGCCGCCGTAGTGGGGACGGATATTTATATTTATTGGGATAATAGCATTTTTAAGCTGGATACCCTGACGAATACCCTTTCAACGGTTTCAAGTGGGCTGGCTTGGGATTCTAATGGCGGCACCATTATTTCTTATGGCACCGACATTTTTTATTTCTGCGGCAGTGGTGCTGCCAACCGGGTGATAAAAACCACTGCTGATGTCACTTTGGAATCAAACCATCTGCTGATTTCCAGTCTCACATCCGGTCATCGGGTTGCACTCTTTAACCAGCATGGCATTGACATTAAACTCCCAGTATCCAATGTATATAAAGGAGATGCCAACAACAAAGCACAAAAGGTCGAAGCCTACTACTATAATAACGCCCAGTGGAATCTGATCTAAACAATTGTGGAGCCTTCGGGCTCTTTTTTAATAGAGAAAAATAAATTTGAAGGAGAAACTAAAAATGGAATATCTAGATAAAATTAAATTAGTTGTCATCGTGGCCTTTACTGCTCTTTCCGGCTGGCTAGGCATGTTGGCCGTACCAGTCATATTACTTTTTGTCCTGGCCACCTTTGATTATATCACTGGACTGGCTGCAGCCAAGTATCGGGGCAATAAGATCTCGAGCTACAAAGGCTTTCAAGGCATTATGAAAAAGGTCTGTTTGTTTTACCTGATTGCTGTTGGTGCGATTCTTGATTACACCTTACTCTATGCCAGTCAGTATATCGGAGTCGATGCCCGAGTCAATTTTGTCATCGCATCCTTCGTAGCCGTGTGGCTGATCTGCAATGAGATCATCAGTATTTTAGAAAACATGAAGGATATGAATGTCAACTTTCCACCATTCTTAGAAAAGATGACCCAGAATATCCGCACCCAGATGGAGAATGAAACAGCTGTTGATGGTGGGAAGAAACAAGCAGGGAATGAGGATAATGCCGATAAAACCGGATTGAAACAATAAAATTGATCAAGTTGTCCACATCCGTGAGGGAAAGTTTTCAGCCGGGTGCCACAAAGATATAATTAAATAACAGTATTCTAGCAGTGCCCACGAAGGAGTTTTTCCTGGTGGGCATTATTTTTATGTCCGGGGGTTCGATTCACATGGATTTTTCGCTTATCGGTAGAAGGAAACAGATCAATCCTTCGGATGGGAGGAACAACCATGCAGGTAACAAAAATCACAGATGATCAGCCGATACCGGTAGTTGCCATAAAAAGATTCACAAAAGAAGAAATTCAACGGGAATACGACTATTTTCTTGCCCAGAAAATACTGGAATCACTGCTGGAAGAAGGGCTGATAACCAGGGGCGAATTCGATCAAATAACTGTACTGAACCGCAGAACATTCTCGCCTCATTTAGCTGAGATAATGCCCTGAATTCGTTGCTATCAAGGGCTTTCAGAGGTAACATGTGACCTACGGAAGGTGAGGTGAGTTGATGAAAAAGATAACAAAAATCGAACAAAACAGGGATTTCGAAGGGAAGAAAAAAACTCGGGTGGCAGCGTATTGCCGGGTATCAACGGCAAGTGACGAACAGCTGGTTAGCCTTAAAAACCAGAAAGTCCACTATGATCATTACATCAAGGCAAACAGGGACTGGGATTATGCTGGCATTTATTTCGACAAGGGCATTACTGGGACAAAGAAAGATAAACGGGATGGGCTTCTTTCCTTAATTGCTGACTGCGAATGCGGTAAAATTGATCTTGTGATCACAAAATCCATTAGTCGATTTTGTCGAAATACAACCGATTGCCTGGAACTGGTCAGAAAGCTTCTGGATTTTGGCGTTCATATCATTTTTGAAAAAGAGAACCTGAACACCGGCTCGATGGAGAGTGAATTGATGCTTTCGATTCTGAGTAGTCTGGCTGAAAATGAATCGGTGTCCATTTCTGAAAATGAAAAATGGGGTGTCAGGAAGCGCTTTCAAAATGGTACATTCATCATTTCCTATCCGCCCTATGGCTATCAGAATGAAGATGGGGAGATGGTTATTGTGCCTGATCAGGCTGAAATAATCAGAGAAATCTTCGCATCAGCATTATCAGGGAAAGGGACTGGGGCCATTGCTGACGATTTGAACACAAGAGCAGTTCCCACTAAAAAAGGCGGAAAATGGACTTCGGCAACAATCTGGGGAATTATCCGGAATGAAAAGTATACAGGGGATGCGCTCTTTCAGAAAACATACACAGATGAAAGCTTTAACCGGCATAAGAATTATGGCGATCAGGATCAATATCTGGTACAGGGGCATCATGAAGCAATCATCAGCCATGAGGACTATGAAAAGGCCAATGCCGCATTGAAACAGCGGGGCAGAGAAAAAGGGATTAGTGATCAGACCGAAAAATTCCATAACCGATATGGTTTTTCAGCAAAAATAAAATGCGGGGAATGCGGCAGCAACTACAAGCGCCGAATCAACTATAAACCCAGTGGTTCTGAAATTGCCTGGTGCTGCTCCAGACATATTGAAAATACTGCTGAATGTTCCATGAAGTATATTCTGGATGATCGGATAAAAGCCGCTTTTTTAACGATGATGAACAAGTTGATATTTGGACAAAAGCTTATCTTAAAACCGTTGGCAAACAGTCTCAAAGGCCAGAATGACAACAGTCGGCTGGAAAGAATCAATGAGCTTGAGATAAAACTGGAGAAAAACATCGAGCAGCGACAGGTGCTGACGAATCTGATGGCAAGCGGTTATCTGGATCCGGCGCTTTTTAATAAGGAAAGCAATGAATTGAGTCGGCAGGCAGAATTATTGCGTGACGAAAAGGAAAACCTGATCCACTTCATCGGGGGAGATATGTCTCGGACGGAGGAATTGAAGAAGCTGATAAAATTTGTCTCAAAAAGTGAAATGCTCACCCAATATGATGATGAATTGTTCCTTTCCTATGTGGAAAGAATAACGGTGTTGTCGCGAAAAGAGCTGGTTTTCGAACTGAAATGTGGGCTGAAATTGAGAGAAAGGCTAGTGAAATAGATGGGGCGAAGCATACCTTACGGTTACCGGATCGAAGATGGCCAGGCTGTAGTGGCTGAAGAACAGGCGGCCAGAATCAGAGAATTTTTTAATGTCTATATTTCCGGCATGGCACTGACTGTTGCCGCCAAAACAGCTGGATTAAAACTGCATCATGGTTGTGCAGGAAGGATGCTTAGGAACAAACGCTATCTGGGCGATGCCTATTATCCGGCAATCATTGATAAAGAGCTCTTTGAGAAAGCTGAAGCAAAGCGCATGGAAAAAGCCAGATCACTTGGAAGAATTCGTGAGCTGAATGATCAGAAAACACCGGAATGTTTAATGAGATTTAAGATGCCCAAGGTGATTGATAAATTTTCAGATCCATTCAAACAGGCCGAATACGCCTATAGTCTGGTCGAAAGTGAGGTGGAGGTAAGTGATGGAATTAAGTAGAAATGTAACGGTCATTCCCGCTAGAAGACGGGTGGGGAATACGGTCAATGAGCAGAAAAAACCGAAATTAAGGGTAGCGGCCTACTGTCGTGTTTCGACGGATAGTGAAGAGCAGGCGACCAGCTACGATGCTCAAGTGGCCCATTATACCCATTTTATCGAGAAAAACAGCGAATGGGAACTGGCCGGAATTTTTGCAGACGATGGCATCAGCGGTACGAATACAAAAAAGCGTGAAGAATTCAATCGCATGATCGAAGCGTGTATGGCAGGGAATATCGACATGATTATTACCAAGTCGATCAGTCGATTTGCCAGAAACACCCTTGATTGCCTAAAGTTTATTCGGGAACTCAAAGAAAAGAACATTCCTGTTTTTTTTGAAAAAGAAAATATCAATACCATGGACTCCAAGGGGGAAGTGCTACTTACCATTATGGCCAGCCTTGCCCAGCAGGAGAGCCAGTCACTATCACAGAATGTCAAGTTGGGGCTTCAGTACCGTTATCAGAACGGCGAGGTGCAGGTCAACCACAACCGATTCCTTGGATATACCAAAGATGAAGATGGGAATTTGGTTGTCGATTCAGTGGAAGCAGAAGTGGTAAAGAGAATCTACTGTGAATACCTACAAGGAGCAAGCCTTGCGCAGATTGGTAAAAGTCTAGAGGCAGATGGCATTCTTACAGCGGCAGGTAAAGCAAGGTGGAGGCCAGAAACTTTGAAGAAAATACTACAGAATGAGAAATATATAGGTGATGCACTTTTACAGAAAACCTACACGGTGGATTTCCTTACCAAAAAGCGAGTGAAGAATAACGGAATTGTTCCTCAGTATTATGTGGAAAACAGCCACGAAGCCATCATACCCCGCGACCTTTATATGCAGGTGCAGGAGGAAATGGTAAGGAGAGCGAATCTTCACAGCGGTGAGAACAGAAAGAAAAGAATCTACAGCAGTAAGTACGCATTATCTAGCATCGTTTACTGCCCAAGGTGCGGAGACATTTACCGGAGAATTGCATGGAACAATAGGGGGAAGCATTCCTTTGTGTGGAGATGTGTCAGCAGGGTGGAACATGGTCCAAGCTACTGTGATGCACAAACGGTTCAGGAAACGGAACTACAAGAGGCTGTTGTAAAAGCTATCAATATAGCACTTGGGGGCAAGGATGATATGCTTATAGCCTTGGAGCAGAACATTGCATCGGTACTTGCTTTGGAGGACGAAGGTTCTATGGAAAGCATCAATGCCAAACTGGAAGAATTGCAAAAGGAACTGCTGAAACGAGCCAATGCCAAAAAGGATTATAATGACCTTGCTGATGAGATAGACCGTCTGCGAGAATTAAAGCAGAATGCTATGGCAGAGAATGCGGAACGAGAAGGCTTGAAACAGCGAATTGCCGAGATGCAGGAGTTTCTTGCAGAACAGGTGGAGCAGATAGAGGAATATGATGAATCTCTTGTGAGACGAATGGTTGAAAAGGTAACAGTTTATGAGGAAAAATTCTCGGTGGAATTTAAGTCAGGCACAAGAGTTGATGTGAAAAGATAAAAGAATAGGTTACAGGAATTAGCACCTTGCAGAAATGCAGGGTGTTTTCTGTTGCAAAAACTTCGTTTATCTATTACGTTGGGGTAATTGGAATTAATTGAAATTTCCAAAAAATTGTAGTACAATAAGTTATCTGATTTGTGAAATAAGTTGAGAGCAAACAAGCAGAGGTGTAGAATATGATTAAAAATAATATAGAACTAGATGTTAAAGTTAAGTGTATAGAGAATGGAACCACACAGGCAAAAATAGCGGAAGACGTCAATACTACGAAATCCTATGTGAATCGTATCATCAAAAAACAGGATGGTGTGGTAAACAAGACATTTGTGCAGATGATGGAGGCTCTTGGATATGATATAGTACTGACTTATGTGAAAAGAGAAGGGTAAGGTGGTGGATTACGGTGGAACTATTATTAAATGATGTATTGAATTTGACAGCGGCAGAAATAGATAATAGCAGAATCGAGTTGAATATGACGGAAGGTTCTGGAGGTATTGCATACATTGATAAGTGGTTATCTCTGGGGCAGGATGAAAAGGATAGTGGCATCACTGACTGTTCTTACTGGGGATGGTATGGAAATAAAAAGAATTTTAATATTGGACAGACAGTATTTAGCTTTATTAAAATGTCTTATGATGAGTGGCTCTTCATTTCTGCAGCTGAAATAGTAGATGTCCCTGTTGGTAGCAGAGCGAGAGTAAAAATTATTAAACGACTTATACCGCTGTTTGGACGGCTAGTTATGAAATATAAAAAAGGCAACAAGTATAAATAGACAATATATTGCTCGTTCACTTGAATAACTGTTCAAGTATCTATTGACATCTTATTATTGTGGTAGTAAAATAAAACATATGAATAACTGTTCAAGTATACAATTGAAATATTGGAGGTGGTAATGTGGCAAGGAAAATTCAACCAGCTGAAAGATGCGACTGTGATGTTATACATGAGGATACTGTTAATCAAGTTCGAGAAAAAATGCCTCAAGAAGAAACTCTATATGATCTTGCGGAGCTATTTAAGGTCTTTGGGGATTCAACAAGAATTAAGATACTCTGGGCGTTAGATGAAGCAGAGATGTGCGTTTGCGATATTGCATTCTTATTAAATATGACACAATCAGCAATTTCACACCAGCTAAGAGTCTTAAAGCAGGCTGAACTAGTAAAGAGCAGAAGAGAAGGAAAGATTGTATTCTACTCTATTGAAGATGAACATGTAAAGCAAATATTTGACCAGGGATTAATTCATATTTTAGAAGAAAGAAAGTAAAGGAGGGCCAGTAATGTTAAAGAAGGAAGTAATTTTAGAAGGTTTAGATTGCGCAAATTGTGCAGCTAAAATTGAAGATGAGGTTAATAAATTAAATGGAGTCAAAGCCTATATGAACTTCATGAACAAGACATTGACTTTAGAAACTGAATCAGAGCAAGAGTATAAGAATACACTACAGCAAGTTGAAACCATAGTGCACAAGCACGAACCGGATGTGGTAGTTAAAGAAAAATCCGTTAACAAGAGCAATAAAAAAGTATTAATACTTGAAGGACTTGACTGCGCGAATTGTGCTGCAAAGATTGAAGCTCAAACACAAAGCCTCGAAGGAGTAAATAGTGCGACCGTTGATTTTGTATCTAAGAAGCTGACAATTGAAGCGGTCGATAAAAAGGAATTTGGTAAAATTCTTGGAGAAGTAACATCCATTGTAAATAAACTTGAGCCGGATGTTAAAATAGTTGATGAAGAGAAGAAAAGGGTGAACAAAAGCATGGTAATGCTTGAAGGACTTGGCTGCGCGAATTGTGCAGCTAAAATGGAAAAAGAAATAAGCGGTCTAGAAGGAGTGAAATTTGCTGCAGTAGATTTTGTTTCGAAGAAACTAACACTGGAAATAAGTCCGAAAGTCAACCGCTCTGAGTTAAATGAGAAGATTGAAGGCATTGTAAAAAAAATCGAACCGGATGTTAAGGTTGTTTTTGAGAAGGATACATCTAAGGCCAACGTAAAAGAAAATAATGAAGAGGAAGAAGAAGGTGTCAACAAAAAAGAAATCATAAGACTTGTGGTCGGTGGAGCAATATTTGCCGTGGGAATCATCTTTAATTTCCAAAATTGGCTTGAACTTACCTTATTTATTATTAGTTATATCATAGTTGGTGGAGAGGTTGTCTTAAGAGCAATAAAAGGTATTGCCCGTGGACAGGTATTCAGTGAGCATTTTCTAATGAGTATTGCTACCATTGGTGCTTTCTTTGTTGGAGAGTATCCAGAAGGCGTAGCTGTTATGCTGTTTTATCTGGTAGGTGAACTGTTCCAGGATATAGCGGTAGGTCACTCCAGAAAATCAATAAGTGCTTTGATGGATATAAGACCTGACTATGCAAATCTTAAGGTTGGCGATGAGATTCGTAAAGTATCTCCTGAAGAGGTAAACATAGGCGACATTATCATTGTTAAACCAGGAGAAAAAGTTCCCCTCGATGGCAAGGTCATAGAAGGAAACTCTATGGTTGATACTGCTGCGTTGACAGGTGAATCTGTTCCCCGTGAACTCGAGCCTGGAAATGATGCGCTGAGCGGGTTCATTAATAAAAATGGTGTTTTGACTATAGAGGTAACAAAGGATTTTGGTGATTCAACTGTATCTAAAATTTTGGATCTGGTTCAGAATGCCAGCAGTAAGAAGGCTCCTACAGAAAAATTTATAACAAAATTTGCGCGTTCCTATACTCCGATTGTAGTGTTTGGAGCGTTAGCCTTAGCAATCATACCTCCATTGGTGATCCCCGATGCAACTTTCGCTACTTGGATATATAGAGCATTAGTGTTTTTAGTTATATCCTGTCCATGTGCGTTAGTGATTTCAATACCATTGGGCTTCTTCGGAGGGATTGGCGGAGCGTCTAAGCGGGGGATATTAGTAAAAGGCAGCAACTATCTTGAAGCGTTGAACAATGTTGAAGTGGTTGTTTTCGATAAGACAGGTACTTTAACTAAAGGTATATTTGAGGTTGTGGATGTTAACCCCCAAGCCGATTTTACTGATGAGGAATTGATTGAATATGCGGCATTTGCTGAAAGTCATTCAAGTCATCCAATTGCACTGTCCATTCTGAAAGTCTATAACAAAGATGTCGATATTACTAAAATTGAAAACTATGAGGAAATTGCAGGTCATGGGATTCTGGCTAAAGTTGGTGGTAAAGAGATTCTTGCCGGAAACAGCAAGCTGATGAATAAAGAAAACATTATATATCAGGAAGTTGAGACTCTAGGTACAGTAGTACATGTTGCAGTAGACAAGAAGTATGCAGGAAATATTGTAATATCAGACGCTGTGAAGGAAGATTCAGCTGATGCGATTAAAGGATTGAAGGCAGTAGGTGTTAGAACTACAGTAATGCTAACCGGCGATAGGAAGTCTGTAGGCGAAAAAATAGGAGCCCAGCTGGGTATCGACGAGGTATATACAGAATTGCTACCGGCTGACAAGGTAGAAAAAATCGAGTCCCTGGAAGCCAAGAAATCTCATAAGGGGAAAATTGTATTTGTTGGTGATGGCATCAACGATGCTCCGGTACTTGCAAGAGCGGATATCGGCGTGGCAATGGGCGGCTTGGGGTCTGATGCTGCAATTGAAGCAGCTGATATAGTTATCATGACGGATGAACCATCAAAAATTGTCACTGCAATTAAAGTAGCAAAAAGGACCAGGAACATTGTGATGCAAAACATTGTGTTTGCATTAGGGGTTAAAGCCATATTCCTTGCACTTGGTGCGGTGGGAGTTGCAACTATGTGGGAAGCTGTATTCGCTGACATGGGTGTGGCAATAATCGCAATATTAAATGCAATGAGAGTAATGAATACAAAAAGTATATAAGCCTACATGAATTATTAACCCCTTGATTTATTTCCTCAAAGATAAAATCAAGGGGTATCTGTATTTAAATTTATCTTAGGTAATTGCGAAATGAAAAAGATTTGGATGACACGGGGACGTTTCGTTTGTCATATCCGTTAAGCTGTGATACACCTGAAAAAATCAGAAGAGGGTAATTCGGTACATTCACCGTAATCCCTAAAAGCGGGAATGATTGCCTGACTGGAAGAATGACCATGGAGTAGTTATGATAAAGTTATCCAGGGCTATCAGGGAAATCCGACTGCACTTGATGTTGAGATTATCAAAGACTATTTCCCAACGGTGGCAGATTTTGTTCGTTTTTTCGGAGAAAGAAAATCAGGATGCCTCGAAACCAATCAAAAATCTAGATTGAGTGATGCACAGCTTAAGATATGCTGAGTCAGAACAGCGAATATTAAAATCTGGGCGAATTGTTTGTTGAAAAGCGAAACCAGTTGATCCGACAGATTCAGCAGGAAACGGACAGCAGTATCCGTCAATTGAGTCGGGTGCTGGGTCTGGGTAAGATGATAGTAGAACAGGCATTGAAGCGGTAAATATGACAAATGAAACGGCCCCTCGTCATTTATAGCGTAAAGCTTTTTGATAACCAGTTGTGTGTGCCGTGAGCAATAGCGGCGAAATGGAGGTTTAAAATGTTAAATAAAGCAATCGAAATTGCTGCAATTGCTCATACTGGGCAAGTTGATAAAGCCGGAGCACCCTATATATTACACCCACTCCGAGTGATGCTTTCAAGAGATAATGATCTGGAACGAATATGTGCAGTATTGCAAGATGTCGTAGAAGATTCGGAGTTTTCCTTTGAAGATTTACGTAAACAGAGGTTTTCAGAAGAAGTCATTGAGGTATTGGATTGCCTGACTAAGCGCGATGGAGAATGTTATGATGCATTTATTGGCAGAGTAATAGAAAATGAAACGGCCTGTCGGGTGAAACTGGCAGATATCGCTGATAATATGGATTTAACACGTATTGAAAAGCCAACCGAGAAAGATCAGGAACGGATTAAAAAATATGAAAAAGCGGTTGAAACTATTTTAGCAGCGTTATCATCAGAGATTGAATAAATATGACACGGGGGATGCTTCGTTTGTCATGCATTCAGTTTGGAAATCCTTTGGGTATCTTGTCCGTTTGCCCAAAAGATAGAAAAATAATACAAAAGTATTTGCATAAATAGATTAGGTACTTTGATTATGCAGACTAGATTTTAGAGCATCCTCACAATGCCCGGGGAAGGAAAAACATGAAAATCACAAAAGCAGAAAAAGCAGATCTTGAAAATATTTTATCACTTCAGTATTTAGCATACCAGAGCGAAGCGAGACTGTTAAATAATTATGAAATTCAGCCATTGACCCAAACACTGGAAGAAGTATTGCTGGAGTTTGAAAAAGGAACATTCTATCAAGCCGTAAATGAAAAAAATGAACTGATTGGATCGGTCAGAGGTTTTGTTGACAATGATACGCTCTATATCGGCAAATTGATTGTACATCCCGATTATCAGGGAAATGGCATCGGCACAGCACTGCTGAAAGAAATTGAAAAAGACAACTCCGGACTACGACAAGAACTGTTTACCAGTGATCAAAGTCTTAGAAATTTAAGACTTTATAAACGCCTCGGCTTTGTCCAATTCAAAATCAAACCGCTGTCAAAAGATCTGAATCTGGTATTTATGGAGAAAAAACCGGGATTGCTCGAGACATGATATGGGGAGGATTCGGTAATTGCATAACAGCGTTCCATTGACATTCCTCTCATCCCCTTTGTCATAGGGAACGGGTAAGATGATATGGAGTGAGATCAAAAACAATAACATGGTAGATAACCACCAGGGAGAAACGATGAAGGACATTATCACAGAGATAATCGACAATTTATGCAGAAATAATATGATCGGATATTATGTGGAAACCCTCCCATAATTATATGAACTGATTCAAAAATTGATGATGCGGGCCATTGTGGCAATATCCTCAGAAGCCATTGCAAATTTTGACTTCTCAATAAGAATATTTTTGCCTGTCATAATATAAGACGGCATCACCCGAATATGCCCATAATAGATTTCGCTATTTCGCAACTTGTAGGTCGCAACCGCCGGAATGACATTTTTCTTGGTTGTCTTTTTGGCCAACATGTTAAACGCTTTTTTGGCAACGTCGCCCATGAGCATAATTACTTTGACATTTGGGAATAAGGAAAGCTCTTTTTCCAGGTAGGGTAAGCTATTTTCGATACTGTTTTTTTCAATTGTGTAATCTGACTTAGGTGTTTTGACTGCGTTTGTAATATAGACACCCATGTGCAAGATATCCTGGATATCCTTGACTGGCAATCCAGACTTTTGAAAAAGTGGTATCGTTGTTGTCAAGTAATCGGCATCACGCTGTCCGTAAAAATCTTGAGTGGGGTCGGCTGGAACGACCTCGTTTATCATGATTGTCTTGATTTTCAGGGGATCAAGCTCTATATCATTTAACTGGATATTTTCTGCAACGCCAACTGCTTTTTCTAATTCGGCTCTCACATTCATTTTTAATACTCCTTTGAAGTCATCTAATGGCGGTTTTGTGTTTTTCTGTTTGAACGGATGCACTTTTTTGAATAACAACGTAGAGATCTGTTTATTGGTGCGTCTTATCGAGAAACGCTTTTACCGCCGCATTGACCTGTTCAGGACGTTCAAGCGGCAGGATATGCCCTGCGTTCGGAATGACTTCCAACTCGGCTTTTGTGCCACTGTCGGTAACCCGTTTTACCGCGTTGGCAATCTCAAACTGCTTCACCAGAACACTGTCCGCTCCTCTTAGCCAGAGTGTCGGACATTTAATCAACGGAAGCCGGTCAAGAAGGGTCCACTTTAATCGGAACGGTCCGATGCAGCTCAACTGCCAGTCGTCCATGTCATTTTCGCCATAGTGATATTTACCCTTTATCTCATCCTCAAGAATTGAAGTCAATCGGTCCGGATCCGTTGGTTTTGAACCACCCACATAAATAGACTCCAGCAATTTTCTCATCGCCGCATGGTCTTTCTTAATATACCTTCGGTTAAGCATCCTAAGCATACCGGGGATCTTTATGTAAAGCCATACGATAAATTGCGAATCGACCGTTTCGCTCAAGCCGCCCGGCACATTCTCAACACCATTCGATATTTTTTTCGCATCAATCGTATCATTCATTCTGGGGTTCAAAATCTGGGTTTAAAATATTATCGTTGATCATTTCCAGCATTACATCAACAAGCATGGGGTCAAACTGCGTTCCCCGACCATTCTTAAGTTCATAAATTATATAATCTCTGGTTTGTCGTTCGCGGTATGGTCTGGTGCTGTTCATAGCATCAACGGCGTCGGCTATTCCAATAATTCGTGCCTCAATAGGGATTTTTTCTCCAATCAAACCATAGGCATATCCAGTCCCATCAAAGCGCTCGTGATGATAAAGAGCTCCTTCTGAAACCTTTTCAATCGCTGTGAAATCTTTTAAAATAATACTTCCGATTTCGACATGTTTTTTTATCTGTTCATATTCCTCCTCGGTCAATGCATTTCGCTTCAATAGTAATGCATCTGGGATGCCAATTTTGCCAATATCATGAACGAGGGCTATATTATAAAGATTTTCCACCTTTTTTTCTGACCAGCCCAGACGTCGTGCCATTTCTGCTGAATACTCCGATACCCGTTCGGAGTGTCTGCAAGTGTATTCATCTCTTGCGTCCAACGCATTATTGACCGACAGAATAGTTTGCAGTAAGATACTTTCCACTTTTGCATGCTCTGCCTGAACTGCTTCCTGCAAATCTCTATTTGCCATCATTACCTTATAATGTGCTTCTTAAAGTTCTTTTTCCCGATTTCTTTCGATTCGTAAAATATCGGTAACATCACTGCATTGAAGGTAATAGATCAGATTACTTCGATCAATTGTCTGAACAAACATTTTTTTTAATTGCCCATTTGGAAGTTCACAAACATGAAAAAAAGATCCATCTTCTCCACAGCGCTCATTAATATAATTTACAATACCATCCTGGCTGGAAAATTCTTGTCCAAAATAACGTGCAAATTGCTGAAAGCCCCGAGACGATTTAAAATACGCTTTTAGATTGACATCGAAATTTTTCCGATTCTGATCCTGGCCTTTGCCGAAAATAAACCGGCATTTATTAGCCGACAAATCAATATAGGCAATATAGTCATGTTCATTTTTGATGATTTGCGTCATCATCATATCAGCCACTAACTCATCAGTGACGTTTTCTTCCCACACTTTGATGAATATTTCTCCGCTATCCGGGGATTTCATCATCGTTATTTCCAGGGCAATATAGATCCGCCCCTCTTTTGTCTGAAGTGTGAGGGTTCTATTTCTTGGGTATGATCTGCTTTCATATCTAAAGATCATATGCTTTTTTGACAGATATTGAAAAAATAGTCATCTTCTTTCACAATAGACTTTCGATGCAGACAATTCATGTAATTATCAAAGGTCTTTCCATCATTTGTACTGTCATAAATAAAATCATGTCCTTCATCAAGGATCGCTTCATTTTGAGTGAAATTCCATACCCGAAAACCCCTGTACCCATTTTGATAGAATGGAAGCTTGTTGGTGCTTCCTGTAAACATGATGTTGTTAAAAGCCACCCGTTTATGTCGAAGCATATTGTCCTGGTTAATTTCTGAATCCCCTGTTTGATATTCATAAAAATATATTGTATAGGCAGGTTCATCATTCCAAGATGAGGAAATTACATTTACCTCCAGATTTCTATGCGTATTCGGTTCCTCAATCACTTTTGGCCCTATGTCAACCATATCAAATATTTTTTTCATTGAGTTAGGAAAATCGCTATAAAAATACTGTTGAAATGTCATTCCACTGTCATAGTTGATTTTAGGTGGGAGCATGCGACATACAGCTTTATTAAAATAGAGTAATTGTTTTTCTTTTCTGGAGACCACCACCATTGCACCCATATTTTCATCGAAAAAACGTGTTTTTGGTGATTCAAACTCCTGTAACGTCTGTATTAATATCTGTTCTGAATCTGTGATATCAAGATATTCAATAAAAGCCAGATTCGTACCATCTTCCATCAGTCGAAATTGTCCAACTGCATGGACATAGCGGTATTCATTCTGACCATATAACTTGGTGCGATAGGTAATATCATAGGAATCTTGTTTGGTTGCAAAACGGTAACCAAGTCTAGCCAGCATTTCGGCATCATCAGGATGAACATTTCCAAACATATTGTTGTTAAAATGATCAATAAGTTGACTTCGTTCTTCACCTATAAAATTACACAAGCCGTCTGATACCAACAAAGTAACTACTTTACCATTAATATACTGAAATATACCAAGAGGCATTGGAAACATCTCATATGCTGCTCTATGGTCATTTGAAAAGAGATATACCTGCCCACTACTCATCGTGCTCTCCTCATAAATATAGTATATATTTTCGACTTTACAAATATACTATCATATTATTAAACGTTTGAATATTTAATTTTGGAAGAGAATCAGAGTTACATTCGATTAGATGTAATCGTTTTTTATTCTGCTGTAAACGTTTGTCTGCATTAAAATACGATTCATCATTTTGGTAGCTTTTATCTTACAAGGATACACATTTAACGTTCGAAAGAGAAACTTTAAATCATTAATTTCAATTGATGACATAAACGTCCCCTTGTCATCTGTTTGTGCGTTTTTGGCAGAAAAAGAAAAATTTCTTTTGTAGCACGTTATTTTGATAAACTTTTCAGTAACTTGCATCGAAAAAATGAGGGGCGTTGCCGCAGAAACCATTATTATATGGTATAATGAAACAAATTGCTGTGGGAAGATTTAAATGGACATAAATAAAATTTAAGCAGATTACAATTATTCATACCAGTTTAAATAAAGTGTCGGGCCTGTTTTTCTTTTTCTGCCCGATCGTCTACCCTTTTTTGGGTAATCATCTGCTTATTATAACGGGATTTCCGGCTTTTTTTGCAGCAATTGAAGAGTTCCTGATTATCCTTACATCAAAAACGCTGAATTTAAACAGAACAAGCATTTTCTCTAGGCAGTAAAGCGGGGTGCGATCAAATGTAATTGGATCGAAGTGGAAAAAATGACATGGGGAGATTTCGATTGTCATGCCCTTGTCTTGCGGGCGCTTCGTTTGTGATATATTTAAAACAGCTAAATCAAATTTGTTGGAGGTAAAAGGATGAAAACGATTAACGAACAAATAGCGGCGTATACTCAGCAGTTGCAGCAAGGTGAAATCCAAATTGCATACAAAGGGATATTGGCATTTATAGGTAAATTAAGAGCCGCTTTTATTAAAAAATACCCACATTACGATGTCAGCAACATTTATCAGGGATATCTGGACATGTCCTATTTTTCTTTGAGTACGAAGCCATTAAAAGAAAAAGGTTTAAAAATTGCGATTGTGTATTTACATGAAAAAGGGTCTTTCGAGGTATGGCTTTCGGCGCGGAACCGCAATATTGCCAGGACACATCAATCGATACTTGATAGCCTTTCAGATGAAATAAGTGTATTTCATGATGAAAATAATCAGGACGCTGTCGCTGAATGCATATTGACAGGCACACCAGATTTTGAAGATCAGGCGCTCTTGATCGATACGATTGATTATGGAGTTGAGAAATTTGTTGCGGCGATAGTCAATCGTATAAAATAAAAAGTTGATGCTGACTATGCCTGACAAGAAGGGGAATAACCATGCCGAAAACGAGAAAAATGCTATGTGACTGGAAAGCGCCTTATATTCAATCGCTGATGAGGTTAATTGAAACGCAGAGTAAAGAAACCCTTGCAAACTGGGCCATTACTTATTGTGAAGAGAGGCTACTACCATTATGGGAGCGGGACTACCCGGATGATCTGCGACCACAGCAGGCTTTGAAGGCGGCTCGAGAATGGTTGTCAGGGACGATTAAACTGCCCCAGGCAAAAAAGAAAATTCTCGCCTGTCATGGCGCTGCCCGTGATGCAGAGGGAAATCCGGTGGCGCAAGCGGTGGCCCGGGCCATTGGTCAATCGGCATCGACCATTCATTCCGCCCGGCATTGTATCGGTTTGGCTTTTTATGGCGCTTTGGCAGTCGCCTATGATCAGCTCGGGACAGCGGCAAGCTGGGATGAAATTGAACACTGTGCCGCCGCAGAGTGTGGTCGTATCGAAGCCGCTTTGCGCAGTATGGCAGTGGAGCATGAAAGAAACCCGGCAAAAATCAACTGGAACTGTTAAATCGGACAAAGCGCAAAAAAAGGGAAACAGGTGGGATTGCAGAAAGAAGATCTTTGGGAACTGGCGGGAAGTGTCCCCCTTATCATGATTAAAGTACTGGAGGTATTGAAAATGATGAAGACTGCTGTCATTTATGCAACGAAAACCAAACATTCAAAAAAATTGGCGGAAGCGATCGGTTTATTTTTGAATACTACAGCCCAAGATATCGCTAAGAATCCGGCCTTGGATGATGTCGATTTGCTTTTTATCGTTGGCGGTATTTATGGGGGTGCCAGTATGCCAGAATTATTGTCATACATAAAAACGTTTGAGGCACCCATGCCCAAATATGCAGCGTTGGTAACAAGCTGCGCTTCAGGCAGTCAAAGGCAGATTGCGGTATGCAATATACTTGAAGAAAAGGGAATAAAAGTTCTTGACGAATTTGTTTGCAAGGGTAGGATATTATTTGTTTCCGCAACGCATCCAAACGCAGAGGATTTAAAAGCAGCAATCGACTTTGCACAAAAAATTGTAGCTGGGGTCTAAAATAAGTTTTTCAATCAACGAATGCATATAAAAGGACTGAGAACGGAAGCCCTTGTTCGACATCGCCCAGAAGTACAACACGAGCCCCGGACTGAAAGGCCTGTTTGCGCTACCGAACCTTGGGGACAGCGGACCTGCTATATTGCAGATCCTGAAGGCAATTTGATTGAAATAGGATCATTTACTAATGAAGGAGAAATGCAAGCATGAAAAAGTGGTACGACGAAGAATTTGAATTTGAGATAGAAGTTACTGGATTTCTTCGCAGTGATCATACCGAGCATTACTGCCGCAACGGCGAAGAGATAGGGGATAAATATACCTGCACCTACGGTTGTCCCGTAAATAATCAGGGATATGGAATCTGCTCAAAGATGATGCAGATTCTCTTTGCAGATATGCAGGCAGTAAGAAGCGGCGGAGATTTGATGAATGTAGGTGGATCAGAGAAATATATCAAGGATTATGTGTGTCCGGATGGATGTGTCTGTTTTAAAATGACGGCAAATAAGACCGATAATGTAAATTTCTATAAAGGAAATTTTTTTCAGCAGTGAGACTTGTAGTAATAAATCAATATAATGTTTAAGAAAAATCTAGTGATTATTTTTGAAAGAGGCAACACTAAACAGACCTAATAGTATCAGGCTTTTAAAAGGATATGCGCATCGATTTAAAAATCGATATTACACACTCCTTTCTAGTGCATAGAGTTGGTGGTTGCGTAGTAGCACATCCACCATGCGCACTATTTTTCTTGCGGTAAGAACGGGGGCACGTTTGTGCTGATGTTTGGGAACTTCAGGTTGCTTTTTGAGATCGTATTAACGATAAACTGGTTCACTTCGCATGACCGAGTCGGTAGCTTCGACCAGGTAATAACGAGATAGTAGTTTCCAGTTTTAGTGGTGACGGTTAAAGTTGCCGGATTGTTTTCGCTTCCAATAAAGCCCGGCATACTTGGCAATTTTGGCTTTGTCTTCAAACCGTTCAATCTGAACCAATTTTGCAAGCATGCAAGCGTATAGACAGGGCCAATATCTGGTATACCCAATAAAGACTTTGATTCCGGTATCGTAGTAAGCCGGTTTTTAAATAGCTTTATTCATTGTCTGAATTGCCATTTTCAACATCGAATCAGCATCTGATTGAAGCAAAAATATCACTGAGAATCCGACCTTGCATAAAAATTGCAGAAAAGTATTTGGGAGAAAAACGGTGAATTGAGTCGAGGGGACACAGCGCCGATTAAACTTTGCTACGGGGGTATTTAGATGGAAATTAAGGTTTTTAAAATCAATGCATTTGCAAAGACTGAAATAGGAGGAAATCCGGCTGGTGTTGTGACAAACGCTGATGAGCTATCTGAAAATGATATGAAAAAGATCGCTGGAATCGTTGGTCTCAGTGAGACTGCTTTTGTCATGAAATCTGATGTTGCCGACTTCAGAGTACGCTTTTTCACGCCAACTGAAGAAGTCGATTTGTGCGGTCATGCCACCATCGGAACGTTTTCGACGTTACTTAAAAAAGGTTATATTCAGTGTGGAAATTACACACAAGAGACAAAAGCGGGCATTTTAAATGTTGCGGTGAGAGAAGACGCTTCGATTATGATGAATCAAGCGAAGCCAAGCTTTTATGAGATGATAGAAAAAACGGAAATTGCGGATTCTCTAAATATTTCAGTAGCTGACATAAATGAAGCATTGCCTGTACAGATTGTATCGACTGGAATCAAAGATATCATCATACCAATCAGAAATATGAATGTGCTTTGTGGCATTAAGCCGGATTTTTCCATGATTTCTAATATCAGCAAAAAATACAACGTAATTGGGTATCATTTGTATGCACGTAATTCGCTCAACAATTCAAGTGTCCATTGTCGTAACTTTGCACCGCTATATGGTATTCCTGAAGAGTCGGCAACAGGAACATCAAACGGCGCATTGGCGTGTTATTTGCTTAAGTATAATCAGATTACGCCTGAATACGCTAAAAACGTGTCTTTTGCGCAGGGAGACTCAATGAACAGGCCATCGGAGATTATGATTTCGATAAGCGTGGAAAACGATGAAATACATGAAGTTCGAGTTGGTGGAAAAGCTCTAAATCTAACGGAAATTAATATTGAAGTATAAACAATAGCTATAACAAATGACGTCGGGACGCTTCGTTTGTCATGCCCATCAAACGGTGAGATTCTTGAAAAAGAAGATGGATCGATTCCTGGGTTTAGAATGGGGCGTCGGGAAAGACTCTACAATGGATTTTTGTGTGGATCTGAGCTTTAATATAGGAGTAAATACTGGTGAATATAAGGAAAGTTACAAGCAATAAGAAAGCATATATCGACTTGCTTTTATTGGCTGATGAACAGGAAGACATGATCGACAAGTACCTTGAGCGTGGGGACATGTTTGTTTTGGATGATCATGGCGTTAAAGCCGAGTGTGTGGTTACGAAAGAGGCAGAGGGTATTTATGAGCTTAAGAACATTGCGGTTATGCCCGATTGTCAGCGAAAGGGATATGGAAAAGGACTGATCGATTTTCTGTTTTTTCATTACAGCGATTGCAAGACAATGCTTGTAGGAACGGGTGATGTTCCTTCGGCCCTCTGTTTTTATCAGAAATGTGGATTTACAGAATCATATCGGATACAAAACTTTTTTACGGACAATTATGACCATCCAATGTTTGAGGATGGGACACAGCTTGTTGATATGGTCTACCTGAAGCGAGAGCGATGAAGGATTATGATCCTGACTATCACCAGTTATGGCTTAAGCGCTTATATTTGGGGGCCAAACGCAGCGACTTTTACAGTAGCTTGCGCTAAAAAGGCAGACCCAGTCAAGCGCTGTTTGGCATATCGTGATAGGCTATCAGTCAAGGAGGTGCTTTAAAATGCATGCATGGGAACAAATACAAGAAACCATTGATTTTATTGAAGACCATTTGACTGAGGAAATTGAAATTGAAAAGCTGGCCGGGATGGCTGCCCTGTCACCCTTTTATTTTCAGCGTCTGTTTAGCCGGTTAGTCAAAAAGCCGGTGGCCGAATACATCCGGTTACGGCGAATGGCCAAGGCAACCGAGGCGTTGCTGCAAGCGGATCAGCGTGTTCTGGATATCGCATTGGAGTTGGGTTTTTCATCGCACGAGAATTTTTCCCGAACCTTTAAGGATACCTTTGGGATGACACCAAGTGAATACCGCAAGAATCCGACTGCACTGAATTATATGACTAAACCGGAGCTGCTACTTAACTATGTGCTGCTTGATGAAGGGGTACCGCTTATCACGGAGGGAATTGTCCTCGAGATTAACCGGCAGAAGCTGAGGGAACCGGCCTTTTTTGTGAGACTCGAGAAAAAGCTGCCGGTCCAGTTTTTAAATGGCCTGGGGACGGAATCCGGTGCAGATCCCCTGGATACCCTTTGGCGGGATTTTCATCGGCAGAAGGGGGCAGTATTAGGGCTTCCCGATGATGTCGAAGAAATTGGGGTGACCTATCCTTGTTCTGAGGAGGGCTACTTTTGTTATTTTGCCGGCGGAACAGCCCAAGCGGCTGTAATTCCGGAAAATATCAGCAGTTGGGAGCTGCCGCAAGGAGACTACATTGTTTGCAGTTTTGAAGCCGAGAACTTCAAAGAGCTGGTGATGGATGCTTTATACAAGGCCCAGCAATACCTGTATCAGGTTTGGCTGCCAAATAAAAATTTGTCGACTGATTTCTTTTGTGCGGAGCGTTACTCAAGCCATTCACCCGAAACGACAAGCATGGAGGTTTGGCTGAAGCTGACCAATTAGCTTTCAAGTTATCACAGAATAATGATCGAATTGTGAGAAGACATGTTAACTGATGATCGTTCATAAAACGAAATAATTCGGACGGTTCTCTCACAATTCTTTAAAAACCTTGAGAAGATGCGATAACAGCACCCGTAATATTTTTTTAGACATACGTGACATACAGGTGTCATGTTTCCCATGATAAAATGGCGGCAAAAACCAAAGGAGAAAATTTATAATGAAATTAGAAGGCGTCGGGGTGTTTGTAAAGGATATGGCTACCATGATCCGTTTTTATCGGGAGGTGTTGGGGTTTGAAATTAAAGAATCAGAAGACACCAGCAATGTCTATTTGGAAAAAGACGGAACGCTGTTTCTTTTCTTTGGCAGACAGGATTTTGAAGCGATGACCGGGCGCAGATTTGGCTATGCACAAGGCGTCAATGGACATTTTGAAATTGCACTGAGTGTTGAAAATTTTGACGAAGTGGACAGAAAGTTTGCTGAGATTACCGCAAAAGGTGGCCAGCCGGTCATGCCACCAACAACAGAGCCTTGGGGTCAGCGCACCTGTTATATTGCTGATCCAGAGGGAAACCTGATCGAGATTGGTTCTTTTGTAAAAGGCGAGGATTAATGTTCCCTGGTAAACTTGAGGCAATGAGCAAAGTTAAGTCATAAAGATACCTTTTTTCGCAGATCACAAAAGGTTTTCTTGTATGCCTTGTGATCTATGGCAGACTGGAGTTTTCTTTAATTGCGACAAAAAATGAGCAGTTTGGATTGCAAATCCAACGTGCTCATTTTTTACATAGTTCCCTTTTGCAATGCCCTTTTAAACATGTTGTTTCTTGGGTTTAACTGCCAGAACAGTATAGATAGCATCATTAATTTTACGCTTCTGCACAATCTCAAAGCCAGTTGTTAACAATATTTTTTCGAGTTCCGCTGATTGAATACGAATCGACATGGGCGGGCCTTCGACAATCAAGTCGTCCTTTTCATACTCAAGACATAATAGGTGACCGCCGACTGATAGCACTTCAAATATTTTGCTGAGCGCTGTCGTCAGTGACCTTACTTCATGAAGGATTAGAGAAGCCATAACAAAATCAATGCTGTCATTTTGAAGACTTAAATTCTCAATGGTCTCTTGAAGCGGTTCAATGTTGTGAAGTCCTTTTTCGTATGCTTTGGCTTCGATGACGTTGAGCATGCGTTTGTCAGGGTCCATGGCATAAACGTTTCCCACTGTCCTCGCTGCCATCGGAATCGTAAAAAATCCTGAGCCAGCGCCCACATCAAGTAGGGTATGGTTTTTATGAATGGGCATTTGGTTAATAAGCACTTCGGGTGGAATCAGACTCTCTCTTTGTTTACTATCTAAAAAAGCGATTTTGGTTAAAAATTTTTGATCCGGTTGGTTATGTTCCATGATAAAATCTCCTATAAAATATAATTCAGACTGTATTTGTCTATGATCGCGCTAAAAAAATGAGCAGTTAAAACTGCATCTGTTGCCCGCTCATCTTTTAGATAATGTTGTAAAACCGTTTTTCCTTAAGATCGTTCACCATTTTCTCTTCAGCATCTCTCATAACCTTTTCGATTGGGCAAGCACCGTTCTCGTTCATTTCACAAGTAAAAAGAGCGCCGCTACCTTCAATGGCTTTTATGACGTCATAAAAGCTAATTTCAGTCTTAGGTTTTCTAAGACTATAGCCACCATTTACACCCGCAGTAGACTGAATAAGGTCAGCCTTTACTAATTGGGTTAGTATCTTGGACAGGTAGGTAGGTGAAATATTCATATGACTCGCTAATGGCTGAAGACTAAAATTGTTAGTGCCTTCCTGCTTAATGAAATAGGCCATTATATGCAAGGCATAATCCGTTGCTTTCGTATATTTCATAATTACTCCTCCACAAAGAAAAATACAGACTGTATTTGTCTTTGATTGTAAGCGACAAGATTTGAAATGTCAATAACATTTTTATCAGCAATAGATTTGCCCTATGACACAGGGAGTTTTTTTGTCATGCCCATCAAGCTGTGATATACTTGAAAAAAGTCGGCAATGAAGTGACGGGTATAGCAAAACGAAACGCCCCCTTGTCATTCGGAAAAGTTATTTGGGGCGAAAATTCAGCGAAGCTATTTATTGCTGTTCATGGCAATATGTCAAACAAGACGGATGCGGTCATCGTGACAGTTGCGGAAAAATTGACACAACTGGGATATCAGGTGTTGAACTTTGATCTGCCGGAGCATGGTGAACACAAAAATAAGGAGCTGGTTATCAGTCTAATATACGGACGCAAAGTCCAAGAAAGGAAGACGACATACCTATTGTTCTCTACATTCTAACAGCTTAAGCAACAAGATCCGATTAAGTAGGAAGAAAGGAATAGTTTGACACATGGACAAAGAAATTAAGATCAGGAATGAAGAAGAAAGCGATTATCAGCGAGTAGAAGAAATTACCAGAAAATGTTTTTGGAATTTATATATCCCGGGGTGTAATGAGCACTACCTGGTTCATGTTATGCGATCCCACGAAGATTTTCTACCAGCATTGGATCTGGTGATTGAAGTTGATAATCAGATCATCGGGAATATCATGTATACGAGAGCAAAACTGATTGATGAGTCCGGGGCAGAAAAAGAGATTTTAACCTTCGGGCCCGTCTGCATTTTGCCGGAGTATCAGCGAAAGGGTTATGGAAAAAAACTAATTGAGTATTCCTTTGAACTGGCTGTCGCACTGGGCTATGATGTGATTGTCATCTTTGGGAATCCGAATAATTATGTCAGCCGTGGCTTTAAGAGTTGCAAGCGATATAATATCTGTCTAGAAAATGATATCTATCCATCGGCAATGATGGTCAAAGAACTGAAACCGGAAGTCCTGGACGGAAGAAAATGGGTCTACCATCAAAGTCCGGTATTTGAAATCGATGAACAAGAAGCGGAGCGCTTCGATGCGGGTTTGGAAAGCCTGGAGAAAAAATATCAGCCAAGTCAGGAAGAATTTTTTATTCACAGCCATTCAATTATTCGGTGAAAATGCTTTATGACAAACGAAATGTCACATTTTGTGTTTAGTTCCTGCTCCAATTGCTGAATTTGAGCAGAAATACTGGATTGAGCGTAGCCCAGCTCATCGGCTGTTCGGGTATAGTTCTTGTTCTTTGACAAAACTACAAAGGTTTTTAGTTGCTTTAAGTCCACGAGAGTAAACGCCTTTCTCGATACGATCGAAATTTTCGATTATTATAATAGAAATACTTTGTTTAACAGATTGATTATTTTATAGTAAACCTACTGTCGGGACAATAAAAATCCCGTATCTGATATAAAATAAGGAGTAACTAAGATGGATATGAAAAGGAGTAGGGTGATATGAAAACAGAATTACGTGAAAAAGCACTCAGTTTTGGAGCGGAAATTTGTGGATTTGCAGGCATTGAACGATTTGTAGGAGCACCAGACGGATTTCATCCGGCTGATCTATTTCCAGACTGTAAAAGTGTGATTGCCTTCGGAATTGCGCTTCCTAAAGGCATCTTCCTGGCGGAAGCCCAACTGATCTATGCGTATTATAATAATTTCGCGCTGCCTCTGGTTGATCGGCTTGCCTTTCAGACTGCCGTCTTTTTAGAAAAGACGTATCAGGGGATTGGCGTACCATTACCTTGCGATGCACCCTATGACTATTGGGATGAAGAAAAAATGGAAGGACGTGGTCTATTGTCGATGAAGCATGTGGCATATCTTAGCGGAATCGGGACGCTTGGCAAAAGTACATTGTTGCTCAACAACGAATACGGAAACCGCCTGGTAATCGGGTGTGTCCTGACCGATCTTCAAATCGAATCCGATGAACTGGCTACTGAAGTATGTCTGGAACAGTGCGATTTATGTATCAAAAGCTGTCTCGCAGCGGCAATTGGCGAAGGTCATGTCAGACAAAAACTGTGCCGAGTAAACAGTTTTGGTAAGACCAAACGAGGCCATGACACCGTCGTATGCAATCAATGCCGGACTGTTTGCCCAATGGGATTAGGCCTGGCATAAGCTAATGTGCAATGGTGGTATGAAAAAAGGCTTGCCGGGTATTAATTTCAATAAACTCCAGGCAAACATAAAAGGCACCTGCAATGAACGATTGAGGAGCGACCAGAAGAAAACTGATTTTAAACCGAAACCAATGAACGATGAGGTAAGATCGGTTCATCTTTTTTAAAAATTAGCTTGCAAATAATTTTTAATCAACTTATCCTAAATTACAAGGATATCCTTTATCACTTAAAGGAGAATGATTAAATGAATCAAATAAGAATTAATGAAATTGAAACAGCAATAAACCGAGATTATGGGAATATTGCCGGTATGATTGTGCAAAAAAACGGCACCAAAGTTTACGAAAAATACTTTAATGGGTATACGGCCGATAATGCAGTGCATGTCTACTCGGTAACAAAGAGCGTACTTTCGGCGCTGATCGGAATTGCCATTGATCAAGGCTATATTGGTAGCTTGGATCAGAAGGTGTTGGCGTTTTTTCCGGATTATCAGGTTAAAGACGGTGAAAAAACCATTCAGAAGATTACCCTCAAACATCTGATGACGATGACCGCTCCCTATAAGTACGAAACGGAACCGTATGAATTATTCTTTACAAGTCAAAATCCGATTCAGGATGCGCTTGATTTATTAGGTGGAAATGGCATCATCGGAGAATTCAATTATTCGGCCATTGGTGGTACCCACATTTTAGCAGGGATTCTGGCTCGGGCAACCGGTCAGTCAATTCTTGATTTTGCTGAGAAATATTTGTTTGCGCCGATGGGAATCACGGTTCCCCATAATCTGTTGTTGCGCAGTGAAGAAGAGCATATGAGAGTGATGAATGATAAAACCACCCGTGGTTGGGTGGTTGATCCCCAGGGAATTAACACGGGAAGCTGGGGTTTATTTCTGACACCGGAGGATATGGCAAAAATCGGGCAGCTGCACTTAGACGGTGGCAGGTGGCTGGGAAAACAGCTTGTTTCAGCTGCTTGGATTGCAGAAAGCACAAAGGAGCATAGCCGCTGGGATAAGCTTTTGTATGGCTATCTCTGGTGGATCATTGATGATCAGGCTCACAGCTTTGCAGCCTTGGGCGATGGTGGCAATGTGATTTACGTCAATAACAAGAACAACATGGTGATTGCGATTGCGTCGCTTTTAGTACCGGATACCCGGGATTGCATCGAATTGATCAAAACGATGATTGAACCGGCATTTGAAAACGGGATGATGTGAAATCGAAAGGATCAGTAACATAAAAACAATGAAAATGGCAGGTCTAATCTATAAAAAGAGATAATTGAGGGTAAAATGAGAACACAGAAATTTAATTGTGCGTTAACCATAATGGAACAGGGTGAACATTATTTTCATACGGAAGAACAATTGGAATTTTTCAGGAGCTGGATCGAAACCCGCAATGTATAGCAATGTATAGCGATTTGGGATCGAGAAAGGAATTTTTTAAAATCCTTTAAAAAAGTGAGGCAAGCATGAAAATAAAAAAAGTAGCGATCATTGGCTTGGGCGCTCTGGGTATTCTTTTTGGAGCCCGGATCGCCCAACAAATCGGGGATGATCTGACCATTATCGCCGATCAAAAGCGGATTAATAACTATCAGAAGAATGGTGTCTTCTGCAATGGGATACCCTGTCGGTTTCACTATAAAACACCGGAACAGGCTGAGAAAGCCGATCTGATTATTTTTGCCGTTAAAATAAACGGATTAAGAGATGCCATTGAGGCCGTCCGGCCATGTGTCGGGCCGGATACACTGATGCTGTCACTATTAAACGGGATTACCAGTGAAGCCATTATTGGGGAAGCCTTTGGGGAAGAAAATTTGATCTGGTCCTGTGCCCAGGGGATGGACACCCTTAAATCAGGTAATGCCCTGACTTATACCAATGCCGGGATGATCTGCTTTGGCAATCGGGCGGATGATCAACCCACTGAGAAAATAATGCGGGTTCAAGAGTTTTTTGATCGGGTGGGCATCGCCTATCAGATCGATAACCGGATGGATCGTAAAATTTGGTCGAAGTTTATGCTAAATGTTGGGGTTAATCAGGTGGTTTCAGTGTGTGGCCAGAATTTTGGTAGCGTCAAAAAATCGGGTAAAGCCCGGGATTTGATGATTGCCGCCATGGCCGAGGTCATTCCGGTGGCCAAGCAGGAAGGGGTAGTTCTGGATGAAGCGGATATCACCTACTGGCTGGGCGTGGTGGATGCCCTGAGCGATACCGGAAAGCCGTCCATGAGACAGGATGTCGAAGCAAAACGCCCCAGCGAGGTGGCGCTCTTCTCTGGAACGGTGGTGGCACTTGGTCAAAAGCATGGCATCAAGACCCCGGTAAATGCCATGCTCTACGATAAAATCATGGCCATTGAAAAGGACTATCATCAGTTTTCTAAATAGGCGCATTTTATTTTCAAGTTTTCGGCTGTTAATATTGAAGGCAGAGCGCTCAATACTCTATCATCGAGTATTGAAAAAGGCGACTGACGATACCCCCAGGAGTATGAGACAGGGGTGTTTAGACTTTAAATTACATGGCTGTTTCTGACGAACATTCCAGAAATGGCTTTGCAGGACAGCGTTAAGCTTTCTTTTTACCATCGTCAATAATCTCGAGTTCTAAATAATCAAACCAGATGGATTCAATAAAATGGTCTTCGCGAAACGTTGTTTTAGAAATCTGACTCAGTTCTCTTGTATTTTTGTCAAACCACATCGGATTTTCCAGATCAAAATCATGGCAGAAGGTTTTTAAAGCAGTTTGAATTTTTTCGTTTTCAGTTAAAGTGCTGTTATCAATTTCAATTACTTTTTCTTCCAGAATTTTATTGCGTTTTATGAGTTTTCCCCAAATGCGAAACATAGTATTACCTCTCGTTCATTGATGTGCTATTATATAATTGGAATGCATTTTTAAATGCTTATAAACAAACATATCTTAGAGTATACGGGGTGACGAGAGAAATGTAAAGCGAATTGCGTTTTCGCTTGAAGAATGGGATGGGAACGAAACGTCTCAAGCCATGCCGAAGAACACAAAAGGAGAAAAGAATGGGGTTTAAGGAAAAATATCAGCTTTATGCGTTAATCACAATTGCGTGCTGGTCACTGGCTTATGTGCTGACCCGGCTGGCCTTAACCTATTTTTCAGTTTATAGTCTGGGATTTTTGCGTTACCTGATCGCCTCACTGAGCTTGCTGGGTGTGGCTGTTGTGATAAAGATGAAAATGCCCAAAAAACGCGATTGGCCGATGTTTCTCTTGTCCGGAGCGCTGGGATTTTTTCTCTATATGATCTTTTTTAATCAGGGTCAGCAGATGGTTTCGGCAGCCACCGGCAGTATTATCATTGCCACCGCACCAGTTTTTACGGCGTTGTTGGCCCGTATCATTTATCGGGAAAAGCTGACGTGGCTGCAATGGTTGGCGATCGGACTGGAATTTTGTGGGGTGGCCTATTTAACGCTGATTGATGGGGCTTTGTCAATAAACATCGGGGTTTTATGGCTTTTTTTGGCAGCGCTGGTTTTAAGTTTTTACAATCTTTTGCAGCGGAAGCTCACTAAAACGTATGCACCTCTGGAAACTGCGACTTACAGTATTTTTGGGGGAACGATTCTGCTGGCGGTTTTTCTGCCGGGGGCGATGCACCAGGCAATTCATGCACCGCCGATTCAATGGGTCTATGTTCTAATCCTGGGGGTATTCTCCAGTGCCATTGCCTACGTTGCCTGGACAAAGGCCTTGTCCCTGGCAGAAAAGACCTCTCAGGTCAGCAATTATATGTTTTTAACGCCTTTTCTGACCAGTATACTGGGTTTTTTAATTGCGGGTGAAATTCCCGAGCAGTCGACAGTGATTGGCGGGATCATTATTTTAGCGGGCGTTTTTTTGTTTAATTATGGGGAGCGGTTAAAAAATTCAGAAAATGTTAGCTAAAACGAGCGGTATAACAGGATTGGAAGAATCAGAATGCCGATAAACAAGCGCAGACCAAGAAGGGAAATGCTATAATAAATAAACCGCTTGACATAAGAAAGAAGATCACGCACCATTGGTACTAATAAGGTACAATGAGCATGAATGGAGGGAATATGAAAGAAGCGATCAGAAAAAAAGTTTTGGATCTGGGTGCGGATGTTTGTGGTTTTGCCGGTATCGAACGATTTATTGAGGCCCCGGCGGGTTTTCACCCACACGATCTTTATCGTGACTGCCAGGTAGTTGTGGTAATGGGATTTGCATTGCCTAAGGGACTGTATGAGGTGAAACCGGATTTATTATATGGCTATTTTAATAATCTGACCATTCCCAAAATCGATCAGATATTAATGATGGTAGCACGAATTATCGAAGATACGTATAATGCGACGGCGGTTCCGGTGCCCTGTGATTGGCCATATGATTATTGGAACAGTGAAGAAATGGAAGGTCGGGGCTTAATCTCCATGAAACATGCGGCAGTGAATGCTGGGCTTGGAACCATGGGCAAAAATACCATGTTACTGAATGAAGCGTTTGGGAACCGATTAACTGTCGGGGCAATTCTGTCGGATCTCAAGATCACATCCGATAGCTATGCTGAACCGCTTTGTCTGGAGGGGTGTACGCGCTGTTTGACAAGTTGTCCGGCTCAGGCACTAAATGAAGGGACGGTTACTCAGAAGTTGTGCCGCAGGAATACTTATGGAACAAACGCAAAAGGGTTTGAAACGGTGCTATGTAATACCTGCCGTAGCGTCTGTCCAGTGCGCTTTGGGAAAACGACAGTGATTGGCTGAACTGGATGAGCAGTCTTGATTTACGGGATTGGAAAAGTCTGGATTAACCATAAAATCTAACTAAATTTGAAAGGAGTCTCAGTTGGAACGAAAATATATTGCCAGTGTACGACTCAGCTCGCCGGTGGCTGAAGACTCCTATCTTCATCAGCTGATGGTGGTAAGCCATTTAAGGCAAATGAAGGAGTTGTGCTTTCGCAGTCCGGTAACCTTTCTGGTTGGTGAAAACGGAAGCGGAAAGTCAACGCTTTTGGAGGCGATTGCAGTGGCCTTTGGCTTTAATGCTGAGGGTGGAAGCCGCAATTTTAACTTTTCAACCAGTGCCACGCATTCGGACTTGCATCAGCATTTGACCATTACGCGAAATGCGTATCCCAAGGATGGTTTTTTCTTGAGGGCGGAGAGTTTCTATAATGCAGCCAGCTATTTGGACGAGGTTTACGAAGCGGAACTTGGGAGCCAGGTAAAAACAGCTTATGGTGAGCGGTCGCTGCATAAGCAGTCTCACGGGGAGAGCTTTCTGGCCTTGGTAGCCAACCGCTTTAGGGGTCAGAGTCTTTATCTACTGGATGAGCCGGAAGCGGCACTCTCGCCCAGTCGGCTGATGACTCTGCTGGTGCAAATCAATGACTTGGTCAAAAAGAAGTCACAGTTTATTATTGCCACCCATTCCCCGATTCTGATGGTTTATCCGCAGGCGGAAATCTATCAGTTATCAGATAGCGGTATTGATACGGTCAATTATCGGGAGACCCAACATTATCAACTGACCCGGCGTTTTCTTGAGAATCCGGAAAAGATGCTCCATTATCTTTTGGCTGAGGAATAAGGACCCGACTTCCCTTTAATATGCCGTAAGATGAGAAACATCATGAGCGGAGTTGACCCGGTTACTCGAAATCCGAAATAAAAAAATCGTGCCAATAAATGTGATGTCAGACTAGTATTTGTCGTTGTCATCATCCAGATTGATCGTAATTTCAGACGAAGGTGAACGGGTGGTTTTTACGGGTTGGATAACTGTTTCCGTTTCGCATGAATGCAATGTGCTTGAACGCGATGTGTTGGAATCCTTGATTTTAAAGGCAGCCACCATCTGTTTAAGCATTTCAGCCTGGCCGGAAAGCTCTTCGCTGGCGGCGGCACTTTCTTCAGCGGTGGCCGAGTTGGTTTGAACGACCTCGGATACCTGTTCAATGCCCCGGTTGATCTGGGCGATTTCAGTGGCTTGGTCGTTCGATGCCTGGGCAATGCTGCCAACCAGATCGGTCACTTTTTGGATTTGAGTCAAGATTTCATTGAGGCTTTCTGCGGTTTGATCGGCAATTTTTGTGCCTGCATTGACTCTGTCAATGGAGCCTTCAATCAGACCGGTGGTTTCTTTAGCGGCTTCAGCGCTGCGGGCAGCCAGACTGCGGACTTCCTCGGCAACCACCGCAAAGCCCTTGCCATGCTGGCCCGCCCGGGCGGCTTCAACGGCGGCGTTCAGAGCCAGAATATTGGTCTGGAAGGCGATATCATCGATGACTTTGATGATCTTGGAAATGCTTTTTGAAGAGTCGTTAATGTCCACCATGGCGGCAACCATCTTATCCATCTGATCATTACTCACTTCAGCATTACTTCGAACCTGCAAGGCCAGATCATTGGCATCATTGGCATTGATGGCATTTTTCTTGGTTTCCGCAGCGACTTCTTCAATGGAAGCGGTCAGTTGCTGGATCGCACTGGCCTGTTCGGTGGTCCCCTGGGACAAGGCCTGACCACCATCGGAAATCTGCTGGGAGCCGATTTCAACCTGACTGGCGGCAATATTAATGTCGGATATGGTGGCGCTGAGATTGGAGGTGATGTCGTTCAGAGCTGTTTTGATGGCCTGAAAGTCCCCTAGATAGTCGGTGGTGATGTGCTGATCGAGGTTCCCCCGGCCGATGTCTTCTAAGGTAGTGGTGATTTCGCTGATATAGCGTTTTAGGAAGGCGACGGTTTGATTCATATTGTCCTTGATAATGGTATAATCGCCCTGATAAGTCCCTACCATCCCGGCGCTCAGGTTCCCCCGGGCCAGCTCGGTTAAGGTCGCTGATGCTTCCTGAACTGGTGCTACCACTGCATCAAGAGTCGCATTGACGCCGTCAACAATCCGGGCAAAATCGCCCTGATGTTTGCTGATATCCGCCCGGGTATTGAGGTTGCCTGCGGTACCGGCCTGGGCCAGCATGCCAACGTCTTGAACCAGTGCTTTGATCGATGCCACACATTGACTGACAGCGTCGCTGATGATCTGGAAGGTATTATAGGTCGTCTGAGTATCGGCGTCACAGGCAGCAAGATCAATAATAATATCGGTATTCCCCTGGGAAAGTTTGGTGAGTTCGGTCACCAGCTTTTGGGTTTGTTTTTGCTGATAATCCGAGATTTTTATCATCCGCCGTTCTTCTGTGCGGATGGCCGTCAGATCGGTGATAAATTCCATGGCGCCAATAATTTTTCCGGAATGATCGGTAATTGGCAACCCGGTATATGAAATATCAAGATCTAAACCATTTGGGTGTGCATCGGTTTCGCTGGTTGCTGCACTACCGGTACGCATCGCCCGGGTGCAGGCACAGTTTTCCGAATGGCAATCAGATGTCTTAAATAGACGGTAACAAGGCTGGCCGAGGACTTCTTTTTTGGAAAGGCCTGCCGTCTGAGCACCGGAATCATTCATATAGAGAATTTCGAAGTTATTATTAATGATAAGAACCGGGTTGGGCATGACATCAATGTAGCCAACCAGTGAATCCATCATTGCATTGACTCCGCTAATGATTTCTCTAAACCCGCCCATAAAGGAATCTGCCGTGCCGCGTGTGTCCAGACGTCCCTCCACTGCGGCCTGGGACAGGAAGGTTGATTCCGTAATCAGATCACGGATGGTTGCAATGGTCTTTATCAGTGCGGGTGAGACTTCGTCCCGGTCATCTTTGGCTTCAAGCGTTGCCGAAACATCGCCTTCGGAAATCTGGTTCATGGTTGCAATCACCACATTTTGCAGATCATCTGCCAGTCCGTCCATCGCCATGGCCATCTGGCCAATTTCATCACGGCTGTTCATATTCAGCCGCTCGCCCAAATGACCGAGCCGCATTTCTTTGATCATATACTCGGCTTTTTTAAGCATACGGCTGATGGCTATACTGAGGAAAAAACCCAAAGACAGGGCCATTAGAACGCCGATCACCATCAAGGCCGTCATGGTGGTTACAACGTTGTTTGTCTGGTTGTGATTGGCTTCAGAAAGTTCTTGACCATCCTCCACTGTCATATCGTGGAGTTCTTCCAGGGCATCCTGTTCGGCCTGCGAGGCAATTCCGAGAGCCCCGGTAGTTGCGATCCGGGCAAGGGCTTCTTCGTCCTGATTCTGGCCAGCCAAGGCCATCACCGCTTCCAGCTCGGTCGCATAAACCTGACGGGAATCGATGAACTGCTGATACAGTTGCTGCATCTCCTCATCGAGAATATTCTGTTCAAAGGACTCGGATAGTTGGGTAATTTGTTCACGGCTCGCAGCGATTTTATCGGCATTCTCCGCAATGATTGCGGGGTCATCGGAAATGATCATATCTCTGATGTAGCTATTGATCTTCCCAAACTCAATACCCATGTCGCCACTGGCCGAGGTTGGCAGCGTCACGTGTTCATACAGTTTCGAGCTGGATGCATCCAATGCTTTTATATTTGAGATCCCCACATAGCCGACAATGCCGACGATGGCAGTAACCAGCATAAATCCGGCTAAAAGTTTTGTTCTGATCTTCATGTTGTAAAACCATTTCATTATAAACGCTCCTATTTTTATTTAAATTATAATAATTATAAACTAAAACTGGTTAATAATCAAGATGTTTACCCGATGTTTATGTAAATAATATGTAAATTTCGTTCGGTTGTGTTTAGTTTTATGACTATTATAAATAAAATCATTTTGACCAGCAGCATCAGCGGACTGAGTTTACTGAGGATTGAGGATAAACTGGTCTTCACGAAAGTTGTCTTGGAAATCTGATTAAGCTCTTTAGTATTTTTATCAATCCACATCATAATGCGCGATTACATCCGGATAAACATTGTTTAAATGCCTGTAAAATGGACATATGTTGAGTATAAGGACTGGAGAGGGAAAAAGTAAAGAAGATTGGTCGTTTTGATATGGAATGGCAGTGTGTCATTTCTGTGGTCATGCCATCACAAATGTGCTAGTGGTCTAAAAGACGGAGGCGCAATCAGAAATGGCACCTTGCTTCAGGTTACCTGGAGCCTTGAGTGAAGCGAAAGGAATGGTTACTACAATGGAAAAAAATGACAGCGGTTGGAATTTGGAAAATAGTTACGCAAAATTGCCGGAATTATTCTATACCCCACTTAAATTAGAAACAGTCAGTGCGCCGCGACTAGTTATTTTGAATCAGCGTTTGGCAGAAGAGCTTGGTTTGAATGCCGAAGTGCTAAGGAGTCAGGCCGGGATTGATATCTTAGCCGGTCAGGCTTTACCGGAAAATGCGAAACCGATCGCTCAGGCTTATGCCGGGCATCAATTTGGCTATTTCACCATGCTTGGCGATGGCCGGGCGATGCTGATTGGCGAACAGATCACACCAGCCGGCCAGCGTTTTGATATCCAACTCAAAGGATCAGGGAGAACGCCTTATTCCCGCAGTGGCGATGGTAAAGCGGCATTGGGCCCGATGCTGAGGGAATATCTGATCAGTGAAGCGATGCATTATCTGGGCATTCCGACGTCACGCAGTTTGGCAGTGGTGACAACCGGTGAACCGGTCTATCGTGAAAACTTGCTCAAAGGGGCTGTTTTAACCCGGGTGGCAGCCAGTCATATTCGGGTCGGGACCTTTGAATATGCCGCTCAGTGGGGCACCACCGCCGATGTTAAAGCTCTGGCCGATTATACCATTAACCGCCATTTCCCCGGGCTTTTGGCGGAATCAAACCGCTATCTGGGTTTACTGGATGCAGTCATCAAAGCCCAGGCGGCGCTGATTGCCAAATGGCAGCTGGTCGGTTTTATTCACGGGGTTATGAACACTGATAATGTGACCATCAGTGGCGAAACCATCGATTATGGGCCCTGTGCCTTTATGGATCACTATGATCCGACCACGGTATTCAGTTCCATTGATCTGCAGGGACGCTACGCCTATCGGAATCAACCCAATATTGGCTTATGGAATTTGGCCCGCCTGGCCGAAACCTTAATCCCGTTAGTCGATGACAATCAGCAACAGGCGCTACAATTAGTCGAAGACTCACTGCGCATCTATCCGTCATTGTACCAGGCCGACTGGCTAAAGGGAATGCGCTTAAAGCTGGGCATTGCCAATGAAGATCCGCAAGATGAGCGGTTGATTGCCGACTTATTGGGATTAATGAAGGCGTATCAGGCCGACTATACCAATACCTTTGTTGATTTAACCCTTGAGAAAACCCAATCGTCTGAATTATACGAAAGTGATGCCTTTAAAGAGTGGCTGAAGCGGTGGCAAGCCCGCCTCGAAAGACAGGAGCAGACAAATGATGACAGCAAGCAGTTAATGAAACAAGCAAATCCGGTGGTCATCCCCAGAAATCATCAGGTTGAAAAAGCTTTGCAAGCGGCTAATGAACAGGATGATTTCACGCCTCTGCAGCGGTTATTAGCAGTGTTGCAAGCACCATACGACTATCATTCGCTTAATCAGGAGTTTATGACCCCACCCGAACCATCGAATCATCCCTATAAGACCTATTGCGGGACATGATTTTTAAATAAGGCATTGTTTCAAAACAAAGATGGAAACGATGGGGATGACGAATAAAATGTCCCCGTGGGATAAAATGACTTTTATGCTCAAAACCAAGCAAACGTTGAGGATAGAAGTCATTTTTTAATTGACGGGAAACAGTTTTTTTTAGTATAGGTGAAAGAGTTGATTATTTTCCAGAACACAAATTTTTAAAAATTAGAAAAGGTACTTGACATATTTAGTAAGAAAATGTAAAATTTCCTTACCGACCGAAGGTCGATAATTTTTTACCCGCATATCGACCCGTGGTCGGTAAGTCGATAACAATTTGAAAGGTTGAATATGAAACTATTGCTGAATCTTGTCCGCAAGGACTTTAAAAGAAACCGGGTTATCACAATTGCCCTGGCCGTATTTCTGATTCTTTCAGCTGTTTTTATGGCCGGTGGATTAAGGGTTACCGGGATTATGCTGTCGTCGTTAAATGGTTTGAATAAGATGGCCGTGCCGCCAGAATATGTGCAGATGCACAAGGGCGACTATGATGAACAGGCAGTTGCGGATTTTGTTACCCAGCAAGATTATCTGGAGGATGCACTGGTAGTCAGGATGCTGGATGTGAATAACGCCCAGATTATCTGCAATGGCGAATCGTTGGAAAAGTGCCTGATGGACAATGGCTTTGGGGGAACTCAAATGCAAATGGAAAGAGAATGTGGTAATATTCTTGATATTTGTCTTTTCCTCCTTCCTGATTCTGCTTCCCATGAATATGAACAACACCATTAATAACCCGGTCTTTCTGACCTATATGGGCATTGGCAAAAGTGATGTGCACATTGACATACAATACAGCAACAATTTAGAGCAACAAAAAGAGGAGGCGATAGCTTATTTGGAAAATGACCCGGATATTGAACGCTATACAGTCTACCAGAATGGTTATGTACAGTCCCAAAATGTCGAGGGTGAATGGGAATATGTACGGGTGCAGAACGGCGATAATGGGGTTTTTCCATTAGAATACCTGGAAGGGAAGGCCCCCACAGAAAAAAATGATCTGGCCCTCTCATATCTGAATGCGGTTGATCTGGGTAAAAAAGTCGGCGACGCGATAACAATAATTTATTAGGGGAAAGAACACGTCTTTAACGTTTGTGGTATTTATCAAGACATTACCTATGGCGGAAAAACCGCCAAAGCCGCCATCGACTTTGATCGTAAGGATATTGAAGGATATATGATCTATCTGGATCTTCGGGAGGGCATTGATATTGATAATCACGTTACAAAAATGCGAACGGTGTTACCTAACAGTAAGATTACCCCATGCGATGCGTTTGTTTTCCAGACCCTCAGCAGCGTTATTGCAAATATGAACCAGGTACAAGGGGTTGCGGCGGTGATTTCCTTAATGCTGACTATTTTGATTACGGTTATGTTTCTTCAGCTGATGATGGCCAGAGAACACAGCGCCATTGCCCTTAAAAAAGCGATCGGGTTTTCCACCCGGGATATTCAAATCCAGTTGGGAATCCGGCTTCTGGTAATTCAGGTGCTTGCGATTATCGCCGGAACGCTGTTGGCCAATACCCTTGGGGAAGTTATTTTTGCAGGTATGCTTGCGACGGTCGGGGTTACTAAAATAAAATTGCTGATAGCGCCACTCTGGGCTTATCTGCTTTGCCCAGCCGTGCAATTAGGGGTCGTGGTTATGACCGTAATGATTGGAACCAATCCGGTTGGAAGCTATCACATCAGAGATCAAATAATGGAATAAGGAGCCAATAATGATAAAAATTGAAGGCATCAGTAAGTCCTTTAAGGACACAAACGTATTGAATGACATCTCGTTTGGAATTGAAAAAGGCGATTTTACGGCCGTGATGGGGCCATCCGGTTCGGGAAAGTCAACACTTTTATACAGCGTCAGCGGAATGGACAAGATCAGTGTCGGTCAGGTAATCTTTGAGGGGGTCAATATCAGTGAATTATCAGAAAAGGAACTGGCCAGCTTCAGACTGACTAAGATGGGCTTTGTTTTTCAGAATGCTCAAATGCTAAAAAATCTGTCGATTTATGACAATATTATCCTGCCGGGACTGGTAGCAAAAAAAGAGTTGCCAGAGAAAATCAGAAAATGGGCCTCGGAACTGATGAGGCGGATGGCGATTAGCGGAATTGAGAATCGTGATATTAAGGAAGTGTCTGGTGGGCAGCTACAGCGTGCGTCGATTTGCCGGGCGATGATTAACAATCCCGAGATTCTCTTTTTGGATGAACCGACCGGGGCCCTGAATTCGGAGGCGACAGACCAAGTTTTGGAAATACTAGAAGACCTGAACAATGAGGGCATGACCATCATGATCGTTACCCACGACCCCAGAGTCGCAGCAAAAGCCAAAAGAGTCCTTTACATCCGGGATGGACAGATTGCGGCCAGTAAGGAACTTAGAAAAGGTGGCGATTCGGTCTTGGAACTGGATAATTGGCTTAAAGGGCTACAATTTAATAATTCCCAGACAAGCTAAATGGGCGCATTTTGAGATGAAAAAAGACCTTGCCAGGATAAAACCATTCGGGCAAGGTCTTTTAATGAAACGACTATTTTTTATTGTTTCGGTTTAAACGGGCGATCTGATAAAATTTTTCCTTCTTCTTTTTTAAGAAGGCCGCTTTATTTTCGAAATAGTCGTTTTCGTCGGTCAGCTTCTGATAGGCCTGCCAGCGTTGGGCAGATAACTGTCCTGCTTTAATGGCAGTTGCGATTCCGCAACCGGGCTCGTTTGTGTGCGTACAGTTGCGAAAACGGCAAGAATCGAGGTGGGCTTCCACATCACGAAACGTTCGATCAAAGCCGGTGTTAACATCAAGCATGCCAATTTCACGCATGCCCGGGGTATCGATCAGCATGCCACCATCGGCTAAACGGATCAATTCTCGTCTTGTGGTGGTATGACGACCCCGGTCATCACTTCGGATCATCTGGGTATCAAAGCGTTGGGCGCCACTTAGCCAATTGATCAGGGTTGATTTTCCAACCCCGGATGAGCCGAGCAGAGCGGCGGTCTGACCTACTGACAAATAGGCCATGAGATCCCAAAAGCCTTCATTTTGCAGGGTTGAAATACCGAGGATATCAACGCCGATGGCGATTGCTGCCGCCGCCCGGCATTTGGCCAGCAGATCCTCAGTCAAGTCGATTTTGGTCAGCACGACTACCGGGGTTGCGCCGCTTTCCCAGACCAGACTTAAATAGCGCTCCAGTCGACGCAGATTAAAATCGTTATTGACGGACATGCAGATAAAGACCGAATCAATATTAGCGGCGATCACCTGTGCCTGACTGGATGATCCGGCTGCTTTGCGGATAAAGACGCTTTTGCGGGTCAGCAGATGGTGAATAATGCCATTGCCTTGGTCTCCGGAGGGACGATCAAGCATCACAAAATCACCGACAGCCGGAAAATTGGCGGTCTCAATCGTTTCGTAGCGCATCCGCCCCGACAATTCGGCGAAAAATTCGCCCTGTTCGGAAATAACCCGGTAGATTCCCTTGGACTGGGACAGAATGCGAGCGACAAAAAGTTCCGGATAGTGCGTGGCTTCCAAACCCAATGATGGGCTCAAACCGTAGGTGCTCAGATCAATCCTGCTCATTGTTGTCACCAGTGGTATCGTTTAGAACCTGGGTCATTTTTTCCAGCGGGAAGGGGGGATTGGCCAAAGGGGCGACGGCGATGGACATCAGCATGATGGGGTTGTCATCGGCGGCAATCCGATTGGAGCTAAGGTGGCCACAGCGGCGACAGCGATGAATAATCGCCCATTCCTGATTCTTGCGAATCCAGACGCCAATCGGTTCCATCAGACCACTGCAATTGGCAGAGCGGTCGCCAGGTAAAACATCAACGTGAAGACTGAATAGGCAATGGGGACAATGATTACGGTGTTTGGTTCCGGCACCGGTAAAGGAGACGACATGGCCACAATTTTGGCAGAAGAAACTCTCCTGACAGGGTTGATGCTGATAAAGATTTTTTTCTCTATTTGAATATTTCATTATTTTTCCTCCTGAAAGTATGTTGGATACGATGCGGGAGGTTTTGCAGAGATTAGATTTTGCAAACCTCCCGGTCTGCCACACTCTCTGCTTTATTTTGTTTTAACATAAAGACTCCTTTCAATCTGACGATCAATGCAAATAAGACAGGATGATAAACGGAGTATTTGTCAGAGTGACTGCCCAAGAAAGGCGCTGATCAAATGCTGTTTATCTTATTGATTGCACAGCTTTATTCTAATGCTTTCAACTGTTATTTTCAAGTTTTTTCTGGAATCTGGTTGGATCTGCTGAATAAAGAACGCTGCTGTTCTAATGCAAAGGGATTAATTTTTTGAGGAATGCTGCCACTTGGGTGCTAGAGGGTCGTCCGACGGTGGCCAAGGATCTGCTGGTGGTGACGGTTGTGCCGGATAAGAGCGATATCGATCAGTATGGTGCCTATCTTTATCATGCCCTTATCGTAATTTTCAGTAAGCAGTGGCACCTTCAAAATCCTGCGCCAGTGTGGTGGTCAGATTCCTGACGATGTCAGTATTTTGATTGATAATTCCCACATTGCGATCGTCATTGGTATTGGTGATGGTAAATTTGGTTCTATTGATATAGACAGTATCATTATATTTCGAATCCATGGTTACGCTCAAGATTAATTGGAATAATGACACAAGCATGACAAACGAAACGGCTGGAATCGGTGAAATGAATTTTTTCAAAGATCGTGCGATTTATGTATCCTTCATGATTGCCTTCTTTTCTCAGGCGATTATGTTTTCAACGGTTCTCTATCTTCCATACTTTGTTCAGGGGGTGATTGGTTCGTCGGCGACAACATCCGGAGCTGTCATAACACCGATGATGCTGGGCTTGCTCCTGTCAAGTAATATCACTGGTCGGCTTGTTTCACGAGTTGGTAAAGCAAAAATACTGTCGGCAGCAGCGTTTCTTATTATGGGTGTGGGGGCGTTGCTCCTTTCCACCATGGGTGTTAAAACCTCTTATGCCAGTGCCATTCTTTTTATGGTAATTTTGGGTTTTGGTGTGGGGATGAGTATGCCCATTACCAATGTGAATGCGCAAAACGTTGCCCCAAGAGAACAGATTGGTTCAGCAGTTTACGGTGTGATCATGACAAATTCTCTGAGTGATGGATTTTCAGGCCTGATGATGCCCCAACTACCCCAGGAAATACAGGAAATGCTCAAAAACACCCAAGTCATTACAAATCCACAAACAGTGGCAACCATTCGATCCCAGGTATCGGAGTTGTACCTGAGCTATTTCGACGATGCGTATATGCAGGCAAAAACCGTTCTGGCCAATTCAATTCATGATGTTTTTCTGTTTTGCGTCGTCATTGCTGCAATTGGATTTGTTTGCGCCCTCTTTCTGCGGGAAGCTCCGACGACAAGAAGCCTAAAAATGATTAAGGGTGAAACTGTAAAAACGGTTGCCATAATGGATGAGTTACCGAATCGCTGATTCGACCGACCAGGTAGCAAACCAAAGTCAGGATTGGGCGATAGAACGCAGGAGTAGCATTGGCAACGTGATGATTGAACAGGCATTAAAAGAATGCACCTGATAAACACGATAGTCCCTCAATCCAACATAAAAAAGCTGTCAAGTTGCTGACAGCTTTTTTACCATCGTCGATCATCTCGATTTCTAAATAATCAAACCAAATGGATTCAATAAATGGGTCTTCCCGAAAAGTTGTCATGGAAATCTGACGCAGTTCTTTGTGTTATTGTCAAACCACATTGGTTTTTCCAGATCAAAGTTCAGGCAGAAAATTTCTAAAGCACTCTGGACTTTTTTATTTTCATTCAAAGCGCTGTTATCAACGGCAATGACTTTTTCTTTCAGAATTTTATTGTGTTGTATCAGATTTCCCAAATTCGAAACATATTTTTATCTCTGGCTTATCAATGTGCTATTATATATGCAGATAGCATTTTTCAATACAAAAAATGGTCATAGCTAAGAGTATCTGGGGTAGCGAAAGAAATGTAAAGCGAATTGGCGTTTGCGATTTGCCAATGCAATGAGTCAATGTTCTGATTCCGGGCCTATTCTTCAGCGCCATTGCCTGTGTTGCCAGGAGGAAGGCTCTGTGTGTCTGTAGCCCAAAAGACCGCTAGGTCAGTAATTATATCTTTCTAACCCCATTTTTGACCAGTGTATTGGGTTTTTTAATTGCCGGTGAAATCCCCGGGCAGTCGAGAGTGATTGGTGGGACAATTATTCTGGTCGGAGTTTTTTTATTTAATTATGGCGAGCGATTTAAACAATTATAAACAGAAGGGAGCGATTATGTCAAATTCGACAAAAGCAGATTTGGAAGTATCTTTAAAAAAACTATTACTGATAAAACCATTTGATAAGATTACCATCAGCGATCTGGCAACGGATTGCGGAATCAGCAGAATGGCTTTCTACTACCATTTTAAGGATATCTATGATTTAGTGGAATGGAGCTGTGAAGAAGACGGCAAAAGAGCCTTGCAGGGGAAAAAAACCTATTATACCTGGCAGGAAGGTTTGCTGCAGCTGTTTGAAGCGGTTTTAGAGAACAAACCCTTTATTTTGAATGTTTATCGTTCGGTGAGCCGAGAGCAGATCGAAAATTATTTATATCAGTTAACCTATGGACTGCTGGAAGGGGTGGTTAGAGAACAGGCCAAAAATACATCAATCACCGAGGCAGAGATGAATTTTATTGCCGAGTTTTACAAATACGGTTTTGTGGGAATAATGCTGGATTGGATTAAAAAGGGCATGAGCGAGGATCCGAATGTCATTGTTGACAAAATGAGCACAACCCTCAGCGGCAATATTGCCAATTCAATTTTAAATTTTGCAGCCAAACGTCATGAATAAGGAATTTTTTATCAAAACAGGCCGAGTGATCAGTTTTTTTATCATTCTGCCTGTTTTGTAAATTGATAAATCATTAAAAAAGCTTTACCATAAAGAAAGAATCACTTAACGTTAAACGTGATGAAAGGCAGGATAATTTAATGGCAAATAAAAAAGTGAAAGTCGGATTGGCAACCGTGGCAGTAGCTGGCGTCGGTGCCACTGCAATGGTGGTCAAAAACAAGCTGAAAGAAAATAAAGAGAAAAAGAAAATTTCCCAGGATTCCAATTACCGGAACACCGAACGTGGCAAACATGAAAAAAACAGCAAGGGGATCTATTATACCAATGGTAATTACGAAGCGTTTGCAACCCCCCGAAAACCGGAAGGCGTCGAAGAAAAAAACGCCTATATTGTCGGCAGTGGCTTAGCGGCACTGGCAACCGCCTGTTTTCTTGTTCGGGATGGACAAATGCCGGGCTCCCACATTCATATTCTCGAGGCGATGGATATCGCCGGTGGCGCCTGTGATGGAATTGAAGATCCGACCCGAGGCTATGTGATGCGGGGAGGCCGGGAAATGGAAAACCATTTCGAGTGTCTGTGGGACTTGTTTCGCAGTATTCCGTCGCTTGAAATACCGGGCGCCTCGGTGTTGGATGAATTTTATTGGTTAAACAAAGAAGATCCCAATTATTCATTGTGTCGAGCTACCAGAAACCAGGGCGTTGATGCCCAGACCGACGGGAAATTTAACTTGAGTCAGAAGGGCTGCATGCAAATCATGAAACTCTTTATGACCAAAGATGAAGATTTATACGACAAAACCATTGAGGATGTGTTTGATGAAGAGGTCTTCGATTCGACGTTCTGGCTTTACTGGCGAACGATGTTTGCCTTTGAGAACTGGCACAGTGCGCTGGAGATGAAACTTTATTTTCAACGATTTATTCACCACATTGCCGGATTACCGGATTTTAGCGCCTTGAAATTTACCAAATACAACCAGTATGAATCATTAATTCTACCGATGCAGAAATATCTGGAAGCTGCTGGTGTTAACTTTGAATTCAATACCGAGGTAACCAATGTCATCTTTGAGATTGCGGAAAATAAAAAGGTCGCCAAAGCAATTGAATATAAGGTAAATGGAGTTGAAAAAGGGCTGGTGCTGACAGAAAATGATCTGGTATTTGTGACAAACGGAAGCTGTACCGAGGGCACCATTTACGGCGACCAGAATCATGCGCCAAATGGGGACGCCGAAGTGAGAACCAGCGGCAGCTGGAGCTTATGGAAAAATATCGCCCAGCAGGATCCGGCCTTTGGAAATCCGGAAAAGTTCTGCTCCGATATCAAGAAAACAAATTGGGAATCAGCAACAATCACAACCTTAGACGATAAAATCATGCCATATCTCACCAATATCTGTAAGCGCGATCCGAAAAGCGGGAAAGTTGTCACCGGTGGGATTGTCAGCTGCATGGATTCATCCTGGCTGCTCAGCTGGACCATTAACAGACAGGGGCAGTTTAAAGATCAGGATAAAAACAAGGTGTGTGTATGGGTCTATGGCCTGTTCTCAGATGTATTGGGAGATTACGTAAAAAAACCAATGAAAGAGTGTACCGGCAAAGAAATTACCAAAGAATGGTTGTATCATTTGGGTGTGCCAGTCAATCAAATTGATGAACTGGCTGAAAACAGTGCCATCTGTGTGCCAACCATGATGCCTTATATTACCGCCTTTTTCATGCCAAGAACCAAAGGCGATCGACCAGATGTCATTCCGGATGGCTGCGTTAATTTTGCTTTTCTGGGTCAGTTTGCCGAAACCCCCAGAGATACCGTCTTTACAACCGAGTATTCAGTCAGAACCGCCATGGAATCGGTCTATGGTTTGCTTGGTGTTGACAGAGGGGTGCCGGAAGTTTGGGGCAGTGTCTATGATATTCGGGAGCTGCTCGACAGCAGTGTAAAACTGATGGATGGAAAATCACCACTGGAAATTGAATTGCCGGGGCCGCTGAATTTGATAAAAAAACCAATCATTCATTTTACAAAGGGAACCGTGATTGAAAAAGTACTAAAAGACCATGATATTTTAAAAGACGGGATGCTTTGAGTTCCGGGAAGAATAAAACCTGGGAGATGGATGTAAAAAAGAAAATAGCCAGTAAAGACCCTGCAACCAGATGGAAGCAGGGTCTTTATTGATTTAGGAACTAAAAAGCTGGCGGGAGGCAGATGCTTTTGATCCTCCTGCCAGCGAAAATAATAGTGGCTGATCCTTGCATATCAATCTGTATGGATCAGGCCATTTTCCCTTTTAAAGGCAATGATAAATAAAATCAAATCGATGTCGCTAATGCCCGTATTATGATAAAATCATCATAAAAGCTGCCAAAGGATAATGAAAGAGAGGAAAGACCGATGGATACAATTGAACGTTTTGTCAAAGCTCAGGAAGAAAGCTATGGACAGGCACTAATGGAAATTAAAAATGGTCGCAAGCGCAGCCATTGGATGTGGTATATTTTTCCCCAGCTTAAAGGCCTGGGCCGGAGTGAAACTGCCCGGTATTACGGAATTGAGAATCGGGCGGAAGCCAAGGCATATCTGGCGCATCCACTGTTGGGGATGCGGCTGTTGGAGATTTCCGGTGAACTCTTAAAGTTTGAATCCAGTGATGCCAGAGCGGTGTTTGGTCGGCCCGATGATCTGAAGCTGAAATCATCGATGACCCTGTTTTATCTGGTCGGTGGAAATCCGACGTTTAAGGCGGTGCTGGACAAATATTTTGGTGGTGCGCTGGATGAAATCACCGTTAATCTATTAGATAAGTGAGAAATAACCCAACATATCTGAATGAAAGCAGAATACAATATGGTTTTCACAGCAAACATCCCGCTCCGGTCCCCATCATGAGATCCTACCGGTATTACGAAAAAATCACTTGAATTTGACAGATTAATCACCTGATCATCACGTTAACTGATTACAATAAATGCTAAAGAGACAATTCATTCATCGATAAAGGAGATAAAAATGAAAAAGTCAAAGCGTTTATTAACCAGTTTAATTGTGACGGCCTGTCTGGCATTGACGGCCTTTCCAGCCAGTGCCGCTTCAGAAGATGTCATTTACGGCAAGGTAACGAAGGTGGATGGAAAAGAAGTAACCATCGCCATCGGAACCCTGAATCAGAATACCGGAACACCGGGAGAAACGCCGGGAGAAATGCCTGAAATGCTCACTCTGACCGGTGAAAGTTCAACGTTTACCCTGACCGATGATATGGCAATTACCAAGGCGTCGCCGGGACAGCCTCCGGAAGCAGGCACCACCGGTGGCTCTGCTACAGCGACCGAAACGTCAGCTGCAAGCTCAGAAGCCACGGCGGCCGACATTGTGGTCGGAGCAGTGCTTAAAATCACCTATACCACTGGCACCGATACCATTGCCTCCATTGAAATTATATCGGGAAGTGGGTCTCCTGGCGCAGCTCCCGGAGGTGGCGGCGGTGCCACGGTTTCCACCGGTGCCGGGGCATACCTGCTGGCCGATGGTGAAAGCTTAAGTGGCGGTACCTACAGTTCAACCAACGATGATGAAAATGCCCTGCGGGCTGAAGGAGCCATCACCGGCCATCTGAATGGGGTGACCGTTGAAAAAACTGCTGGCACCGCTTCAAGCAGTGATGCCAGCAGTTTCTACGGCCTCAATGCCGCCATTTTGGCTCTTGACAATGCGATCCTGAATATTACCGGGGGTAGTGTGACCGCAACGGCCGAAGGAGCAAACGGGGTTTTTGCCTATAACGGGGCCACCATTAACATCAAAGATACCACCATCAATGTCACCGGTGGAAATGCCGGCGGCATCGAAGTGGCTGGTGGAGGAAATCTTTATGCCAGCAACCTGACTGTTAATTCCACTGTTAAAGCCGCCATTCGAAGTGACCGGGGGGGCGGAACCATGGTTGTTGATGGCGGTACCTACACCACCAGCGGCAGCACCGGCGCTCCAGCCGTCTACAGTACAGCGGATATCACCATCAATGATGCCACCCTGAACGCTGAAACATCCGAAGCCATTGTGGTGGAAGGGCTAAACTCAGTTACATTGAACAACTGTACCGTCAGCGGAAATATGACCGGCTCCACCGGGAATTCCGATGCGGATAACATCCATAACGTGATGCTGTATCAGAGCATGTCCGGGGATGCCGAAGTCGGAAACAGCAGCTTTGAGATGACCGATGGCTCGCTGACAGCCAATAGCGGTGATATGTTCTACGTCACCAATACCGAGTCCCAAATCGCATTAAGCAATGTTGATCTGACTCTGGCGGCTGATAGTAATCTCTTAACCGTGGCTGGAAATGATGGCAGCCGGGGTTGGGGAACGGCCGGTTCAAACGGTGGGAAATGTAGCTTGACCGCTTCAAAGCAGACACTGACTGGGGATATCGCTGTGGATGCCATCTCAACCCTGGATTTGATCCTTCAGGATAGTTCAACGTTTACTGGTTCAATTAACAGTGATAAAACCACCGCTGCAACCCTGAAAGTGACTCTGGAAAAGGGCAGTTCCTGGAAGCTCACCGGGGATTCATACATCACCGAATTTGACGGCGATGCCAGCGGCCTGGATACAAATGGTTATACCCTGTATGTTAATGGGGTAGCCTATGATGGCGATTTAGCGGCGACCGGGAATATTAATTATGCCACCCATGTCCAGAACATCGGCTGGCAAAATGCAGTATCTGACGGTGCCCTGTCAGGAACCGTCGGCCAGAGCTTGAGACTGGAAGGCATTACCATTGAAAGTGGGATTGATGGCTTGGGGATTGAATATGCCACCCATGTCCAGAATATTGGTTGGCAGGATTATGTCGCAGATGGAACGGTGTCCGGGACGGAAGGCCAGAGTTTAAGATTGGAAGCCATTAAAATTCAGTTAACCGGGACACAAGCCGATAAATACGATGTTTATTACCGGGTTCAGGTTGAGAATCTGGGCTGGCTGGGCTGGGCCTCAAATGGCGCAGAGTCCGGTACGGCTGGATACGGATACCGACTGGAAGGAATTGAAATTGTACTCGTGGAAAAAGGCACCGCCTTTGACACCGGTAGTGCTGCTTTTTATGAAACAGCAGCCTGATCAGCGTTCAAAATGAAGCGTAATCAATAAAGCGCGGGACATGGATTCAAGTTTGCTTGAAAAACCATGTCCCGATTTTTGCATATTCAGGAGAGAAAAAAAGCAAACGAATTTATTGTAGTGGTCGGGAAATAGAGGTTTTCAGACAAAATTCCTCTGAATGTTGGATTAATGTCAAATTTCAGGTTGACAAAATTAAATGATCAATATATAATACTCAACGTAGAGTATTGGAGGGATTAATATGACAAGGATCCTTGTTTTAGGACTTCTCGATGTTCAGCCGATGTCCGGTTATGATATTCAGCAGATGCTGCGGATCTCTGATGCCGAACGTTGGGGGGGCGTTTTGATCGGTTCAATTTATCACGCTTTAAAGAAAATGGAAAAAGAAAATCTGGTCGAAATCGAACGGATTGAACAGACCGGGAATCGCCAAAAAGCAGTATATCGGATCACTGACGATGGCCGTGCACACCTGACGCAGTTGATTGCCGATTCGCTGGGGCACCCCTCGGTTCATTACCCATCCGGTTTGTATTCAGGATTGTCATTTATTGAGAAGTTGCCGGTTGAGGTGGCATTAAAGGCCTTAAAGCGTCAGCTTAACAATTTGACGGCCGAGCAGGAAGCTCTGGAAAGCGGTCTCAGACTCAAAGAAATCGCCATGCATCAGAATATCCCACCGATGACCACCCTGATTTTTGACAGCATGTTTGCGATTGTCAAACAACAGCAGGATTTGGTGGAAAATGCCATTAAGCTGCTGGAATCAAAGGACTGAAAATTCTCCCTTAAGATTAAGGGAGAAAAAAATACCCTCATACTCAACATTGAATATACAAATAGAAGTAAGGAGAAAACCATGAATTTAATTGAAGCAAAGGGATTAACAAAAAAATTTCAGGATAAAGTGGTGATTAAAGGTTTGGATATGGTTATCGGCCAAGGGGAGATTGTAGCTCTGATTGGCCCCAATGGGGTTGGCAAATCGACGACGATTGCCATGCTTTTGGGAATTCTGTCGCCGGATCAGGGATCGATTACCTATTGGCGAACCGATTATCAACAGCATCTGGCCGTTCAGCTTCAAACAACGCCATTTTTTGAAGGCTATTCAGCCCGGGAGAATCTGGCTTTGTTCAGTGCTCTGTATCGAATCAGGCTTAGTGAGGCCGAGTTGCAGAACCGGTTGGAAGCCTGTCAACTCGGGGATACCGGAAATACTCCGGCGATCCGATTGTCACTGGGTCAGCAAAAACGACTGGCCCTGGCAGTGACGACTGTCCATCAGCCCACGTTGATCGTTCTTGATGAACCCACCGCCGGACTTGATCCCCGGGCCAGTCATGAAATTCGGGAGCTGATTCGCCAGATGGTCAACAATAATCAGACGGTTTTGTTTTCCTCTCACGATATGGAAGAAGTGGAAACCCTGGCTGATCGCATTATTTTTATGAACAATGGTCAAATCATTGCCGAAGGAGCCCCGAAACAACTGATTACCGAAAACGGCGTTGCCAATCTTGATGAACTGTATTTGAAATTAACCCAAACACCGGCTGTTCAGCCGATCAATTAGAAAGAGAAGGTGTTTAATATGAATACTATTTTTATGCTGTCCCTCAAATCGGCCCTGCGGGAACCGTTTTTACTGTTCTGGTCGATTGAGGTGCCGATTGCCGGGACCCTCATTTTAGGCTATCTGGTTCATCAACCCGACTATGCGATCCGCATCACAACGGCGATGATGGCCATGGGGATTTTGTTTTATGGTTTGACGACCACTGTGTTTTCACTGCTGGCACAGCGTCGTCGGGGCGTCTTTCAGCTGCTCAAAGTTACCCCGTTGCCCTTATCTGCTTTTGTTGTCAGTACCTCCGGGGCGGGTACGCTGGTTTCATTGATTTGCGGCCTGTTGGTTCTGACGGTTGGCAGTTTGGCTTTTCAGATTGGCCTTTCCCCAGAAGCGCTACTGATGACCGGGCTGGTCTGTCTGGTGGCAGGGATGGGCTATGTTTTGCTCAGCTTTTTTGTCTCCCGTCTTTGCCGAACCGAAGCGCAAACCAGCATTACCGCAAATCTTATTTCGATGAGTCTGCTGTTGCTCAGTGACGCTTTTTATTCGCTTGATGCGGCCCCGGCCATTGTTATTCAGCTTAGCCGATTCAATCCCTTCCAATGGTTTCTAAACGGTCTGCGGGGTGCTCTCCTTCGGGATTATCTGCAATGGCGCTTCAGTTTGTTCGTGCTGGCTGGTTTTCTTGGGTTGGCCTTATTACTGGCGATCTGGTCATTGAAAGCCAATGATCAGCGTTGACAGAAGTCGCAACGCAATAACATGCGTAACCGTCAGGATTGATGGTTGAGTGATAAAGCAATGGCATAGAGACAATGGATAAAGCTGATCTGAAACAGTGGTCATGTAGCAGTAGTAATTCCCCCCTGGATTGGCAAAAGCAGTCGGTTTGTTGATCGTTGCTGAGTGCTTAACCAGAAGGCCGGATCTAAAAAGATCCGGCCTTCTGGTTGTTTTTTAGTATGCAGGGGCTTCTTGAAAATCTTGAATTAGTGTGGCTGTCAGACCATCGACGATGTCCTTCTTTTGGGTGATAATGCCCACATTTCGATCCGCATTGGTACTGGTCGTGGTAAAATTGGTGCTGCCAATATAGACCGTTTCATTATTCACCGAAATGGCCTTGGATTGAATGTAGATGGGCGCATTTTGTGGAAAGAGATGGACATTGACACCACCAGCCTTTAGGGTATCGAAGCCGTCGGTAAACTCACCGGTATTGGTCATGGTAAAATTAACCGTTACGCCCCGCTTGACCGCATCGATGAGGGCGTTCTCCAGAACCGTGCTATCAAGTTGCTCGGTTTCAACATAGAGGGTGGTGCCGGGTCGGGCAGAGTCAATCAGCTTGGTAAAGTGTTTCTCGGCGCCGGGGGACCAGACCAGTTCAGAGCCTTCCGGGACATCGCCAGCTACAGGCGCGACAGTGTTATTGGTATAATCCGCCTCAAAGGTGATGGAAACCCCTGCCACGGTGGCCGGATTATCAGTGATCACCACGTAGTCGCGGAGAATCGGATAATATTGGGCGACCAGATTGCAGTTCATGATAGCCACTTTCTGATTGTCCACCACGATGCTTTTCTGATGCCATAAAACACCGTCCCAGGAATAGACAACCTGAACCTCGTTAGCCGATAAATTATCATAGGCTGGCTGATTCATTCCCACAGTGCCGCCGTCAGAGGCATTGGAATTCAGCAGAACCCGGACATTGACTCCCCGTTGCGCCGCTGCAATCAGAGCCGCTTCAGCATTGGAATCGATCAATGCATACATGGTCATATCAATGCTTTTATTGGCGGAATCGATGAAATCATAAATCTTCTGATAGCCATCATCCGGCAGGGTAATGAGGGTGTAAGTTGGCGTGGCAGGGGGTTCGGACTTGCTCTCTGTTTTTGGGTTGCTGCATCCCAGTAGCAATCCTCCCATGAGAATCCCGGTTACGAACAATGTTGATAGTTTCAGGAAAAACGTTTTTTTGGAACATAGTCTATTAGCCATTGTGATCATATCTCCTTATCATAATGAATCGTTTTCATTATATAACGAATCTGCGTTTAAACTCAAGATTAATCATAAAATCACAAGGAAACAATATGGGATCAGTGATAAAGGCGAGAAGATCCTGTGGTGCTAATAAAAGTTGATAAAATAGATCTGCAGAATTGAAGAAGGTGGATGACAGGCGTATAATGAAAATAATGGTCAAGGAAGCTTTTGGTGCTAAAAGATACATAGTTAGAGTGAATCGGAGGGAGTAATAATGGATAAATTTTATGGTGGTGAGATGGATATTGTTACGATCAGTCATGAAAACCTGGTGGGTGATCAGTATGCCGGTTAAAAAACAAGAGGTGTTGAAATTATTGGATGATTCGGGCATTTTCTATGAATCCCTTGCACATGAAGCGGTATATACGATTGATGAAATGAAGAAATTGGGATTACCGCATGCCAATTGCATTGCGAAGAATTTGTTTGTCCGGGATGATAAGAAAAAACACTATTATTTGATTTCTGTTTGCGAAGAAAAGCTCGTTAGCCTTAAGAAGTTCCAGGAAATAATTGGCTCACGGCGGCTTAGTTTTGCTTCCGAAAAGGATTTGAATGAAATTCTGGGACTGCAGAAAGGCTCGGTAACACCATTTGGCGTCTTAAACGACAAGGACAAAAGAGTCCAAGTATTTATCGATGAATTCTTTCGCAATCGTTTGATCGGCATTCATCCAAATGAAAATACGATGACAGTCTGGCTGAAAACAGAGGCGCTAATTGAGCTGATTAAAAGCCATAGCAGTTCGGTTGCGGTGATTAACCTCGGATAAGCAATCGAAAAAGAACGCAGCGTTCTATGCGTTTCACAGGCGCCGTTTTTTCGGCCAGAAAATAAAATGGGTTTGATATTTAAGCTGGTCGCCCAAAGAAAATCATCCACACTGAGGGTGGGATATGATATGATAAGCGCACAGAAGTATTTTCACAATAACGGGGTAGCTTTAATGATTGGTTACAATCTAATCAATATTTATTTTTTTGTGATGCTGTTTACTGCAATTTACTGGGCGGTCCATATCAAGTCAGTTAATAGCACTGGTTATGCAACGTTTATGCTGGCGTTGAGCTTTGCGATTGGTATCTACATATTTGGTTATGCCATGGAACTCAATTCCAATACCGAAGCCCAGATCCTCTTCTGGAACCAGTTTGAGTATTTGGGGATTCCGTTTGTTTCAGCCTTCTGGTTAACCGCGGGATTAATGTATACCGGTCACTTTGCCCGACACCGGGTGTTACTGAGTCTGTTTATCTATGTTATTCCGGTAATAACCATGGTGTTGCGATTAACCAACGATTATCATCATCTCTATTTTGCCACGGTTGATTTCGTATATCAGGGCGACAAACTTTTGTTAAACCGAATTTACGGGCCGTGGATGTTTGTCCAGAGTATCCATTCCATGCTGATGATTATTATTACCCTGGGGCTGTTTTTTGTGTATTTTATGAAAAACCGGGAGCAGAAGATCGGGAAGATTCGGCTGATTGTGATTGCGTCTATCACGGCAACAATCGGATTGCTGCTTTCATATTTCAAACCCTTCGGATTTATCATCGACTATATGGCGATCTGTCTGCCCTTAACCTGCCTGATGGTGGTTATCGCTATTTGGAAGTATGATTTTCTGTCGGCCAAGGCTCGGGCCCGGAGTAAGGCTTTTGAGTCCAACCGGGACGCCATCCTGCTGGTCAGCCAGCAAAATATCATCATCGATTACAACAAAATGGCCAGTCAGCTTTTGGGAGAACTGGGTATTTCCTTGACCGAAGGGGATCTGGACACAACGGACGTCCAGGCTGTCGGGGCTGCTGCGACTGCAGGCAAAATACTGGCATTTGTCCAAGGTGCAGGAGGATTTTCTGGTTGATTACACCCAAAAAATTACCCCCGAACAGTATGTGGCCTGGTTTAAGGATCGAATTTTTCTGGATGAACAACCAAATTATGCCAAAGTGAAAATTCCCATGCTGGCAGTTTGTGGTGAAAAAGAATTCAGTGAAATAAAAACCTCGGTTGTTGAGCTGGGCAAACGCAATCAGAATTGTCAGACACTTTTTTTAAAAGGGGGGCGACATGATTTTTCGCTGCGAATGCCAGCGGTGTTAAATCCGCTGTTGAGCAACTTTTTTAGTTGTGGCAGGATAGAAAAGTAAAGCCGACGAGGAGGATTAATGGTTACTATATATTTTTCAGGCACCGGAAATTCCCGATACATTGCCGAGCGTTTTTCAGAGAAAACGAATGCCGCCTGTTTTTCGATTGAAGAGGCGATTGATTTTAGTGAAGTATTGACAACGACAAACACCGTCGCGGTCTGCTACCCGATTTATGGTTCCTGTGTTCCACGTATTATGCGGGATTTTATTATCGCCCATCAAAGCTGTTTTGAGGGCAAAAAGCTGATTATTTTTTGTACGCAGCTGATGTTCTCGGGTGATGGAGCCCGGATCTTTACCGATCTGCTGGATGGTGTTGCAGTGGAAATTTTATATGCGGAGCATTTCAATATGCCCAACAACATTTGCAATCTGCCGATTTTTCCGGTGCAGGACAATAAAAAAATCAACCGCTATCTTAGTAAAGCAGAAGCAAAACTAGAGCGGGTCGGCAGGGATTTAAGCAGCGGCATTGTTAAAAAAAGGGGTTTTAATGTTTTGTCCCAATATAGCGGGTACTTGTTACAGCGCCGTTCCTTTGTGAGGCTTGAGAAAAAAGCAGAAAAAGATGTAAAAATTAGTGCCGCCTGTACTGTCTGCGGTAAATGTATAAAAATCTGCCCGATGCAAAATTTGAAGCAGGTAGACAGCGGGATTTTGCAAAACGGTCAATGTACCCTTTGTTATCGCTGCGTCAACCAGTGTCCGCAACAAGCAATTACGGTCTTGTTGCATGCCCCGGTTAAAAAACAATATCCGGGAATTCACCAGTTGTACAGCGACGATTTTTGATTACGAATACCGAAGGCGTTAAATTTATGACACCATGGTTTTTATAGAAACGGAGGAATAGACATCATTGACAAATTCTAACTGCCTTCACTACTCAAAAAATAAGGAAGCAGCGCAATAAACCAGAAGCAGGGCTAGTATGGTATTGGTGAGCCGGGCATGTTTTGAGAAAAGCGTCTGAAAGAGAGCGCCAAAGAAGGCCCAGCACAGGGTAAAGGCAAAGCCAATCAGCGACAGCACGCCAGAAAAAAAGACCAGCATAGGAAAATCATGAGAAAAATAAGGGAGGATGTAGACTTCCATGGAGATCAGGCAATAGAGATAAATTTTAGGATTGATAAACTGCAGCAAGAAACCGCTGACGAAGCTGCTTTTGGTCAGACTTTCCTTGATTTCAGATGAACTTTGATACGTTTTATAAGCTAGAAACAGCAAGTAGAGAGCCCCGATGATCACCATCGGGGTTTTAATCATGGGAAACATGGATGAAAGCATTGTGAAAAAGAAGGTGCATATTAACATCACCACTGAAAATCCAAAGAAAACACCGAAATTGAAAGGGAGGGCCTGTTTGAATCCTGATTGCCGGGCAATGGACATGGACATCAGGTTGTTGGGGCCTGGTGTGACTGCCGTTACCACTGCATAGGTTAAAAAATTGAAAAAACTGAACATCGAATTGACCTCCTAAGAATATGATGGTATATTAAACTTAAAGTACACTATACAAGAATTCAATATATTGTACTTTAAGTTTAATATATTGTCAATAGGAGGTTTTTTTGGACATCACTTTAATTATTGGAAAAAATATCAAGGAGATACGGGAAGCTAAGAAGCTGACTCTGGATGCCGCAGCCCGGGAAACCGGAGTTTCCCGGAGTATGTTGGCCCAGATAGAAAAGGGGGATGTGAATCCAACGATTTCGGTGCTGTGGAAAATTGCCAACGGTTATAAAATATCCTTTTCATCTTTATTAAATTTACAATCGGAAGAGACCATGGTGATCCTGGCTCAATCGGTTACACCACTGGTGGAAGACGATGGAAAATACATCAATTATCCTGTTTTTCCTTTTGATGAAAAAAAGTTGTTTGAGACCTACCGTATTGAAATTGTTGAAAATGGGCAGATGTCTGCCCAACCCCACATTCAGGGAACCGAAGAATACGTCACAGTTTTTGAAGGGGCGGTGGAGATTTCTGTCGGGGCAGAAACCTTTCGGCTGGAAAAAGGAGATTCAATTCGGTTTAAAGCCGATGTTCCTCATGCCTATCGAAACATGGGGATAACCACGGCCAGTCTTAGTATGATTATTTATTATTCAGAGAACTGAGATCGAACCAAGATAGACAAAAATATAGCATCGGATGGATGTATCAAAAATGATTAATAGTCTGGTCAGGATGAATCAAATAATAGAAACAATGAACCGGTGGTGAGAGAATGACAAACAGTGAAATGATGGATAAAGTGGCCGATTTGCAGAAGGCCCTTCGCATTGACTGCGAAAAATGCTGCGGCTTGTGTTGTGTCGCTCTATATTGTATGAAAACCGATGGATTCCCAGAGAATAAAGCAGCGGGGGTGCCCTGTCGGCATCTGCGTTCAGATTTTCGTTGTGATATCCATGACCGTTTGGCAGAGCAAAAGATGAAAGGGTGTCTGGGCTACGACTGCTTTGGCGCCGGTCAGAAAGTGACTCAAAAGATGGGTGAAGATGGGAATTGGAAAACCAATCCTCAAAAAGCAAAGGAACTGTTTCAGACCTTTACGGTGGTGTTTCAGCTCCATCAAATGGCCTGGTACCTGCTGGAAGCCCGGGAGATAAGCTCTGATCAGAAGCAACAAACAGAGATCATGGCGTTGATTGTGGAGAATGAGCAGCTGACCGCGAAGGCAGCGGATGCAATGTTAAACACGGATGTAGCGGCTTATCGGGAAAAGGTTAATCGAATACTTAAACAGATCAGCCACCAGGTGGCGGTGATGCCCGCAAATAAAAAGATGACCAAGAATTTTCTTGGCAAGAATTTGAGTGGGAAAAATTTTGACGGCAGTGATTTCAGCATGGTGTTGATGATTGCTGCCAATCTGGAAGGGGCCAGCCTGCGCGGAAGCAATTTTTTGGGTGCAGATCTTCGTGACGCAAACATCAAAAATACGGATTTAAGCAAGAGTCTGTTTTTAACCCAGATGCAGATTAACGCAGCCAGCGGAAATACAGAAACAAAACTACCTAAAAACCTGGTGCGGCCTTTGCACTGGTAGCGGTGAGGCAACGGATCATCATCAATAGTGGTATGGTGATCGCAGAAATAAAAGCACTTCCAAATGGGAGGGCTTGTGTAATTGAATCAGGAGAAAAAGATGAAATTAACGGTATTAGTTGATAACAACACGTATATTGATCAGTATTTTCTGGGCGAGCCGGCTTTGAGTTTTTATATTGAGGAGGGGAGTCAGAAAATTCTGTTTGATACCGGATATTCGGACGTTTTGATTCACAATGCAAAAAAATTGGGAGTTGATTTGAATCTGCTGGATACCATTGTTTTATCCCATGGGCATAATGATCATACCGGCGGATTAGCATATCTGGTGAATCAGATGAGTCTCCAAAACACAAAGCTGATAGCCCATCCCCGGTGTTTTAATCAAAAACAGGATGAAGGTGAAGCAATTGGTTCACCACTATCACGCCAGCAGCTCGATCAGTGCTGCCAGCTGTCACTGATAAGTCAGCCCACCTGGCTCAGTGAGAAGCTTCTGTTTCTGGGGGAAATTCCCCGGCGGTTTGATTTTGAAGGACAGCAGCCAATCGGGATGAGCTGTGAAAATGATCAATGGGTTGCAGATGCCGTTTTGGATGATTCGGCGCTGGTCTATCAGAGTGAGACGGGACTAGTTATTATCACTGGCTGTTCCCACAGTGGTATCTGCAATATTATTGAGTATGCCAAAGAAATCTGTCAGGATCAGCGGATTAATGGGGTGATCGGCGGCTTTCATCTCTTTGAACTCGATGAACAGCTCTTTAAAACCCAGGCTTATTTTGCAGAAAACCAGATTATAAACCTTTACCCCTGTCATTGTGTTTCTTTTGCGGTGAAAGCAAAAATAAATGAGAAGATTCCCGTCCGGGAAGTCGCGGTGGGATTATCCTTGATATGGTGACATATATCGAAAACAGCAATAACAGCAATAACCAATAGCGCCACCAACCGGCTGATAAGCAATGTCGATGGCGCAGTTATCTGGGTTAAGCCCAAGGGTTGATTTTTTCAGGATAAACCAATAGAATAGGGATAATGAAAAAAAGCTGTGTAAATATGAAAGGAAACAAACAGATGAAAATGAGCAAGGAAGATAAGATCCGGATTTTGATCGATGCCCTTGATGCGGTAATGGTAATTCCCAACCATATCGAAGAGTCGGTTCGGGATGCATTGCGCAATGCCCTCAGAACCATTGAAAAACAAGAAGAAGCCAATGATTAGGAGAATAGTTTGAAAATATCAAAAAAAGATGCGTTGATGTGGTTTGAATTTTTTGCGATGCTGCCGGAAGATGAAGAACTGATGGCCAATCAGCAGGAAATCGTATATGCGACTTTTGCCCAGATTGAGGCGGCCATCGAGCACCGCAACACTAAACTGAAAAAAGACATTAAAAATCTGAAATCCCTGGAGCAGCGCACCCTTTATGTTGGGGATGAAAGCAAGTTTCCCCCGGGCTGCCGTTCCTGCCTGCTGGGGACGGGTTTAAGTGCGATCCGCAAAACCAATAAATGCAATATCGAATGTAAATTCTGCTACAACTACGGCGAACTTGACGACATTGCCCCGGTGGGCGAAGGATTATGGGAAATTGGCGGCACTAAATTCTATGAAAAAGATCTCGATCTGCTGCTTTCGATCCAACAACACCCGACGGGGATTGCTTACGTCTTTTTAGAGCCATTTATGGAAATTGAATTGTATTATCCGGTAATTAAAAAATTCAGTGAGGCCGGTATTTATCAGCATCTTTATACCAATGGAACCCTGGCCACTGAAGAAACCTTAAAAGAACTGGGGGCATCCGGTTTAAATGAGATCCGCTTTAATTTGGGAGCCTCCAACTGCTCCGATAAGGTGATTGAAATGATTGCGACGGCTAAAAAATACATTGCCAAGGTGGGGATCGAAACTCCGATGACCCCCGAATTTTTTGACGCCTTTTTCCAGAAAAAAGCCGCCATTTTGGGAACCGGACTTGATTTTATCAATTGCGCCGAGCTGCACCTGAATCCAAATAATATTGATAACTATATGGGTGAGTTGATGTATATTGCCCGCCGGGGTTATATCTCGCCGATTTGGAGTCGTGAGTTGACCTTGAAATTGATGGCCATTGCCGATACCGAAAACTGGGATCTGGTGGTTCATGATTGTTCAAATGATACCAAGTTTGCCAGAGGGTTAAACGTAAGCGGCAAAGCGGGTATGTGGTTTGGGGCCAGCAACTATTCCTGTGAATTTTCCCGGATTCCTTACACCTTTTTCCTGCCGATTTTGCGGGATGAGGGCTTTGAATTTCTGACTGAAGAAGAACTGCCGGCGGCTTATCGGCCGTTGACAATTTAAAAAGGGATAATCAAGTAGCGGTGAGTAGCTGAAAAATGAACTGTCAAAGACAGTTGGTAAAAGAAAAAGCGATGAAATTTGCAGCGCTGTATTGACCCAGGGGGAGAAAACGTGACCAAATACCCAATCCATCCGGATTTTAAAAAATATGAAAAAATCAAAACACCAATTCCCGAAAGATTGTTGCCGTTAATGAATGGGGTGATTGAACGAAGTTTCAATAAACGACCGCCGGAGCCAGGGGTTCGAGAAACCCGGATAATAATTGGTGGCTATCAAAATGAACCGGTGGAGCTGATTATTTATGAGCCGGAAGCGTCAGAGGAGCGGCTGCCCTGTCTGATTTATCTTCATGGTGGTGCCTTTGTATTGAAATCGGCCGCTTTTCATAAGCGGTTGATCTGTGACTACGCCAGCCATACTCCTTGCAAGGTGGTCTTTGTGGATTACCGGCTGGCACCCCAGCATCCGTTTCCGGTTGCGCTGGAGGATTGCTATGCTGCCCTTCACTGGGTCTATCAGAATGCCGCCGAAATTGGCATCGATCCCAGTCGAATAGGGGTCGGCGGGGACAGTGCCGGTGGCGCTCTGGCTGCCGGTCTGTGTCTGATGGCCCGGGATCGAAGGGCGCCGGCGCTTTGTTTTCAGATGCTGATTTATCCGGTTACGGATGCCCGGCTTAATACCCATTCGATGAAAGAATACATCGATACGCCACTATGGAATGCCAGGCAGAATGAAAAGATGTGGAAACTCTATTTAAAGGATGGTTGTTCATTGGAACGGGGCTATGCATCGCCGATGGAAGCTGCTTCGTTTGTCAATTTACCGCCAGCCTATGTAGAAGTGGCAGAGTTTGATTGTCTTAGGGATGAGGGCATTCTTTTTGCCGAGACCCTAAAAGAAAACGGAATTATGGCAGAATTGCACCAGACCAAAGGCACCATCCACGGCTTTGAAATCGCCGAAGACAGTGCAATTGTCAGACAAAGTCTTGATAAACGGGTTGAGGCCCTGAAAAAGGCTTTTTACCACAGTGAAATCGAGCTGAACCGATGATGCTGAAACAGGTTTGCTGCGGTCACATTATTCCCTGATCCACGAAAAGACGTATTCCAGGTGCTGCGGTAAGGTCAGTTCCGGCGCAGCAGTGGTGACAAAATGCCCGTTGATGTTGCCTTCCTGGGTGGCAAAATCAAAGTGGGCCGCAGCAATGCCCAAGTCAACCCGCTGGATATCGTAGGCAAAGGCCTTACTATAGCCCGGTTCTTTTGCCTCATAAAAATGACAGTTACCATCGAGTAAGACAATCCGCCAGGGCTGTTTATTGGAGGCCGATGGCCCTAACCGGACCATTTCCAGAGCAAAGGCCAGATCGCCAGCGGTTGCTTCGGTCAGTGGGGTCTGAAAATCATCCTTAAAAAACAATTGCGGCCAGTTTTTACGTTGATCGGCCTTGATTAGTTTACGCATTGCTTTTTCTTTAAAATGCTTGTGTTCGGCAGCGTAGCCATAGGGGCTGATAATCGGAAAAAGTTCACCGTCATCGATGTGCATTGCCGTAGAAAAACTGCGGCGGTCAAAGGTGCCCCCTAACCAGCAGCTGCCAAGACCCTGATCAGCCAGATAAAGAACCAGGGCTTCAAATTCATACCCCAGCGCTTCCAGTGCCATGGGTTCCGGGGTAATTGTTGCACCAATATAGTGACTGGCACCCTTGATGACCCCGTAGGTGCCAAGCTTTTGGCTGGTTTGGTTGGCTTTAATATCAAGGGTGTGAAAGGTGACAGTTGGGCCAAAAGGATTATTCAACGTCTTCATAAAAGCTGCAATGGCGCTTATTTTATCCGCTTCAATGACTCGTTCCTGATAATTTCGGACGCTATAGCGTTTTTTTACGGTTTCTTCAACTGGAAATTTAATCTTCATGATGATTCTCCTTCGAATAATGATCCATAGGCGTTTGACAAACGGAATGCAGCATTTGCAGTACGTTCGTCATTGCCTGAAATACAAAACAGACAATATTTTAGACAATTATATTTTACACAACATAAATAGCGATTGTCAATGACAATCGCCGGTTTTTAAGCAGCAAGAAGTTCTGAATTTTTTAAGCCAGCCATCAGGTTGGTTAGGAGGGCAAATTATTTTGTTTTGTCCTGCAGTTTTTTTAATGCAGAAACAAAAAAGTCGGGATGTTCATAGTGGATGTCATGACCGGATTTAATGGTCATGGTTTCGTAATTGGAGAGGCAAGTCTGAACCTTTTCGGCATCGGCATCGCTATTGGCGGCATACAAAACGCCGTCCTGACCATAATTCGTTTCGGCTTTGAGATAAATCGTCGGACTTGGAATCGCTTTTAGCAGGGTTTCCTGATCGATCCCATGCATCCATGAACCGTCGTAAAAGGCTTCGCCAAAGGCCAGATCATAATGATCAATGGTGTTCATCAACCGCATCCAGGAATAGGGAATCCAGAAAATTCGGGGCCCCTGGTCGGGGTGCTCTTGGCGGAATGTTTCGACGGCTAGAACCACCCGTTCTTTCAGACCACCAAAAAGGGACGTCATGTAACCATTTTTAAAATAGTATACAACAAAATCGGTTTCCTCTGTTTGGTTTAGAAAGCTGTGAATGGTCATAAAGGTATCTTTCCAGGCGAAGCAGCCAGCACCTTCTTGCATTTCCGCTGGCGTGACGGAAAAGAGCGGGGGATCTTCAAGAACCAGGCCGCTAACCCGTGTGGGTGCGTTGGCGCCTAGCCAGGCCGCCAGAATACCGCCAGAAGAATGACCGGATACGAAGCATTTTTCACCGATGACATGATCCATAAACCAGATTAGCGCTTGGCCATTTACCGCGCAGGAATAAAGCGCCGGATCATGACTGGATTGACCGTGGCCAAAGCAATCCACTGCAAAGACATGATAGTTCTTCGACAATTTAGGCAGAACTGCCGCATAATCCTCCCAGGATACGCCTTGACCGTGGATTAACAGCAGAGCGGGGCCGTTATCTGGGCCCTCACCATAATTAATAACCGAACCACTATCAAGCGTGACTGTTTGCTCGGTAAAGCCGGCGGCAAGGGTTTGTTTGAGATAGTGATCATCGATCGGATGTAAGTTGCTGTAAAAAAAATAACCAAGGGCAACGGCAATGCCGATTACCACAAATACCAGAACAATCAGGGCTAGTTGCATTTTTTTAATCTTCACTTTCGTTGTCCTTCGCGGTTTGATCGGCATTGCTCAAACTTTGTTTGACAAATTCAAACTGACTGATGAATTGATTGGTATCAATCAGGGCCAGACCGCCCTGATTTTCATCACCCAGAATCATCAGGCTGTCGCCGGGGTTGATCTGGAAGATGTCCCGGGCTTTTTTGGGTATGACGATTTGTCCGCGTTCACCGACAATCACCGTGCCAAAAACGTGTTTGCCTTTTGGCGGTAGGGGTACGCCAACTGTTTCAATACCGTTGACGAGGGTATCAAGGGAAATGTTATAAAGTGCTGCCAGGGCAATGCATTTATTCATATCCGGTAAGCTTTCACCGTTTTCCCATTTAGCAACGGATTGTCGGGAAACGGCGATCTTCTCAGCCACATCTTCTTGCGTGTACTGATGGGTTTTTCGCAGGGTCTGCAAATTCACACTTATCATATTTTTCATATTTTCACCACCTGAGCTTATTCTACCAGTTTTCCGCAACGACATCCATCAATTGATGTTAACACAATGGTGCAAAAAATGTCAGCTTTGGTTGCTTTATGCAACGTCGTCACATTGTATTCACAATGAAAACGACGGGTGAGAACAATCAGTGATAAAAGACAGCAAGAATGGTCAAAACAAAACGTTCAAAATCTGATAAAATATCTAAGGCAAAATAAGGAGGGTGATGTGGATAAGCCTAGACAGAATATATACTTGTAACTGAAGGCTTCGCTTATCATCATGTGCTTCGATACAATAGCGAGAAGTGCTTTAGAAAAAAAGATTGAAGGTCATCTTCAGTTAAATTAAAATGGAATAGGAAAGGTGGGAAAGTAATGAAATGTTGCATTGTAAAGGCTGGAATAGATTTGAAAATTTATTAAACAAGTAAATCTATTAAACGATTAGGAGGATTTGAAATGTCCATTCCGGGAAAAACCTATCCGCGGACTGGTGATACTCAGACCATTTATCTGAATGCTGTTATTACCAATCATAATATTAAGATTGGCGACTATACCATGTATAACGATTTCGTAAATAATCCCATTGATTTTGAAAAAAATAATGTGTTATATCATTATCCCATCAATCATGACCAATTGATTATTGGTAAATTCTGTTCCATTGCCTGCGGTGCAAAGTTCATTTTTACCAGTGCCAACCATACGTTGAAATCGCTGTCGACTTATCCATTTCCGTTATTTTGGGAAGAATATGGCCTTGAACAGAAAGATGTTACCCAAGCCTGGGATAAAAAAGGTGATATTGTGATTGGAAATGATGTCTGGATTGGCTATGAAGCTGTTATTATGTCGGGAGTGCATATTGGCAATGGCGCAATCATCGGAACCAGAGCCGTTGTCACTAAAGATGTTGAGCGCTACACAATCGTCGGTGGTGTGCCTGCAATACCGATTAAAAAGCGATTCGACGATGAAACAATTGAAAAATTGCAGTCGCTTTGTTGGTGGGATTGGGATAAGGAACAACTGCGTGAAAAATTAAATGATATTATGTGTGGAAATATCGGTCAATTATAAAAATGTGATTTTGCAATAAAAAATAAATGGCGAGACGTTGAGATGAAAAATTTTGGCGCCTCGTTTTTTATTGTTTGATTGAGGGTTTTGTAGAAATGAGCGAAACAAAGAGGTATAATGGAATAAATATGATAACGAAACGAACTAGTAGTATTAAAGATAAATAATATCTAATGATCGAGGATGGGAGCGAATGTTATGACTCGCAGGGAAGACTATATAAATAGAATACACAGGATGTTCTCCATTGCGGAAATAGAATTAAAAAGTCTAGCGAAGAATAATCTGAATAATGCGAACATTGTATGGGAAGATATTACAAACCGAATTTTAAATATCTGCTTTACCTATAATACGGAAAACCTCAACCAGGAAAAAGCAAATTTCCCCGGAATCGACTTAGGAAATCGAGAAAATGGAATTGGTATTCAGGTAACAAGAAGAAATGATGTAACTAAATTTAGAGAAACCATCGAAATGGTAATTAGAAATGAAGGATATAAAACATTTCCAAAATTAAAGATCTTTATCCTTGGTCGAAAAAAAGCAACATACAAACTGGACAATCAAAGCTGGGAAAGTTACCTCCAATTCGATGTTGAAAGTGATATTTTAGATTTCGGTACAATCTTAAATTACTGTCAGTCTATGGAGCCAGGAAAGCTTAAGGAATTGACAGAGTATTTAGAATGGGAGCTGAAATGCGACGGTTCTGTCAATCATGCGAGTATTGAAAAAATAGATGCCTATATGGAGCTGGTCAAGAGGGAAAATAGCCATATCATGATTATTGGGTTGGGAAAACAGTTACCAATAGAGAAAACTTGGATTCAACTACAGTTGATCAAGAGAGATGATCTTTTGAAGATGGAAACATCCAAAAATGATAAAGAAACAATGCTGACAGCATACCATGAGTATTCAACCAGAGACAAAGATGTATATGATGTGGAAACCGTATTGGAGACAGGAAGAAAAACCGTCGTTCTAGCAGGGCCAGGAATGGGTAAAAGCACCTTATGCAAAAAGTTGCTCTTTATAGCTTTAAGAAGAGGTTGTCGGTCAATTAAAGTATCCCTGATGGATGTGGCTGGATACATAAGAACTGGACAGTCGTTTGATGAAGCACTTCGCAGTGCCATGGTTCAGTCCTTAGATTTTCAACTAGAAAAGGAAGAGGTTCAGGGACAGTTTGAATTTTTATTTCTGGATGGTTTGGACGAATGCGGGGATATCAGGAGAAAAGTTGCTCAAGAAATCAGTGCATGGTCTACAGGTCATCAATCTGTAAAAATCGTGGTGACTAGTCGTCCTATTGGTTATGATTTTTTGCCTTTGGAAGATTTTGAGCATCTGGAGATACAGACACTGAATCCGGATCATTTGAATTCGTATGTGGAAAAAATATTAGAAGAGCTCGAACCGGAGAATTTGGAATCATGTATAGGGTGGTTTGAGAAACAACTAATTCAGAGAAAGATACGAGATTTGGCATGTCGGAGCCCCCTCTTATTGGGGTTCTTACTTCAGATGAGTATAAGGAAGCAATTTTTCGGACAGTATCGATGTGAACTATACGAACAGATTTTGATGGAGTGGTTGCAAAGATCTAGTAGAGAAAATGCGAAAAAAATTAGTGAATCAGAATTGTTGCGAGGAAGCGAAATTATTGCATTTTATATGCTGAATCATGTTGACGAAATGTACCAAGGGGTGTACACGAAAAGTAAGATTGTAGAATATGTCGGAACGTGCTTTGAGGAAGAACTAGAGTGTCGAAAGCTGGTAGGACGGCAGAAGGCAGAAATATGTGTAGATTTCTGGTCAGAGAGAGGGATCTTAGATTGTAGTTATTTTCAGGGAGAGGAACGGTACCTGTTTTTGCACTTGAATATCGGTGAGTTTCTTGCAGGTAAATACATCAGTCAAATGACAGAAATAAGTAAACAAGAGTGGATTAATTCGCATTATCGTCAAAGCATCTGGCATGAGTCGATACGAATGGCAATTGCTTGTGAGGATGAAATATCAATTATCGAGAAGCTTTTGGAGATAGAACAAGGGAGTCAATTGCCTAATGGAGCTATCTTTTTAGCAGCAGAAGGAGTGGGAGAGAAACATTCTTCAAAAGGTCCACAGGCATTGTATGATAAATTACTGGAGTATTTGCAGTCCGATAATCCATATTTATCGAACAAAGCGGCAAAAGCTATATGGCAAATGGAAGGAAAATCCCTAAATTGGCATACTGAGGTGTTGTTGCGTTTACTTCAAACAAATTTCATGTGGATTCGTGATTCATCCTATAGCGTGTATTTGCGTATTCCTGTAGAGGAACAGGATTACGATGTTCTTAGGAATTTCATTATTTGTTATGGTAAAAATCCGGATAGAGGGTATCAGGGGCTTGCTAAAAAAAATATGGAAGAAACCGTAAAACGATTAAAAATTGCAGAGAGAGATCTACCGGTCATAGATGCAATTAAGCATATCTACTACGATCACTGCACGGTTGCTGGAATGAAAATTTTACAGGAATATCTGGAGCAGGTAGGCGAAAAAGAGTGGGCTGATGAGTATTATCAACAGAAGAGCAAATTTTCTATTGCTGATTTCATGAAATCGCACCAGAAATTAGAGGATAATCTAGGTATGCTGGTTCAGATATTAGTAGATATATATGGGACAACAGAGATAAAAAATCCGATGAAGATATGTCCAGAGTATTCAAAATTGTTACAGGTTATTGGCTTGATGGAAATGCCTATCAGTGAATTGATGGTTCTGCAATACGATTTGTCGAATAGCTATTCCAAATCGATTTTGAAAGCAGCTTGTCTAGCTGGTGGGATTGATGTGGATAGATTAAAAGAGGAGTTGTATTATTTGCTAAAAAACGGAGAAGATATGGAGACATCCAGATTTGATCAGATTAGATGCAATCTTTCAGCAGAATGTCTTTGGGAGAGAACCGGAGGAGTGATACCTATTGGTCATATTGTCGAAGGTCTTTGTAGTAACTCAGACATCTTGGGAATTCCGTCAGCGTTAATTGCTCTGGCTAATTCAGAGGAAGAAGGAATGAAGGGGGGAATTCGTGAGCTGCTTTTCCGTGGAGATTCTAACGTGATGGCACGGGTCGGCTGGTTGTTACCGCGTATTTTCAAAGAAAATTCCATGAGCTTAATGTTGAAGCGCTTGGATAGTAATGATCTACCATGTTACCATGAACTTTATGATAATTTGAACGATTGCCAAGGACCAATTAATTGGGAGCAATGGCTACGAATTGTAAAAAAGGGTCTTAATAGTGATGAACCCGATGTAGCTAAAGCTGTGCTCAAGTATCTATTGAACGAAAAAAAGGAATCCTATCCTGAAAACATCAAAGAACCACTTATAAACACAATAAAACAACAATTTGAATTATGGCTTAATAAAAAAGTCACTTGTCAACAGTGTAAATCCGGAGCAATTTTAGACGAGAGAGGTTTTTGTCCTAAATGCAATACAGGTGGAGATCTACCACTCGGTAGTTTTATTGAGGTGCTACTAGCTATGCAGCAATGTCCCAAAGAGGATCTTATAACATATATAGGTCATGAAAATTCTGATATGTCAAAGGTAGCTAGAGCTGGATTAGAGCAGATACTAGTAGAGGATGGTGTATTTTTAGATAATTGCCTTGAAAGATTGATAAACCGGCAAGTACCGAATTATATATTTTCAGTTATTTTAGATTTGCCGAGTCATTGTTTGAAAGATAGGAAAGAATCGATTTTGAGATTGGCCAATGGGGAGGAAACCGTATTAACACTCAATTTCATAAGGCGGTTAAATAATCAAGAATGGTTAAATGGAGATGATCGAAAGGATTATCTGGAAAAGATGGTAGCCCATCCAGATTCTACTGTGAGGAGTCGTGCAATGGCATGTTGGTTAGGTGATGATTCTGTTTATAATTATTTCATGGTTGAGTGATAACAAAGAGAAAAAGAGACAGTTATCAATTTATGAAATATTATATTGCAAAAAATGTTAAGCAAAAACACTGATCTAATTAAAATATGAAAAAATAGTATGGCTGAAAACTTTTCCTGGTAACAACTATCAGAGTATCAGTTTTACAATAAGTAAAGGTAAACTTTATTTAATCAATCATGAAAAATAGGAAACTATATGGATTAAAATACAAGACTAGAATTGCCATGCTTATTGATTTCCAATAAAATTTACATTAACATAACCTAAAGACAAACCCCTTTGCCAAACGAAATTTAAAACAACGGAGGAAAACATGCAAATCGAAACACTAAACAATAAAGGCAAAAATATTGCCTATGTCCGCACAAGCACGCCGATCCTTACCGATGTTCAGTCAGCATTGGATTTGATGGCGACAGTACGCTATGAAACCGAATGTGACGCGATCATTGTCGATAAAGAAGCCATAACAGAAGATTTTTTTGATTTGAAGACCCGGCTTGCCGGAGAAATCACCCAAAAATATGTGAATTACGGCATCCGGCTGGTAATCATCGGTGATTTTTCGGGGCATACGAGCAAGGCGCTCCGTGATTTTATTTATGAATCGAATCAGGGCAAACATCTGTACTTTGTTTCAGATGTGGAAGAAGCGTTGAAGAAACTAGGTTAAAATAATATTCGTCAAAAAAGCGATCATGATCATGTAATGAAAAATCTGTTTTAAACAATTTAATAAGTGGCTTTAGATGCAGGTATGGAAAAAGCTTAATGCAAACGCAACATTTCAATAATGAATTCTGATAATTTCAAGGAGGTTTCATGATGAAAAATGTAATAAAAGAATTGCCTTTAGAACAGCGTGAAAAGCTACTCAACCTTTTGAGTGTCCGTTTCAAGAATAATATGAACCGGCATCCAGGTTTAACTTGGGTTGAGATTCAGGAAAAACTGGAAGTTAAACCAGAAAAACTATGGTCGCTCAATGAAATGGAAGAAACCGGCGGTGAACCGGATGTGGTTGGCTATGATCAGGATACGAAGGAATACATTTTTTATGATTGCTCTGAAGAAAGTCCTAAAGGCCGTAGAAATGTTTGTTACGACCGTGAAGGGTTGGATTCACGGAAAGAACATAAACCGGAGAATAGCGCCATTGATATGGCAACCGCCATGGACATCGAACTATTAACTGAAGAACAATACCGGGAATTACAGAAACTGGGGAGTTTTGATACAAAAACGTCAAGCTGGCTAAAAACACCGGCTGAGATCAGAAAACGTGGCGGTGCGCTCTTTGGGGATCGTCGTTACGACCATGTTTTTGTCTATCACAACAGTGCTCCTTCTTATTATGGGGTAAGAGGCTTTCGTGGGGAGCTAAGAGTCTGACTTTGAACAGATGGTTTCCGAAGAAACGGATTTATGGGCATGAGCATCACAAAAACATTTGCCGATGCAGTTTATATAGTGCAAAAAAATCGACATATATTCTTATAATGAAAATATTTAATGGTGATTAAATAAGAATAACTTATTGCTTCTTTCAAAAACCCTAGAAACAAGCGTCCTTGCGGGATCAAATAAATCCCTTGAAAAATTCTTTTGTAAAAAATATTTTAAAAGTGGTTCCAAAAGCCTTCGAAAGGTGTATAATACAATAGAGCATAAAACAAATAGAGCATAAAATAAGCGGAGGTGTATTGATGAATATGTTACAGTTGGAACGGATGAAAAATGACAACGGTTTTATTGCCGCCCTGGATCAAAGCGGAGGCAGCACTCCAAAAGCGTTGGCGATTTATGGCATTCCCAAAGAAGCATATGCGGATGAAGCTGAGATGTTTCAAATGGTTCATGAAATGCGAACAAGAATTATGAAAAGTCCTGCCTTTACTAAAGAAAGAATTCTGGCAGCGATTCTATTTGAAAAAACAATGGATTTAAAAGTGGATGATAAATACAGTGCCGATTATCTTTGGGATGTTAAAGGAATCGTACCGATATTAAAAGTGGATAAAGGGTTGTTGGATCTGGGGAATGGTGTTCAGTTGATGAAACCGATTGCGGATCTCGATGCCTTGCTGGCTCGGGCAAAAGAACGGAATATCTTTGGAACCAAAATGCGGTCCGTTATCAAAGAAGCAAATCCAACTGGTATTAAAGCCATTGTTGATCAACAATTTGAAGTCGGGCGAGCCATCGTGGCGGCCGGTTTTATTCCAATTCTGGAGCCGGAAGTGGATATTCATACTCCCAACAAGGCAGAAGCGGAAGCGATTCTCAAGCAGGAAATTCTTGAACATCTGAAAGCGCTGGAGCCAAGTTGTCAGATCATGTTTAAGCTGACCATTCCCGACGTTGATAATTTTTATCAGGAGGTAATTGCCCATCCGAATGTCGTTAGAACGGTTGCCTTATCCGGCGGGTATTCCCGGGAAGAGTCCAACATCAAACTGACTAAAAATCCGAAACTGATTGCCAGTTTCTCAAGAGCTCTGACCGAAGGTCTCAATGTTGGTCAGAGTGATGCAGAATTTGACAAGGTATTAGATGAATCGATCCAATCGATTTATGAAGCTTCGATTAAATAGATGACGGGATTCTGAATTATCAGTGATAAGAGAGCGTAGTGTAACACGCTCTTTTTTTGATCGATTTAAAAAGCAAAAAGGACGTTTTGTTTGTCAGCTCAGAAACAACATGTTACAATAAATAAACAATCGGTAGTCGTTGTTTATGTGTAAAAGCCAAACAGCGAAGATGTGACAAAAAAACAAAACTGGAGGCTGAAGATGAATGATCTGTTGCTATTATGTGGCGCTATGCTTATCGTCGTGTATTTGATCATGCTATCAAGGACAATAAAAAATATTGAGCCATCAATTAGACTGTCAAATGCCTTTGTGGCAGTGGCCTGTTTATTAATCTGTTTTTCACATTCGGGTTATATAAATTTTATCATGTTGCCGTGGGAAATCATTAGTATCAGGACCGTTTTTTTTAATTTTGGACTGGTCGCTTTCCTGGTCGGACTGTTTATCATGTTTGTCGAACTGCTTAAAGATCCATTGTTTAAGTATTCACCATATGTTGTTATCGTTGGCCTAAGTTTATTGACGATGTATGCCAAAATTGCCATACCATTCGGCTGATAGCCATTGGCATTTAGTTTGCTTCAAATGATTTCATGTTTATAAGGCAATGTTTTATAGAAAATTGTGCGATGAATAATGAGAGGTGTTCGTGATGGAAGAAAACCTGATTGCCCCCTGCGGCATGAATTGCAGCTTATGTGTCGCCTATCAAATGAAAAAGTATGATTTAAAAAAACAGGGTTTTAATCGGAAATACTGCCCCGGCTGTATTCCAAGGGGCGAAAACTGCACCCATATGGGTGACAGCTGTGAGCTTTTAAAAAATGGGCAGGTTCGTTTTTGTTATGAATGTCGTGATTTCCCCTGTAAGCGCCTAAAGGGCCTTGATAAGCGTTATCGGACCAAATATCATATGAGTATGATTGAAAACCTGAAGGCGCTCCAGAAAAATGGGATGGCGGCGTTTCTAAAAAGCGAAACAAAGCGGTGGGCATGTCCTAAATGTGGGGAACCAATTTGTTGTCATAATGGGCTCTGTCTGCAGTGTGATCTTGAGACTTTGCGAAAAAATAAACGCTACCGCTGGAATGAGGAGGAAAGATAATTGAAAACAACTCTACGCAAATGGAAAATGACAGATGCGGAGCCACTTTCAGAGATGCTAAACAACCCGAAAATTCTGGCGAATCTACGGGACGGCTTACCCTATCCCTATACCATTGACGATGCAAAAGGATATATAAAGGCCATGCTGGATGCCGATCAGGATCAAATCTTTGCATATGCCGTTACCGATGGCAATCGGATCGTAGGCAGCATTGGGGTGTTTCGCAAAGAAAACATCCATTTTCGAACTGGCGAGCTGGGTTATTATATTGCCGAGTCCGACTGGGGTCAGGGACATGGAACCCGGGCGGTTAAACAGATCTGTGAACTGATTTTTGAAACAACCGATATCATCCGGATTTTTGCGGAACCGTTTGTTAGAAATCTGGGATCATGCCGCATTCTTGAAAAAGCTGGCTTTCAGGTGGAAGGAATCCTTAGAAAGAATGCTGTCAAAAATGATCAGATAGAGGATATGAAACTCTATGCGTTAATCCGGGAATAACAACAAAACGATGCTAAAAAATGAATGCGTCTGTAAAGCCATTGAATTTATTATTGATAACCTCAATGAGGAAATCACCATCACTGATGTGGCGGATTATTGTCATCTGTCCAAGTATTATTTATGCCGGATTTTCAAAGCCGAAACTGGTGAAGGGGTGTATGCCTTTATCAAGCGTTTAAAAATGGAACAAAGCGCTATTGAAATGAAGCTCGGCAAAGATAAATCAATTACCACTATCGGAAGCAGTTATGGCTACAGTTCGTCAAACTACAGCTCCGCATTTAAAAAGCACCATCATCGTTCCCCGGCAGAATTTCGCAAAACCGTGAATACCAGCGATGCCCCTCACCCCTATCGTCCCGATCAACTGGCACGATTTCAGGTCTTTGAAAGGTATGATCAGAAGATTGAGATCCGGCAACTAGCCGAATTCCGGGTGCTTTATGAGCGGTATCTGGGAAATTACCTTGATCTGGGCGCCCAGTGGGAAGTTTTTACGGCCAAACATCATGAAGAGATTCATGCCGATACCCTCCTCATTGAACGCTACTATGATGATCCGGCCATTACCCGGGTCGGCCAATGTTTATACGATTTGTGTATGACTATCGATGCCAACGGTGAGTGTTCCAACAGCACGATGATCGGCGCTGGAAAATTTGCGGTTTACCGCTTTGATGGGCTGATCAAGGATATCTATGAAACCCTTCAGGGCATTTATAATATCTGGCTGCCAGACAGCGGTTATGAAATGGATGAACGCTATGGTCTTAATATTTATCGCCAAATTGACCGAGCGCACAGCCAGGTGATCATGGATTTATGCATTCCCGTTAAATAGCGCAAGAATTCAGAAGTAATGAAACAGACTTTTTTTTATAATGATAGTTGTCAAGAGACAGGGGTCGATTTGAAAGAGGTTTGTTTTTTTATTGGAAAATAAACAAATAACGGCCTGCTTCAAAAAGCCAAACGGATGATAAAACAAAAACGGAGGATGTTAAAATGTTTGATATCAGAAAAATTCAGGAACAGGTTATTTTTCAGGCGGTCAAAGATCAAAGCAACGAGGCGGTTGCTAAAGCAATCGTAGTTGGTTCGGATGAATCGGAGAATAACCCGAGCTGGGTTAAAGCGACAATGAAACGGCTGGAAAAGCAGTTTGATCGCGACACGGTTGTGCAGATTCGCAGAAATTGCCAGTGTGGTTACGGCATGGATGAGCGCTTGGCGCTACTTAATGAGCTGGTCGCCGAATCAGCGAGTCTGGAAGAATTCGGTAGTCAGGCCAAAGCCAATGCTGCGGGGCTTTATAGTAATAAGGGGGAGCTCTATCTCCAATTTCCATTTTGCCCTTGCCCAATGTTAGAAGGCGTTGACCGGCTGGAGACGGATACCTGGTGTCAATGCACCACCGGTTACAGCCAGGTGCTTTTCGAAAAAGCATTCCAGTGTCAGGTAGAGGTGGAGCTTCTGAAAAGCATCAAAATGGGTGACAACAACTGTCTGATGAAAATTATTCCTGAAAAAGATATCTGGAAGTAAAAATATTGTCAGGAGAAATACTAAAGAGCATAACCAAAGTTTAGGCCTAAGCCGATGTTGCAGATAAAAATGCCGCATCGGCGTTTGTCTTTTTGGGGTAGTGGACGTAAAAGGAAACAAGCTTAATGAGATTGAGAAAAGGAATCAACACGGTTATAGGTATTATTAAAAATAAATAAAGCATGGTTATCAACATGATAATTGATCATCCCAAGGTTATCCAGTGTGCCAATGAATTGATCACTTTCAAAGCGCTGCCCATTAGTGAGGACAAGTAGCCCCGAGACATCTTCGTACGTATAAACAACCTTCACCCATTTCCCCAGGGTGCGGTTTTCAATAATAACCTGATGATCTGGTGTAAACTCATAGGTTTCATAGTAGCCATTGTCGCCCACGAATTCCCATTTACCAATGAGTTGAGCTGGGTCATTGTTACTTAATGAAGGTTGACTTTCAGCAACCGGTTTGACCGAACAGCCGCATAAAATCACGATCAAAAGCAAGGTTAATCCGTGAATCCAAATGTTTTTTGTCATTTTGAGCTCCCTTGTTACAATAAATAGAAATGACTAAAGTATAAAGGATTGAGGGTAGGTTTTCAAGTTATTTCAAAAAATGAGATGGTTGTATTTTGGGCGATTTCGGAACGTCGTTAATTTTCCGCAATTTTATCATATCAAAAGACTTTGGGAGACTTTTATTTCTGGAATAGTTCTTTTCATTGAGTCAAACCTCTGATAAAATATTCAGTAAATGACAGAAAATTTCTGAAATAGAGCAACAAAAAATACACAAGCTAAAATCAGAAAAGCATCAGCAGTTGAGGGCAAGTGTTAGTGACAGCGTAAAAATCTTGGGATTCATAAATTAAAGGAGTAGCAAAAGCAAATGAAAAGAAGAATTAAACTAGCCTGTCTGGTTTTAAGCATGTTGATCACCCTGACAGCCTGCTCAACCGGGGAAAAGACAGCACTCGATCCTAAAAATCCGGTTTCGATTACCCTGTGGCATTATTATGTGGGGGATAATAAGATTGCCCTGGAAAAAGCGGTGGATGCCTTTAACACCAGTGTGGGTTCCGAAAAAGGAGTGGTGGTTAATGCGGTTGCCAAAGGCAGTGTTGCGGAACTCGAAAAAGCGGTGACTGATGCCGCCAATGGCGTGATCAATGCCGAAGCCATGCCGGATTTGTTCTCCTGTTATCCTGATAAGGCGTTAGAAATAGATGCGTTGGGAAAATTGTGTGATTTAAACGATTACTTTACCGAAGCCGAAAAGGGGCTGTATGTGGAAGAATTTTTAAACAGTGGCCAATTTGATGGCGAGCGGCTACTGATTCTGCCGATTGTCAAAAGTACCGAGCTGCTCTATGTTAATAAAACTGCTTGGAGTAAATTTGCCGCAGAAAGTGGTCTGGATGCCAGTAAGCTTGGCACCTGGGAAGGGGTTTATGCAGCGGCGCAGAGCTATTATAACTGGACCGATGCTCAGACACCGGAAACCACCGGGGATGGTAAAAGTCTGATGGGCGTTGATTCGGTGGCAAATTATATCATCATCGGCAACAAGCAATTGGGGGTTGAAGTCATCGATGGCAAAAATCAGCAGGTCGTGTTAAACCGGGAAGTGATGAAAAAGATCTTTGATACCTATTACGGAGGTATGAGCCTGGGTTACTTCAACGCGGTCGGCAAATTCCGGTCAGATGATATTAAAGCCGGGGATCTGGTAGCCTACGTTGGTTCATCATCGGGTGCAGCCTATTTCCCAACCTGGATCGAAAAAGACAATACACAGCAACCCATCGATTTTCTGGCGCTGTCCTACCCGGTCTTTACCGGTGGTAGCCCCGACGCAATCCAGCAGGGGGCAGGGATGAGTGTGACCAACTCGACCCCAGCTAAGCAGGAAGGGGCGGCCGTTTTTCTAAAATGGTTTACTGCAGAAGCGCAGAATATTGATTTTGCCATGACTACCGGGTACCTGCCAGTGCAAGCTGGCGCTTACGAGAATGAAGCCTTTAAAACATCGTTGGGGACTTTAAGTGCTGGAACAGCGGCTGATCAAAATATTGCAAAAGTCTATGAGATCGCTCTGGATCAGATCATGGAACGGGAAACCTATGCGTCACTTCCTTTTAAAGGCAGTTATGAGGTGCGAACGACGCTGGAAAAATCATTGACGGCAATGGGTGAAGCTGGCCGTCAAAATGCTATGGTATTAAAGGAACAGGGCATGTCAGAAGCGGAAATACTGGTAGCGCTGGATCTTAATGCCCGGTTTGAAGAGTGGTTGACCGTTATTCGCAGCCAGCTTGATGAGTCCGGGATAGCCTATGTTGAAAAATAATCAAGCTTAAAAAAACAGTTGATAAGGAAACTTACATGAAAAAGACCTGGACCCTTCGAAGACAGTTAAATATATTATTGGCGCTGATTGTCACCTTTCAAAGCCTGGCCTTACTATCGGCACTGTGGGTATCCCAGGTCTTTTTCATTCTGGATGCTGAAGCGGTGCGATTGTTGAACAATACCACCGAAACACGGAAGAAAACATTTGATGCGTCGGTGGGTCAGACGATTGCGAATGTCACCGGCGAGACCGAACAACTCAATGCCGCCTTAATTTTGTTAGCTCAGCAGCAGGGCAGTACTCCCGATGAGTTGTATCTCAATGATTTGGCGTATAATGAAACGGCTTTGCTGGCCAGTCAGTCGCTGGTAACAATCCTGAAAGAAAACCAGGTGACCGGGGCCTTCTTTGTTTTGAATGGTTCAAATTCGAATAAAGGTGATTCTGCGGCGCATTCGGCGGTATATATTCGCAACAGTACTCCGGATAGTGGTGCGACGTCAAACTATTTACTGGAAATTGGTCCGATTGCGGTATCTAAACAATACACCATGGCTACCAGCATCCGCTGGAATCTGGATCTGCGTCGAGAAAATTCAGCCGGAGTCTTCGATTTTTATGAGAAACCAATCTGGGCCAGCAGTCAGTTTAAAAATGCTGAAATGGAGCGGTATGGTTATTGGGCGCCGCCCCGGGATCTGCTAAAAGACAATCAGCAGGTTGTTACCTATACCTTGCCGCTTCTGGATGAAAATGGGAATGGCTATGGAGTGATGGGGATCGAAATTGATATGCCTTATTTCAGCCAGCATTATCTACCGGATTCTGACTTGCTTTATCACAACAGTTTTTATGTGATTACCCAAATGATTGATCAGACCCTGAATCTGGACTGGTTTATTCCCAGTGGGGTTTTAGCAGAAACCTATTTAAAAAGTGGAGAGCAATTGAAACTCACAAAAGGACAGGACGAGGGAATTTTTGAAACCCGATTGGGAGCACTGGGGACAATGGTTGCTTCCGTTCAGAAACTGAAAGTATATAGTGATAATTCGCCTTTTGCCGATCAGAACTGGACCCTGGCTTGTCTGGTGCCAAAAGATGTTTTGCGGGAAAATTCGGTATCCGTGCGGGAGAAACTGATATACAGCATTTTGCTGACCACCGTCCTGGCTTTTGGGGCCGTTTTTGTACTGGTTTACTTTTTTACCCGGAAGATCTCGCGGTTGTCAAAATACGTCCGGGAACTGTCGCCCTACGATGAGATTTATTTCAAACCCACGGGTATGCGGGAGGTTGATGACCTGACGACAGCCGTGCAATTGTTAAACCAGCGCTTGATGAATGTCTCTAAAACCACCTCTAAAATACTGGAATTGAGTTTGTTGCCGATTGGCGGTTACGAAGTGCTGGAAAACAACCAGGTGATCCTCACCGATTTTGTCTATTGGCTGCTCCATCTGGATCCCGGTAGTGTGGTATCTCAGGATGACTGGTCCCGCTACTATCAGCAGGTGACCAAAAAACCGGTGGCAGGGCAGGAAAATATCTATGAGTATTACGATGCCTATACCGAAAAACAGATGTGGCTGCGGATTCTCGAGGCCAAGTCGCCCAATGGACTGGTCGGGGTGATTCAGGATGTCACCGACGACATTGAAGAAAAACGACGGTTAACCAATGAGCTGGATTATGATGCATTGACAGGGCTGTTTAGCAACACCGCCTTGAAACGGGAAGCGACAAGGAGAATAGCAGAAAAGCCCGATGAAATTGGGGCGATGATTTTCATTGATCTGGACAATCTCAAATATATCAATGACACGTTTGGCCATGATGTGGGGGATCGGCTGATTATCCGGGCCAGTGAAATTTTCCGCTATTTCGAACAGTTTAGCGGTATTGTCTCCCGGATTTCCGGGGATGAGTTTGCCATCTACCTCCATGATTACGGCAATCAGGATGAGCTCCGCCAGATAATTCAAAACCTCTATCCTTACGGGAAGTCTTTTTTATTGACCACACCGGATGGTAATGAGAATCAGATTCGTTTTTCGGCGGGGGTGGCCTGGTATCCCCAGGATGCCAGCAACGTTCTGGATTTACTGAAACGGTCAGATTTTGCCATGTATGAGGCCAAACACAAGGAAAAAGGTCGTTTGTTTGAATTCAATCGGGAGTATTATCAGCAGATGTCTTATCTGCTGGAAAACCGTGAGGCCATTAATCGTTTATTGGATGAACAGCTGATTCGCTTTGCCTTTCAGCCTATCGTTGATTTAAAAAGCGGCGAAATTATGGGTTATGAGGCATTGATGCGGCCCCTACTGGACAATTTCAAAAATCCCAGAGAAATTCTAGCCGTAGCGGCAGCTCAGTCAAAACTGGCACAACTGGAACGAATGATCATTTTGATGGCGTTTCAGATCTTTGATGAGTACGCCGAGGAACTTGAAGAACGCAAAATATTTATCAACAGTATTCCCAGCCAGCGTTTGAATGATGAAGATCACCTGTTTGTTGAAACGCAATATCGTCAACATTTCAAACAGGTTGTCATCGAGATTACCGAGGAAGATAGCCGCAACATCGAGCTCTTATCTGAAAAAATACACTATATCAAAAACAATGGGATGGCGATTGCTCTGGATGATTTTGGTAGCGGTTATTCCAATGAGATCCGGATTTTATCGCTGTTGCCGGATATTATAAAGATTGATATGGAGATGATTCAGGGGATTAACAACAATGCGGACAAACAGAATTTGGTTGCTAATCTGGTCGAATTTTGTCATAACAAGGGCGTCAAGGTGGTGGCCGAAGGTATTGAAGCCTCAAATGATCTGGCCACGGTTATTGCGATGGGCATTGATTATGCTCAGGGGTTTTATCTGGGTCGGCCGACGTTTGAGTTTGCGATAATCGATCCGGAATTGCAAAATGAAATTCAGGCATTACAAAAGAAAGTCACCCAAAGTTTATTGGAAGAATGAAACAATGATTAAAAAATGAAAGGGGCAAAAAAATGAAAACCGCTGTTATTTATTATTCACTGGAAGGGAATATGGATTTTATCGCTCAGCAAATTGGAAAAAATGCGGAGGTTGATCTTTATCGACTGAAACCGCAGAAAGAGTATCCCACCGGGAAGATCAGCAAGTATGTGGTTGGGGGGAAAGGCGCCAAATTTGGGGAGTGTCCGGAACTTATCAATCCGGCCATCGATCTGTCAAAGTATGAGACGGTGATTATTGGCACGCCGATTTGGGCCGATACCCTGGCACCGCCACTGAATACTTTTTTCAGAGATTATGATATCACGGGAAAGAAGATTGTTCTGATCGCCACCCATCGTGGCGGTGGTGCAGACAAGTGTTTTGAGAAAATGAAGACCCATCTCGCTGGCAATCAAATTCTTGGCAATTTTGATTTTTCAGAACCCAAACAGCAGCAGGACAAAAATATTAATGAAAAATTAGCACAAATCAGCAAACTGATTGGCGCATAAAATAAAACTGCCTGACCCGACGTTTTGCGGATCAGGCAGTTTTATTCATTCAAAAGAATTTACAGCAATCAGGTCTCTCTGATTTTACGAAGCAGTGGTGTTTTAGTCACGGCCAGCCATAATCCGCCGGAAAGCAAGCCCAGAATAATGTTGAGCCCGCCGATAACGGGAATCAGATGATCCATGTTAAAGGAAATGATAATCATCCCCAAGCTGCCCATGATGGTGGCAAAAGAACCCATCAGTGAAGAGGCTGAACCGGCATCCTCAGGCTGTTGATCCAGCATCAGGTAGGCACTGGGGGGACGGGAGCAACTACCGGCCAATGTAGCGGGAAATAAAGCCAGGGCAAAGATAAAGGGGTTGCTCTGACCGAACAGAATAATGGCCAGACCGCTTAAGATGGTAATGCCAAAACAGAGATTAATGATCGAAAAGCGCTTGAAATGGTTGGATAGTTTGATATAAATCAAGGGTCCCAACAGCATCGCCAGGGCGTTAAAGGCAAAAAAGTAACTGTAAACCTGGCTGCTGGTTCCAAAATCATTTTGATAAATATAAGAAGATGATGAAATAAAGGCCAATCCGGAGATGCTGGAAAGGGAAAAAATAATCAGCAGGGAAGTAAAACCCGGGTTTTTAAGAACGACCCCCAGTCGCCCCAAAGTATGGAGAATATTTCCGGATCCCCGATGTGCGATTGATTCCTGAAAAATGATGGAACCCAAGAGGATAATGAGTCCCAGTAGAGCCTGGATGATAAAGACCCCCCGCCAAGAGGTGAAGGTCAGTAACAGAGCCCCGATAACTGGGGCAACAGCCGGGACAATAATGACCATCGATTGAACCAAGGCCAGAGTTTTCTCTCGCTGTCGTTCATGGTAGACATCTTTGACAATGGCAGTGGCCACAGCACTGGCAGAACCGCCGCCGATGGCCTGCAAAACCCGGAAAAAAATCAGCTGATAAATGCTGCCGGAAACGGCACAGAGTAGGCTGGCAATGGCATAGCCAGTGATTCCGACCAGTAGAATCGGGCGGCGGCCATATTTATCACTGAGCGGCCCCCAAACCAGAATACCGGCGCTAAAAAAGATAAAGAACAGAATCAGGGTCAGATTTGTCAGATATTCGGGAACATTGAAATAGGCAGTCATGGTCGGTAGCGCTGGCAGATATAGATCGGTAGATAGCGGGGCAAAAGCGCTTAGAAAGACCAGGAAGATCAATAAACCCCGATCACCCAGGTATTTTTGTCCACTGGTGTTTTTATTAGAAATAGTTGTTTGTTTTTTCATCGTTTCTCGCATTCCTATAAATTTAAGTGGGTATTACTTATTAACCCTATTTAATATTATAATGCAAATAGATTAGATTTCAAGTAATTATATCGATAGATCAAGATAAAAAGACGGAAGGGATATGTTATCGAATTGGTGGCGATGAATTTGCCATCCTGATGGAAAATACCGAGGAAACAGCCATTAAGCTCAAGATTCTCCAGATGATAAAATATCTTAAATGTGCCGAAAACCAGGTGGAATATCCCCTTGAGGTGGCAATCGGGACAGACGTATACGATGTCAAGACATGGTCAAATCTAACCAAATTTTATCATCATGTCGATCAGCAAATGTATGCAGATAAACTTGAAAAAAAACAAAGGCGCAAAACAAAGCTTACCATTGCGGTACAATAAAACCAGTTGAAGCGGTCTGTTGCTATACAGTATTCTCTTGGCGAGTCCTTAGTTAGGAGAAATTATCGGAACGTTCATTGTAGTTGATGGGTTCCTCAAAACCGTAATAAAAATAAATCTTGACAGAGAGCAAGATTTATTTTATTATTCAATTATCGACCGAAGGTCGAAAGAATGAGAGGGGCTCAATGAAGACTGTCAAAGAAGGAGAAGTCCGCAAACGGGAAATCCTGATGGTGGCCCGGGAGCTTTTTGTCACGAAGGGGTATGAACAGACCTCGGTGAATGATATTTTAAAGGTTGTGGATATTGCCAAAGGTACTTTTTATTATTATTTTGCTTCCAAGGAAGCGGTGCTGGCGGCTATCATCCTGGATATTGTCGAAGAAGGCGCCAAACGGGCGGAACGCATCCTAAAAGATCAATCGGTGCCGCTGATCGATCGGATTATGATGGCGATTATGGCTCAGTCTCCGGAGTTTGAAGGATCGGAGGAAATCAGGGACCAAATGCACAAGGTGGAGAATGCCAAACTGGAACAGCTATACACCAAGGCCATGCTCAAGCGGATGACGCCGCTGTTGGAAGTCGCAGTGGCCGAAGGAATCGCTGCTGATCTTTTTCATCTGGATTATCCAAGGGAAACGATTGAAACCATTTTACTACTGGGACATATGTTGTTTGACTGCAATATTATGGATTGGGAAATGGATGCTTATCCGGTCAAGGTTAAGGGCTTTCTGGCCAATATGGAAAGAATGCTGGGAACCCGAGCAGGAGAACTAGAGGACTTTTTACAAATGTTTGCCTAACTTAATAGATAGGTGGACATTTGTAAAAAATTTTACCCGTGTATCGACCGTGGGTCGATACACGGGTTGATGCGTGATAAAAATCCAGAATAACAGGAGGAACAATTATGAAACGGCAAAAAACACAGGCAGGTAGCGTACAACAACAGCACTCAATGAAGAAGTTTATGATTTTGGTAGCGGGCGCTTTTATTTCCAGCATCGGCAGTGGCTTGACTGATTTTGGGCTTGCCATCTATATTTTAAAGCTAACCGGATCAGTGGGAGCCACCGGTATTTTTGCCAGTTGCGCCTTTTTGCCAGCGATCCTACTGGCCCCAGTGGGTGGTGTATTGGCGGATCGCTATGATCGACGGTTGATGATGATTCTGGGTGAGTTACTATCCGGATTGGCGGTACTGATCTGCCTGGCAGCGGTGCTAAGCCCTCAGCCCTCCCTGGTGGTAATCTGTATTGGCGTGGGGATCAGCTCAATTTTTTCAGCCCTGACAGAACCGGCCTTTAAGGCCACGATTACCGACCTCTTGCCGGAGGAAGACTTTGTCCGGGCGGGTGGCATGGTTCAGTTGGCTGGCAGTGCCAAGCTGTTGATTTCTCCAGTCGTTGCCGGTCTGTTGCTGCAAGTGACTGTGGTCAGCACCCTGATTATCCTCGATATGCTGACTTTTTTTACCACGGTTCTGATTATCGCATTTGTCAGAAAAGGCTTGACCAGCAAAAAAAGTACAGTGATCGGGTCGGGGTTTCTGTGTGAATTGAGGGCGGGTATCACCGCCGTCCGGGGCAAAAAAGGAATCATCACGATGATTATCGTAATGACGATTGCCACCTTCTGTCTGGGATTTGTGCAGATGCTTAGCAAGCCACTGATCCTGGCCATTGCTGGTGAACGGGAGCTGGGAATTCTGACCACTGTCATTGCCATGGGAATGATGGTTGGAAGCATCGGCATCAGCATGATCAAGCAACCAAAATCTTATCTGCGGATGCTGTCAATGGGATTGTTTGGCTGTGGCGTTTTCTTTGCTCTGATTGGGGTCAGCGAAAATCTGGTTTTGATCGCCGGGTTTGGATTTATGATGTTTGTCTTTATGCCAGCCATCCAGATTGGCGCCGAGGTGCTGATTCGAACTAATTTGGATAATTCGGTTCAGGGACGGGCCTTTGGTCTGATTGGTCTGATTACCCAGATGGGTTATATTCTCTCATTTTTGGCAGTGGGAATGTTAGCTGATGGAATCTTTGAACCGTTTATGCAGGGCGACACCGAATTGGCCATGAGAATTAGTGCAATAATCGGGTCTGGAGTTGGCAGAGGCAACGCCCTGCTGATTATCATCACCGGAATCGGATTGGCCGTCGTTGGGATTGTGATAGCCCGGTTAAGAAGTGTCAGAACTCTGGAAGCGACGGCAGTCAAAGATGAACAGCTGCTAGAATCCTGGTAGCAATAATTTTCTGATGAGGTTAGAAAAAAACAACAAAGCAGAGTGGCCTTAACAGTTGATTTCCGGCAAGAAATCGACTAAGCTTGAACAAGGGAGGTGACACACGGTGACTCAAAAAATAAAACTCAGACGATTTGAAGATAATGACTTACCCATATTTAAGGAGTGGCTAAAAAAAGACCATGTCAAAAGATGGTATACCGAACCGGAAGACTGGATTGCGGAAGTGACATTGCGAGACAGTACCTTTTCATGGATCACCCACTTCATTGTCGAGTGGGAAGAAATGCCCATCGGGTTTGGCCAGTATTATAAATGTCTCGATGCCAATGAGGCATGCTATTCCCATATCCCGCAGAACGGCACCTACAGCATTGACTATCTCATTGGAGAGGCGGACTGTTTAGGCAAAGGGTATGGCAAAAAGGCGGTTCAATTGCTGACTGAAATGATTTTTGGGCTTTCCGACTCAAAACGGATCGTTGTTCAACCGGAACCTGAGAACCGGGGATCCTGCAAAGCCCTGTTAGCCAATGGCTATATTTTTGATGAACACTACGGGGTTTATCAAAAAGAGAAATAGTTCCTGAAAAGCGGAGACAATTATCGGCACCCTATTGACTTGTCAGTCAATAGGGTGTATTCTTAAATCACATATTGACTAGCGAGTCAAAGGAGGTTTTTATGGCAAGCGAATCTTTTGAAAAAATATCGGACGAAAAACAAGTGGCCATCATCCAGAGCGGAATTACTGAATTCTCGAAAAAATCCTATATGGATGCTAGTACCGATGAGATTACTAAAAGCTGTGGGATCTCAAAAGGGCTCCTGTTTCACTATTTTGGCAATAAGAAAAATTTCTATCTATATTGTTTGGAGGTTGCCTTAAAACGGCTGCTTACAGATATTCCCACACCGGATCAGACCGGTTTTTATGAAATGATCTTTTCCTATGCGGATGAAAAGTTTAAATTATGCGAAAAATATCCCAGCGAAATGCACCTAGTCAATATGGCGGCCCGGGAAATGAGTGCGAAGGTGCTTAATGAAAAGAATGAACTGATTGTGCGGTATATGATCAGCACCCGTGAAAAATCCCAGCAGCTTATGGAAAAAGCCATTGCAGCGCTTGAACTGAAAGAAATAAATATAGAAAAACTAAAAGATGCCATAACGATCTATTTGGGGGCGATTATAAATAGATATCTGGAACGGTATAAAGAGAATCCGAAATTATTTTTTGAGCATTCCGCAGAGATTAAAACAGAAATAAAAGAGTACCTTGATTTCATGTTAAATGGAGTTGTTAAGGAAGGTGGATCAGTATGAAAAAAATCAGCTTAATGAAGGCGATTTGGTTTTGTTATCGCGATAGAAAAATGAGCGATTCTGAAAAAAACAGAATTAGAGCAGAGCGGCTGAGCAGCCTGGTGGCATATACCAAACAGAATAGTCCCTACTATCGTGCGCACTATCAAAACATTGGCGAGAATTTTAATCTGAGTGATTTGCCACCAACGAATAAAGTCGATCTGATGGCACATTTTGATGACTGGATAACCACAAAAGACATCACCTTAAAGGAAGTGGAAACCTTTATGACCGATCTGGACAATATTGGGCGAAAAATCAAAGGGAAGTATCTGGTCTTTACCACCAGTGGTTCTACGGGTAATCCTTTAGTAGCTCTATGCGACCGATCCACCAATAATGTCATGGCGGGAATCAACATCATGCGAAGCTTTGCCAGAAGAGCAGATTTTATGGCCTTTTTGAAAGGCGGCGGAAAAACCATGGGGGTTTTTGCAACGGGCGGTTTTTATTTGGGTAATAGTTCGGTTCGGGCCCGATTGTTATCGATGCCCTGGAAAAAAAGACAGTTTGGTGTGATCAGTGCCCTTTATCCACTTCCCCGGATCGTCGCTGAACTGAATGCCTTTAAACCGACGATGTTAGGGGGCTATCCGACCATCCTTGAACTGCTTATTGATGAACAAAAAAAGGGCCATCTTAAGATCGCTCCGGTTATCATTATGACTGGTGGTGAGTACCTGAGTGATCAGCTTCGTGAGGATCTGGAAGATGCCTTTGGATGCCCGGTTCAAACTACATATTCCTGTACTGAAGGCGGCACCATTGCCTGTGAATGTCCAGAAAAGCATTTTCATATCAATGATGATTGGATCATTGTCGAGCCAGTTGACCATCAAAATCAGCCAGTACCGGATGGGGTGCAGTCGGATAAGATCCTGATTACCAATCTTTATAATTATACCCAGCCATTCATCCGCTACGAGATCACTGATCGGGTGGTCATGCATCATGAACCCTGCCCCTGCAACAATCCCTCACCCTGGCTGACCCTTGAGGGCCGTACCGATGATATTCTGACCTTTTATGAAAATGGAAAGACCATCAGAATTTCGCCTTTGGCGATTTACGCAACCCTTAAAGAAATCCATGGGATCCTCCGGTTTCAGCTGATTGCTCATGGACAGAATCAGCTTGAGTTGCGAATCATCCCTGGTACCGGGTATGATCCACAGCGCTTATTTGAAGCAGCACAGAAAAACCTGGCGGATTTTCTGGCCAATCATGGGGTGACGAATGCCCAGATCGCTTTTTCTGAATTGATGCCGATGCAGCATCCGCAAAGTGGAAAGTTTAAGCATATTATCAATAAACCCGAATAATTTGAAGTGGCGATCCTGATAGAAATAGCCGATGCAGATATCCTAATCAAAATAAATTTTTGAAACACAGCTTGACAGGCTAGCGTTCATTAGCTATACTAAGGCTAGTGAACACTAGCTTTTGTTTTAGCAGGATGATTAAGGAGAAGTGATGACAAAACGTAATACCAGGGAAATAATATTAGAAGAAGCACTGAGTCTGTTTGCAGTGAAAGGTTATCAGAGTGTAACGGTTAAAGAAATCGCTAAGGCGGTGGGCATCAAAGACAGCTCGCTTTATAAACATTTTTCCAGTAAGCAGGCCATTTATGATACCTTGCTCATGTGGATGAATCAGAAGTTTGAAGAAACCGTGACCTTTTACCGGTTGCCCCAGGGCGAGATGGAAAGTGTCGCCCGGGAATATGGCCGTAATGATCTGATCTGGCTTAAGAAAGCCTGCGAGGCTGTTTTTCTGTTTTTTTTGAAAGACCCACAGGCTGCCAAGTTTCGTCGAATGCTGACGATTGAGCAGTATAAAAGTGATGATGCCGCCAAAACCTTGTACAACTGGTTTTTTAACGATGCGATTTTATTTCAGACCGACTTATTTAGGGAGATGATCAGGCAGGGAAGTTTCAGAGACGGGCCACCCCAGATCATTGCCTTACAATTTTACGGGCCCTTTTACACCCTGTTATGCCAATATGACCAGCGGCCGGAAAAAGAAGCTGAAGCACTGGCTCTGCTGATGGCGCATATTGAACAGTTTGCAGCCATTTATCAAATACGAAATGAGGAAAGCTGATGAATTTAAATAAAATGATGGATCAGGGCATCGCCCAGATTATGACAACCGCTGGCCGATTCTATCTGAATAATGCCAAAGGCCGGGCCTTTTTAATGGGACTGTTGCCGGAGCTGGCTAAAAGTACGGCCCGTCGCAAGCAGCAGGAAAAAGCAGGGCTCCATGTACCGCCATTTCTGATTGCCAGTATTGCCTCGCAATGTAATCTTCACTGCGCTGGCTGTTATGCCCGGGCTGGCGGTAGTTGCGGTACCAGTAGCGGAAAAAGGGATATGGATGCCGGGCAATGGGGACATATCTTTGATCAGGCGGCAAGATTGGGCGTTGCCTTTATTTTGCTGGCTGGCGGGGAACCCTTTTTACGCCGGGATATCCTGGATCTGGCCGGAGCCTACCCCAATGTGATCTTTCCGATTTTTACCAATGGCACGATGCTGAACCAGGAGACCATTGAGTTTCTGGACAGCCATCGCAATCTGATCCCGATTCTCAGCATCGAAGGCAATGCCAAAGAAACTGATGATCGCCGTGGGGCAGGGACCCATGCGCAGATTGAAATGACCATGGGAGCTTTAAAAAAACGCAATATTTTGTTTGGGGCGGCCATTACTGTCACCAGGCAAAACTTGCCGCTGGTGACCAGCAATGACTTTCTTGAAGTGCTGGAGGATAAGGGTTGCGGTGTGACCCTCTATGTGGAATATGTCCCGGCGGAAGAAGGAACCGAGGATCTGGTTCTTATGCAAACCCAAATAAAGCAACTTCAAGCCCTTTGCCTTGAGCTCCGAAAAAGCTTTCGTCGGATGGTGATTTTGTCTTTTCCCGGTGATGAGGAGGAAATGGGCGGCTGCCTGGCTTCCGGGCGGGGATTTTTTCATATCAATCCCACGGGTGATGCCGAGCCCTGTCCCTTTTCACCCCACGCCAAACAGAACCTGGCCAGTGATTCGGTGGAAGCGGTACTCCGCTCCCAATATTTTGCAGATCTCCGAGAGCTGGCCGAACGGGTCGGACATCATGGTGGGTGTACCTTATTTGAGGAAAAAGAACAGGTTGAAAAATTGTGGGCTTAGCCGTTAGGATAAGCGATTAAAACATCAAACTAAAAACAGCATCGTGTGTTTGCCTAAAACATACGATGCTGTTTGACATTTCAGAAAAAGTCGATAAAAAAAGTTTTCAATCATCAGCCGAGGGTCTGTCTCAATGATTATTTTGGTATAAGCCATAGGTTCGGTTGATGCCGATCGTGAAGATAATTCCATTTCCCGGCTTGTCCATTTCAGTAGCATCCTGGATGGCATTGACAACCGTTTCCGTCTTTTCTGTTTCCAAAATCATCATCACGACTTCTTTTTCCGGTTCAATATCCATGGCAAAGAGTTTTGCGTATTCATGAACACCCGAACCCCGGGCATTAATAATGGTTCCGCCGTTGGCACCGGCGGCCTCAGCTGCGCCGACAACCGTTTCCGCATTGCCGCGATCGACAATCACAAATATGGCCTCATACATTGTTTTATTGACTCCTTTGTCTTCATGTATTTTATCATAGGAACAATTTCGAACGCCTAAAAAATTATTTAACTCAGCTGTAAAGGCAATCCCGTGATGGGCTTTGGCAAATTTGAATTTACGGCTGATTTCCTCAGCAGCTGTTTCAATTTTTCCGGTCTGGGCAATCATCAGAACCACTTCGACGCGTTCATCACAAATGTCCAGAAAATCATTGACCAGGCAATGCTGGGTGCCCTTTCCCAAAAAGATCGTTCCACCGGAAATCCCGCATTTTTTACCCAGCTGCAGGATCTTGGAACCAACCCCGAAATTGACAATGACGGCCAGGATTTCATAGTTCTTTTTTGTGATTAAATTTTCATGAGTACTCATTTTCGGAGAGTCCTCCTTTAACTGTTTTAATTTTAAAGATCAGGCCCAGAATTTCCAGGGCAATAATCGGCATCAGGGCAACCATGGCAATCAGTCCAAAACCATCGACTAGCACATTGGCGCCTTCGATGGATTCGGCCGCACCCTGGGCAAAAGCAAGGATAAAGGTTGCTGTCATTGGGCCGGAAGAAACTCCGCCGGAATCAAAAGACATCCCGACAAACAGTTTGGGCACCAGATAGCTTAAAACCACTGCCAGGATATAGCCGGGCAGCAGATAATGCCAGAGCTTAATTTCAGGAACAATAATCCGCAACATCGACAAGCCCACCGCCAGCGATACCCCCAGCGATAAGGCAACCAGAACGACCTTTCGCTTTAAGTAGCCGCTGGTGACATCTTCAATTTGCTTGGTCAATACATAAACTGCTGGCTCAGCCAGAATAACTACCAGACCCAAGAGTGCCCCAATGGCGATCAGCACCGCTTTATTGTCGATGCTGGCAATAGTATAACCGACCAGGGTTCCCACGTCCATAAATCCGGCATTGACTCCGGTTAAAAAAAGCACCAGACCAATCAGGGTATAAACTAAACCCTTGATAATGCGTTTGAGAGGCTTCTTTTTTAATTTAAAGGAGATCATCTGAAAAACAATAAAGATGATAACAATCGGCAGCAGAGCCAGCACCACCTCGTAAAGAACCGTCGGCAGTTTATTGATAAAAGGCAGGATTACTGCAGTTGAGGCAGAAAGGCTACTGTCAAGACTGCCGCTGATTTCTTTGGTACCCTTTAAAACACTCATAATCATTACCGCCAGGATGGCACCAGTCGAGGCAATGCCAACCAGACCAAAACTGTCATCTTCTGAGGCTTTACCCTTCTTTAATGATGAAATTCCCAGAGCGAGTGCCAGAATAAAGGGAACCGTCAGTGCCCCGGTAGTGGCTCCGGAGGCATCAAAAGATATCGCCAGAAATTCCTGGGAAGAAAAGAAAGAAACAATCAGAATGACGCCATAGATGAGCGTCAGGAGCAGGCTTAGGGATTTGTTATAAATAATGCGCAAAAAACCAACTGTTAGCAGCAGCGCAATCCCGACCGAAACACAGAGAATGATTTCGGTTTTAGTAATGACATTGGCAGAAACAAGCGCCACCTGACCGGCCAGAATATGGAGGTCCGGTTCTGCCACCGAGATGAAAAAACCAAGTATCAAACCAGAAAGAATGACGATTGAAACCTTATTGCTTTTGGCGATATGGGTTCCCATCAGACTTCCGATGGGGGTAATACCCAGATCTACGCCGAAGAGAAAAATTGTCAAACCGACAACAATCAAAAACGCTCCCAGCAAAAAACGCAGCATGATAGGGGTGTCAATGGGAACAAGGGTAAAACTTAACATGACGACAATCAAGGTGATTGGCAGAACCGAAACCAGAACTTCTTTGAATTTCTCAAAAAGTATATTCACATGATCAACCTCCTTCCACTGTATTCGATTAAGCTGCTAGATAAAAATCAGCCAGCGTTTTGAATTATCAAGCAAGCTTTATAATTGGAAACGAAGACAAGGATAACAATTCTGCCTTTATTATACTAAAGAAAAAGAATTAGCACAATGGCTAGCCAGAGTTTAACAAAATTTAGTATTTATGATATAATTTAACATAAATCGATCAAATTAAAAGTAGTATTTATTTAAGTGAATTAGAACAAAAGGTTTATTTTGTGGAAACGAGGGATGTAAATGCGCCAATTAATAACAATCAACCATGAACTTCATGAAAAATGGCGACAGGTTCTGTTTCGCACCTGCATTTATATCGGGGTCATTATTTTTGTTGCGGAATTTTTTATCTTTGTATTTAATAAACATGATCAACCCTTTAGCCCAGTCATTATCCGCTATCTTGTATTTTATCTGGCCTTGCCTACGTTTTTGAATCTTATCTTTATAGTGGGAGCCTATTTTATCCTGAAATCTGAAAAAACAAGTGAGAAGGCCAAAAATTACACGGTTGCCTTACTCTTTTTTCTGATTTGTGCCTGTGTGCAGTGTTTTCACTATACCTTTCCGGCAATTTTATGTGTGCCCTGTATTGCAGTATTTATTACCGTTATTTTCCTGGATATCAACTTGACCCGTCTTATTTTCGGGTTGAGCTACGGTTCGTTGATTTTGGCTTTCCTGATCGCCCGGTTTGAGGCGGACAGGGCGGTTGAAGTAATCTTTCTGGATTGTGTGGTGGCGGGGATCATGATCTTTTGTGCCTATTTAGTAGCAACGGTGCTGACACGTTACACCAGCGAACAGGCCCAGAGTATCCATGACAGTTATTTAAAACAGATGGAACTGATTCAGGAAGCAAAAACCGAACCCCTCACCGGACTTTTAAATCGCCGGGCGATGGTTGATGTTTTGGGTCAGGCGGTTTATCAGGAGGAGACATTTAGGAAACCCCTGATCATGGCAGTGATTGATCTGGATGATTTCAAACAGGTTAATGATACCTATGGACACCGAAAGGGGGATGAGGTGCTAATCGCTCTGGCAGAGATACTCAAACGCAATACACCGGGGACGGAACAGGTTTTTCGTTATGGGGGTGAGGAGTTTGTATTGTTGTTCAGCGGTCACCCCATCGGCGAGGTGGTTGCTATGATTGATAACATGCACCAGGAATTCGGCGCCCATGATTTTGGTTTTAACGAGGGCGGGAAGATCACCTTCAGCTGTGGAATTGCCGAGTATGCCGATTCCGGCTGGTCAACCAGTGAGTTTTTTGAAAAAGCTGATCAGGCTTTATATCTGGCCAAAAACTGCGGGAAAAATCAGAATCAGATTTATGAAAAACGGCTGGAAGCCTAGCAGCGCATCCAGCACCATGCGTCCGGTTGACGAGGAATGAACCGGGCGTATTTTAATTTTATCAGGTAAACTTTAACAAATCTTTAACATCATCAGGATATAATGACTTCCGCTACTCAAGTTTAGGAGAAAGAAGAATGATCAATATCTTAGTCGTCGAAGATGATGTCAAATTGAATTACATTGTCTGCGCTTTTCTAAATGATAACGGCTTTCATGCCATCAGTTGTAAAAACGGCACCGAGGCCTTTGACCGGATTCTGGAAGAACCGGTGAACCTGATTGTTTCGGATATCATGATGCCGGAAATGGATGGTTTTGAATTTGCCGCTGAAATCAGAAAACAGGATAAAGCCATCCCGATTCTGTTTATGACCGCCCGGGATGATATGGGGGCCAAGCAGAAAGGTTATAGTCTGGGCATTGACGATTATATGGTCAAACCGATTGAGATGGATGAACTGCTTTTACGGGTGGTAGCCTTATTACGGCGGGCTAATATCCGCAATGAGCGAAAACTTACGGCGGGGTCGCTCGTCTTAAACGAAGAGGAAACCACTGCCTATCTCAACGACGTCGAATTGCCGTTGACGGTAAAAGAATTTAACATTCTATTTAAGTTGTTATCTTACCCCAAACGAACCTTTACCCGGACCCAGCTGATGGATGAATTTTGGGGCTATGACAGCGAAAGCAGCCCCCGAACCGTGGATGTTTCGATCACCAAACTGCGGGACAAACTTTCGGACTGTCAGGACGTGGAGATTGTAACCGTCCGGGGATTGGGCTACAAGGCGGTGATTAAAGGATGAAAATTCGTTATCGGGAGCAGAAAGATAAACGGATCAATGCCAGGCGGTCTTTCTGGAAAGAATTTTTAATTATCTTTGGGGTGGTATTAATTTGCAGTGCCGGGCAGGTGCTGATTTTTAATCAGCAGATGCTGGACCAGGCAAATCCCTGGATCATGGCGTTGGTGGGGATGTCCTATGCCTTGTTTATGGGACTGATTGTCAGTTTGGGGACCCGTTTTATTATGTATACCGGATTTCAGCGGCCGTTGACCGAAATCGGTCAGGCGGCCCGAAAAGTGGCCAGCGGTGATTTTACTGTCCACGTTCATTCTCAGCGCAAAGACAATAAAAAGGATGAGCTGGAGGTGCTGATTGATGATTTTAACAAGATGGTGGAGGAATTAGCTACTATTGAAACCTTAAAGAGCGATTTTATTGCCAATGTGTCTCATGAAATGAAAACACCCCTGGCTATTATCCAAAGCTATGCCTCAGCGCTCAGAAAAGAAGCCTTGCCCCAGGATGAAAAACAGGAATATATTGATACCATTGTCGAGGCATCAAAAAAACTATCCACCTTGGTGACCAATATTTTAAAGCTCAACAAGCTGGAAAACCAGGAGATCATTCAGACTGAGACCTATTCTCTGGATGAACAGCTGCGTTGCTGCATGCTGGCGCTGGAAGAAAAGTTTGATGAAAAGAACATTGAATTTGATGCCGACCTGGATGAAGTGTCCATTGCCAGCGACGAAAGTTTGTTGGAAATTGTCTGGAATAATCTCTTGACCAATGCCATCAAGTTTACCCCAGAAGGTGGCCTGGTAAAAATTGAGTTGCGAAACGCAGCTGGTTTGGCCATTGTCAGGGTCAGTGATAACGGCTGCGGGATGCGTGACGAAACCAGCCGTCGGATTTTCGGCCGCTTCTATCAGGGCGACACCTCCCATGCTGAGGAAGGCAACGGACTGGGTCTGGCCCTGGTTAAGCGGGTGGTGGAACTGATTGGGGGAACCATTGTAGTTGAAAGTGAGCTGGGTAAGGGGACAACATTTACGGTAACGTTAAAATTATAAAAATTAATATTGAATTGATAAAGCTCTTACCTAAAAAGTGAGAGATTTTTTATTGGCGGCATTTTTGGTGAACAAAATGTTAAGGTTAAGTGCTAAAAGAGCATTTAACAATATTGAAAAGCTAGAACGTGCCAAAAATACCAAAGCAATGGCATTAGCCCTGGGGGCGGGAATAGTTGGGACGGTGTTTATGGCCGGAGCAACCTTTGCCTACCTGGCTGCCATGACTCCGCTGTGTGTTGTTCTGGCCATTCCGGGATTTATCGGTTGGGGATTACCCTATTTCCTTTATAAAAAAAATGTCAAGAAAAGCACTGAACAGGTGAATCCGATGATTGAAAGCAATTTCGATGTGATTTATGAAGCCTGTGAAAAGGCCAGTCAGTTATTCGATTGAAAGATTTTATCATGATGAAGGGGTAAAATTATTTAAACAATCTTTTAGTTGATTTGAATAAATTATTATTCAAATCAACTTTACAAAGGAACAAAACTCATGTATACTAATCGTGTATATACACTGAAAAAAGGTGATCACATGAAAACAGAAAACCAAAACAAAAAATCGTCAGTATGCAATTGTCTCAATCTGCGGCGGGCCTCACTGGCGATAACCGAAATCTACGACCATTACCTGGCTCCAAGCCAGCTCAGTGTCAGTCAGTTTTCAATTTTAAAACACATCCGGGCAATTGAACCGGTGAGTGTCAGTGCGTTGGCCGCTGAAATCCGGCTGGATCGGACCACCTTGGTTCGCAATTTAAAGCCTCTTGAACAGCAGGGGTTGATCCATGATATTGCACAGCCGGGAACACGAAACCGGCAGCTTTGTTTAACGGCAGCTGGTAAAGAAAAAATTGAACTGGCCCATGTTTACTGGCAACAGGCTCAGGAAAGAATTGAAGAACAGTTGGGATTGGAAGATACAAAAATTCTCCAGGAGCTGTTATTAAAAATTGAGGTTTTAGAACCTTGATTTTTTTAACAATATCGTGTAGATACACTAAAAGGTGAAGTTGGAAAAACAAAAAATGTAAGGAAGGTAGCAATGAATAAGCAAACTGAAATTGAAAAAGAGCTGGCCAAACTGCCGATTCTGGAATATGCTTTTTTAAAACCCGATGAAATTATTTTTTCAAAAGAAGTCCGGGATCTCTGTGAAGGCAATAGCTGCGGTATGTATAATAAATCCTGGGCCTGCCCGCCAGCAGTGGGGAGTGTGGAGAGCTGCAAGGAAAAATGTTATGGCTATGAAAAGGCGATGCTCTTTACCACGGCCACCGCAGTAGCCAGCAGTTTTGATATGAAAGGATGGATGCAGGCTCTGATCGAGCATGAGGCTTTGACGGATCGGGTGGCTGCGGTTTTTCGTAGCTTTGATAAAGATGCCTTGATGCTATCGACGGAAGGATGCACCGTCTGTAAAAAATGCACTTACCCCGATGCTCCCTGCCGCTTTCCTGACCGAATGTATCCGGCCACCGAAAGTTATGGGATTATGGTGATGCAGATGGCCCCGGCCTTAAATATCCGATACAATAATGGGGCCAATACGGTGACCTATTTTAGCCTGGTGTTGTTTAATGAATAAGCGGTACTCAAGGCCGAGCTCTTACGATATTATTTACGAAGCCTTATTGCCCAAGTTGGCTGAGTGTAACCTGGCGGAAAGCGCCGCCCGTTTTAACCTGCCCATTGATTCTGATGGGCAGATAACCATCAATTTTTTAAAACGCGATTATCTCATTACCAATACCGGTGTCATACCAGCTGATGAGAAACCGGTCAATATTAATAATCGCTCCATCCTGATCCATTATGTGTTGTCTCAGGGTACCGGTGATCCGGTTTATTTGTTCAAACACCTTTTTCGGATGACCACTATTTTTTCAAGTGGCGACACCGGAAAAGCCAACATGATGGACGCACCGCTGATTAAAGCTTTTGGCAATGACGTTGATAAATTGGACAAAACCATTATAAAATTAGGCGGAGAACCGGAGCTTTCTAGAGATTCCTATAGTCGCAGCTGGCTGTTGGAAGTGTTGCCTAAAATCCCGGTTAAGTTTATCTATCGGGAAGCCGATGATGATTTTCCAGTTGAAATTCAAACCCTATTTGATGAAAGTGCACCGGAATTTCTGGAATTTGAATGTCTGGCTTTTTTATGTGGCTGCCTTGTCAGAGCAGTGCTTAAAACGGCGGAATATGGAAGCGTGGACGGATGGGAGTAGCAACCCTCCATCTGGTTTTTAAGTGAACACCGACTTTTTCGGTGTTTTTTTGTGCAAAAAATATGAAAATAGTCACTTTAACACGAACTTAACAAAATATTAACGTTATGAAATAGTTGCGGCGTATGATAAGGCTATCACAAGAAATTAACAAGAGAACCGGTAATAAGCCGATAAAAAATCAAAAATTTTTTAGGAAAAAAAGGAGAAAATAATGAACGTAAATGCAAAAAATATTGTTGTAAGGGGTGGCGGAAATGGTGTTGGCAGAGAATTGGTATTACAGCTTTTAAGCAAAGGGGCCATGGTCGTGGCGGTCGATATTAATCCCGAAGCATTGGACGAAACAGTGCAGATGGCCGGGAAAAATCCCCGACTCTTTACCGAAGTGGTTGACATTTCCAATAAGGAGGCTGTCTTTGCATTTGCCAAAAATGCCATTGAAAAATATGGGAAGATTGATGGGATCATCAACAATGCCGGGATTATTCAGCCCTTTGTTGAGCTGAATGACTTGGAAATGGCGCGAATCGAACGGGTCATGGCTATCAATTTCTACGGCACCCTCTACATGGTTAAAGCCTTTTTGCCGCATTTACTGAGTCGTCCGGAAGCCCATATTGTCAATGTTTCCAGTATGGGCGGCTTTTTACCGGTACCGGGGCAAAGTGTCTATGGCGCCTCCAAAGCAGCCGTAAAACTACTGACCGAAGGGTTGTCGTCCGAATTAAAAGATACAAATGTCAAAGTCTCGGTGGTGATTCCCGGCGGGATTGCGACCGATATCAAGAAAAATTCCAGCCTGGCAAGCAATGAATCAACCGACAGCAGCAAGGCTAAGATGGTGTTAACCCCGGAAAAAGCGGCGGAATTGATCATCAAGACCATGGAGAAGAAAAAGCTGCGGGCATATATTGGTAAAGATTGCAACGTGATGAAGTTTCTTTATAAAGTCAATTCGTTTATTGCCATGGGGATGATCAATAAGGTGATGGCAGCTAATGAACATTAATGGGCGAAGTGAAAGCCGCTGCGTGATCGTTTGGATCAATCCCCAGGACTAAAAATTCAGAATAAACGGTCGATAATTATAGCAGAAGCAGGGATTAATTAGTGGTCTTTATGCGGTTTTGATGATAAACTAAAGTCAGAAAACATTGATGCAGCAACAGGAGAAAAAGATGGATCAGAGTAGCAACTATTTTAAAAAGAATCTGGCAATCCTTGTTTCAATTACAGTAGCCCTTTTTCTGCTGACCGTTTTTTTATTGATCATTGGCATGTTTATGCATAACCTCAAACAGCAGGAGATGTTAAAAACAACCGATAAATTTATAAATTTCAAAAGTCAGTTGGAACATCTGGTTTTTACCAATAAAACCTTGGTTCAGGGCTTTGAGGCTTATATCCAGACAAATCCCGGTCTCGATGAGACGGCAGCTTATACCTATCTGGATAATCTCCTATCCAAAAATGAAAATCAGATCAGAAATATTGGAGTAATTCAGGATACAACCATTATCTGGAATTATCCTAAAGAAGGCAATAGCGCCGCCATTGGTGTTGACCTGGCCAAGGTTGAAAGTCAGAAAGACCTGGTTCTCAAGGTAAAGAATGACCAGGCACCAATCTTTCAGGGGCCAGTCGATCTGGTTCAGGGGGGAACCGGTTTTATTATCCGGCTGCCAATCGTCCGTCAAGACAGTGGATATTGGGGGCAGATCAGCATTGTTCTTAAAGGCGACCAGATTATCGAAGAAATCAATAGCTATGCCGACAAGGCCGGATTAAATGTCGCTCTCTTTAATAATCAGAATCCGGAGCAGCCATTTTACGGGGATACCTCTGTTGTTGGCGAGTCGTCCTTAACCTTTGACATCGATCCGGGTTTTATTGACTGGAAGGTAGCTGTTTCACCTCAGGGCGGCTGGGAAAATAATCAGCTGATTTTAGGGATTGCCGTTGTGCTGGCGGTTCTAATGGCCGCCGGGGCCGGGAGGCTGACTTTCCGTGCATTGAAAATCAATTATCAATTGCGAATTATGTCCAGTCACGATTCCCTGACCGGACTTTTTAACCGTCATTATTTAAATGAGTATCAGACCATGGTGTTGGCTGCGGCCCAACGAAACAATCGCCAGGTGGGGCTGATGAGTATGGATTTGAATCATTTCAAAAAAATCAATGATACCTATGGACACAACACCGGCGATCTGGTTTTGATTGAGACTGCCCGGATTTTGCAGAAAAATGTTCGGGCCAATGAAGCGGCCTTCCGACTGGGCGGCGATGAATTTTTGATGATCCTGCCGGACATCAAAGATCGCCAGGAGCTTAGGCAAGCCAAAGAACGCTTGGCAAAGAGTTTTGCCAGTGAGTTTTCGCTGGCAGACCTTTCTGAGAAACTAACCTTAAGTATTGGGACTTCCTTATATCCTGAGGATGGACAGGACATTGATGCCCTGCTGCAGATTGCCGATGAAGAGATGTATGCTGACAAGAAAGAACAAAAATCAAGACTGGCCCTCAGTTAACCCAAGTGGCCTGGAGAAAATGGGTTAACAGGGCTTGGGACCTGAGTAAAAAAACGTCTGATTTTCTTAGTGAAAATCAGGCGTTTTTTAAAGGATCGTTCAGAGAAGATTAAAGGGCCGTGTTGGTAGTGGCTGCAGTGTTTGACTGGGTCATCATGATTTCGATGGACTCTATTTCAGTGGAGTCCGTCTGATAGATGATTCTCAAGATACTGCCAACAGTGATATCAGCCGCGGTAGCGGTGGTACTTCCAGCTGTTTGCTGATCGGGCTTCTGATTGCTCATTTGCGTCAGGGTGATGGCATCGGTTAATTCAATCGTGGCGGTTTCACCGGTGAGGGTTAAAAATTCTGGCATGGTTCCGGTCGTGTCCTCGCTGGGAGCTGTTGTGCTGCCATCAGCTGGGGGCGTGGTCTGATCATCAGCCGGTTTTTCTGGCGGAGTTCCGGTAGTCGTGTTTTCAGTCGGGGCCTGCCCTTGATCGGGTGGGGTCTGACCACCGCCCATATTCATGGTGCCTAGTGCTAAGGTGATGGTGCTACCGCTGACGGCGGTTACCTCGCCGTAACTGGCGTTATCCTCAAACGCGGCGGCCTCATTGGTGGTGGCCGTTTTAGTTTCTGCCGTGGTTGAAGTACAGCCGGTCAGCAAAAGACCGCTGATAGTGGCTGTAACCAGCAGGGTCAGGAGCAGTTTTTTATTTTTTATCATGGTTAAAATTCCTTTCAATTTTATTTGTGATGGGATTACTATAACAGGGTATTGTGATGATCTGGTGATGTTGAGGTTATCGATGGTTGAAATCTGTGGTTGAGGAGATCGCACGTTCGTGATTGTTAAGAATCAGGTGCAAAAAAAATAGTAAAAAATGTAGATTTGTTAAAAATTGACTTGGACTAAAGTTCGGACGGGATTATAATAAGAGTAGATCAATAATCAGATTGTTTGAATTTAATACAAGGGAGATTGAATGATGCTGTATCGAAAATTCGGAAAAACAAATGAAGAGGTTTCAGTTTTAGGATTTGGTTGCATGCGGTTACCGGTTATCGATGGGGTTCAAAATAAGATTGATGATGAGAAGGCCATCACCATGCTTCATTATGCCATTGATCATGGCGTGAATTACATTGATACCGCCTATCCGTATCATGGCACCGGCTTTGACCAAGGCGGTGCGAGTGAACCCTTTGTGGCCCGGGCCTTAAAGGGCGGCTATCGGGAGCGGGTTAAAATTGCCACAAAGCTGCCGTCATGGCTGATTCAGTCCCGGGCGGATATGGAGCGATTATTGGCTGAACAGCTGAAACGGCTGGAAACGGATACCATTGACTTCTACCTGCTGCATGGTCTTAATCGCGGTTTCTGGCAAAATCTGAAAGGTCTGGGCGTTCTTGAATTTCTGGATCAGGCCATCAAAGACGGCAAAATCAAATATGCCGGTTTTTCCTTTCATGATGACTTTGATTTATTTATCGAAATTGTCGACAGCTATGATTGGTCGTTCTGTCAGATTCAATACAATTATCTGGATGAAAACTATCAGGCAGGTAAAAAAGGTCTGGAATATGCGGCTGAAAAAGGACTGGGGATTACCATTATGGAACCGCTCAGAGGAGGGGCCCTGGTTGATAAATTACCCCAGGACGTTTTAACCGCCTGGGAGAATGCGCCAATCAAAAGAACTCCGGCCCAGTGGGCGCTGCGGTGGGTGATGAATCATCCAGAAGTTTCGGTGGTGCTCAGTGGCATGACGACGATAGAGCAGGTGGTTGATAATGTCAATACGGCCAATGCCGGGGCAGCCCATTCACTAACCAATGAAGAACTGGCGTTAGTGGATTTTGCCAGGAAAACAATCACCGAAAAGATGAAAGTCAACTGTACAAATTGCCGGTATTGTATGCCCTGTCCATCCGGGGTCGATATTCCCGGACATTTTGCACTTTATAATAATGCCTATCTATTTGATGCCCTCCCCAAAGCCAAAGGTCTATACCAGACGATGTTTCCGCAAGCTGCCAAAGCCTCCAATTGTATGGAATGTGGCAAATGTGAAGAACACTGTCCCCAGAACATTGCGATTATTGAGGAATTAAAAAATGTCAGAGCCACCTTAGAATAAAGTTGAAGCTAAAAATCTCCGCCTTAATTGGACGGAGATTTTTTTTAAGAAATAAAGTATTTTGCTTGACTTGGAGTGGACTCCAAGTGATATGGTTAAGATAAGATAAAAACATTAAAATGATATATAAGAAAATTTGAAAATTCGAGGTGATATGTGATGACCATTACTGAAGTCAGCAAAAAATATGATTTATCCCCGGATACGCTGCGGTACTATGAGCGGATTGGCCTGATCCCGCCGGTGAAACGGACTAAGAGCGGCGTTCGCGATTATGATGAGGTATCCTGTGCCTGGATTGAACTGGCAAAATGCATGCGCTCCGCGGGGATTCCCATTGAAGCCCTGATTGAATACTGTGCCCTGACCCAGCAGGGTGATGAAACTATTTCCGCCCGGAAAGAACTGTTGACAGATGAACGAAAAAAGCTTCAGGAAAAAATGGATGATATGCAAAAGACACTGGAACGGCTGAATTACAAAATTGATATCTATGAAAAAGCCGAAGTGACCGGGGTGCTGTCCTGGGATAAAGAAAAGGATGTTTAACTGAATTAAATAAGCGGCAAGAAATCTCTGTTTCTTAAAAAGGACGGAGATTTTTTAAGAATTGAGATAGGCTATTGACTTGGAGCGCACTCCAGGTGGTAGAGTTGATAGTATCAAGGTAATAAAAGCGAATTAAAAAAGAATATATATTAAAGAAAAAATAAAAAGAAGTGATAAGACGAGGAAAAATGAAAACACAGGAAATATTAAAAAAAGTACAAAACGGGGAGCTGACGATTGAGGAAGCCGAGCTTTTTTTTCGTCGGCAACCTTTTGAAGAAATGGGTTATGCCAAACTGGATACCCACAGAAAGTTGCGATCCGGTTTTGCCGAGGTGATTTTCTGCAGCGGCAAGGCAGATGCTCATTTGCTGAGTATCTTTGGGAAACTTTATGAAGAAGATGGAGAAGTCATGGGAACCTGGGCCACCCGCCACCAGTATGAATTGGTCAAAGCCGTTTATCCACAAGTTGAGTACGACGAAATTTCCCGGATTCTTAAAATTGAAAAAACGGGGAAGAAGCGAATTGGAAAAATTGCTGTCTGTTCGGCGGGAACAGCGGATATCCCGGTGGCCGAAGAGGCTGCCCAGACTGCTGAGTATTTTGGCTCACATGTGGAACGGCTTTATGATGTAGGGGTTGCCGGGATTCACCGGATTCTTTCGCAGCTTGAGGTGATCCAGAGCGCCAACTGCGTGATTGCAGTGGCCGGGATGGAGGGCGCCCTGGCCAGTGTCATCGGCGGACTGGTGGATAAGCCGGTTATCGGGGTGCCCACCTCTGTTGGCTATGGCGCCAGCCTGGGTGGTATTTCGGCGCTGTTGACGATGATCAACTCCTGTGCCAACGGGATCTCGGTGGTGAACATCGACAATGGCTATGGTGCCGGCTATACGGCCACCCAGATTAACCGCTTAGGGGTACGATCATGAGCCAAACCTTATACCTGGAATGTTATTCCGGCATCAGCGGCGATATGACAGTGGCAGCGCTGCTTGATCTGGGGGCCGATCAGCAGCTATTGAAAAAGGCTTTAAAAAGCTTGCCCATCACCGGGTTTGAGACCGTCATCAGCCGGGTGAAAAAGGCGGGGCTGGATGTCTGTGATTTTCAGGTCATTCTGGATCAGGACAACCATGATCACGATATGGCCTATCTGCATGGTGATGATCACCACCATCAGGGCGAAAAACACACCCATCATCACCTAACAGAACCAGGACATCATCATCCGCATCAGGAAAAAAAGAACCATTCCCATGATCATCGGGGTTTACCGGAAATTGTTGAGATTATCAACCAGGCTCAAATCACCGATCATGCCAAAGCACTGGCCATCCGGATCTTCTCGATTATTGCCGATGCCGAAGCCAAAGCCCATGGGGTGGACCGGGAGCGGGTTCATTTTCACGAGGTGGGTGCGGTGGATTCGATTGTCGATATTGTGGCCGTTGCTGTTTGTCTGGATAATCTTAATATCCGGGAAGTGATTGTGCCGGACGTTTATGAAGGCCGGGGCTTTGTACGCTGTCAGCATGGGGTGATTCCAGTGCCGGTGCCAGCAGTGACCCATATTGCCGCCAGCCATCAGCTGAATCTGCATATTACCGATACAAACGGTGAGCTGATTACCCCCACCGGGGCAGCCATTGTGGCGGCCATCAAAACCTGTGACCAGTTGCCCAGGCAGTTTGCGATTGAAAAAACCGGCATCGGAGCTGGCAAACGGACCTATGATCGACCCAGCCTGCTGCGGGCGATGCTGATCACTGACAAATCAAAGAAAAACGGCGATATCTATAAACTGGAAACCAATATCGATGACTGCGGCGGTGAGATTCTGGGCTTTGTGATGGAGCGATTATTTGAAGCTGGGGCCAGAGATGTCCATTATATCCCGGTCTATATGAAGAAGAACCGACCCGCCTATCTCCTCAATGTGATCTGTAGCGAAGCAGATATCGAAACCTTGGAACAGATTATTTTTGAGGAAACCACCACCATCGGGATCCGGCGGATTCAGATGGAAAGCACCGGCTTAAAGCGGACCATTAAACGCATGCTGCCGGGGTGTTATTCAGTCAGGAAGAATCGCCCTTTGGACAGGCGCTGACACCGGTGCAATGCCTCCATTATGCGTTAACCCGTCCGGCGGTAGCCGCGGTGATGGTGGGGGTATCCAGTCAGGAACAGATCCAGGCGACGGTGGCTTATGCAACCGCAAGTGATGCAGAGAAAGACTATAGTGAGATATTGGCAAATGCCCCTGATGCTTCATTCCGGGGACATTGCATGTATTGCGGCCATTGTGCCCCCTACTCAAAAAAGATTGACATCGCCGCTGTGAATAAATATCTGGATCTGGCCTTGATTCAGGAAGCGGTGCCGGAGACCCTTAAAGATCATTATGCGCTGCTTAACCACCACGCCAGAGAATGCATCGCATGTGGTCAATGCATCGTAAACTGTCCCTTTGGCGTGCCGATAATTGAGAAAATGAAACAGGCTGTAACTGTTTTTGGAAAATAACAGGGATGATCAAATGATAAAGTATAGGAGGATTAAAGAGAATAAATGGATATTGATGAATTTTTAGAACACTTAAATCAGGGAGAAGTAGTTAAAGGTGGCTCGAAAGTCCATTTGATGATGCATGCCATCTCCCAGGAAGCTCTGAAACTGACAACCGAGCTCAATGGCAGTTATCATCCGCCGGAAGAAATTCGAGAAATATTTTCCAGACTGACAGGTAAACCAGTGGATGAAACTTTTGGGTTGTTTCCGCCATTTTCTACCGATTGTGGTAAAAATATTCACGTCGGTAAAAATGTGTTTATCAATTCAGGTTGCCGTTTTCAGGATCAGGGCGGCATCTTTATTGGTGACGGAGTTCTGATTGGCCATAATGTGGTGTTGGCTACCCTCAACCATGATAGTAATCCGCAAAAACGCAGTGATATGTATCCAGCGCCGATTCGAATTGGAAACAATGTCTGGATCGGTGCCCAGGCAACAGTACTTCCCGGGGTTACCATTGGTGACGGGGCCATTGTCGCCGCAGGGGCGGTGGTTAACAGAGATGTCCCGGCTAAAGTGATTGTCGGCGGGGTCCCGGCCAAGAGCATCAAAATGATTGAAGTAAATCAGAAATAAATAACGAAATCATAAAAGAACTGTCCCAAATTTCATGGAAATAATGAAAAATGAAAGCAAAAAAGGAGCGAGATTATGGAAAAAGAAGCACTGGAAAAGGTATCCGATTTCGCATTAGGTGAGGAAAATCTGGCGTTTGCCCCCTATTTTATTGGTAAAAGCTATCTAAGTCTCTTAAATGACAAAGAGGTGGGGATTTATAATGTCACCTTTGAACCAGGGTGTCGCAACAATTGGCACATCCATCATGGCGCAGGCCAGATCCTGATTTGTATTGGCGGCCGTGGCTGGTATCAGGAAGCGGGAAAGGATGCCCGGCTTTTAAACAGTGGCGAAGTGGTTTACATTGCACCGGAAATTAAGCATTGGCATGGGGCCGTGAGCAACGAAGCCTTTGCGCATCTTTCCTTATCGGTTTTAGTTGAAGGGGCTAGCAATGAATGGCTGGAACCGGTGACTGATGAAGTGTATAACAAACTGAAAATCCAGTAAAAACAGAACCATCAGTTACGAGGGGTTAATCGATTCATCATCAACAATAAAGCGATAAAAAAAGTTTGCGATTTAGAAATTGGAGGAAAAAATGATTTATCAGGAGTTTAAAGATAAAAAATTGTCGGCGCTGGGTTTTGGTGGCATGCGCCTGTCCACCATCGGAGAAGGCTTTTTTGCCCCGGTTAATCAGGAAGAAGCGGCTCAGATGGTCGATGTTGCGATTAAAAATGGGGTAAACTACTTTGATACCGCCTATGGCTATCACGGTGGAGACTCGGAACGGGCGATGGGAGAAATACTTAAAAATTATCCCCGGGACAGTTTTTACCTGGCCAGCAAATTCCCCGGCTATGAGGTTCGGGAAAGCTGGGATGTAAAAGCGCAGTTTGAGGAACAGTTGGAGAAATGTGGTGTTGATTATTTTGATTTTTATCTGATCCACAATGTCTACGAACGAAACATCGAGGTGTATTTTGATGAGCGCTGGGGCATTGTTGAGTACCTGATTGAGCAGAAGAAAAACGGCAGGATCAAGCATCTGGGTTTTTCGACCCATGGTCTGAAACCTACCATTGAGCGTTTTCTGGAACGCTATGGTGAACACATGGAATTCTGCCAGATTCAGCTCAATTATCTGGACTGGAAATTGCAGAAGGCCAATGAAATTTATGAAATGCTGGTCGCCAAAAACATCCCGATCTGGGTGATGGAACCGGTGCGGGGTGGAGCTCTGGCCAGTTTTTCAGAAGAAAACACCAATAAGCTCCGTGAACTGCGACCAAATGAAAGCACAGCCGCCTGGGCTTTCCGTTTTTTACAGGGCCTCTCCGGCATCAAGATGATTTTATCCGGAATGTCAAACCGGGAACAGCTACAAGACAATTTAAAAACCTTTGAGGACTCAAAACCGCTGAACGAAAAAGAATTGGCCGTAGTCGAAGAAATAAGAGATGGTATGCTGACGATGCTGCCCTGCACGGGCTGTAAATACTGCTGTGCGGAATGTCCCCAGGAGTTGGATATCCCCACCCTGTTGCATCATTACAATGACCACAAGTTCCAGCCGGGCTTTATTGCGCCTATGGCCATTGCCGGAATGGCTGAGGACAAACGTCCGAGTGCCTGCATTGAATGCGGCCAGTGCAAACAGGTCTGTCCCCAGAATATCGACATTCCCGCAGCCCTGAAAGATTTCCAGAAGATGCTTGACGAAGATCCGGCCTGGTGATGCGGTTACAAAATAGTTAAAAAAATATTGTTAGGAGGAATTTTGGCATGAGCAAAAAATTAGTCGCCTATTTTTCAGCCAGCGGCGCAACGGAACAGGTTGCCAAGATGTTAGCAGAGGCTGTCAAGGCAGATCTATATCAAATTAAACCGGCTGTTATTTATACATTAGCTGATTTAAACTGGAACGACAAAAAGAGTCGCAGTAGCCTGGAGATGAATGATCCGGCCTCACGACCGGAGCTGGCGGATAAAAATGCGGATGTGGAAAGTTATGACGTTATTTTCATCGGGTTTCCCATCTGGTGGTATGTGGCCTCGCATCTGATCAACACGTTTCTGGAGAGTTACGACTTCTCCGGCAAAACCGTTGTGCTGTTTGCCACCTCCGGGGGCAGCGGCTTTGGCAAGACTATTGAAAACTTGAAAGGCAGTATGTCAGCAACAACGATTATCAAAGAGGGCGGGCTGCTTAACACAAGAATGTCAAAGGATGAGATGGTCGAATGGGTTAATCAACTGGGGGTGGAGTGATGAAAAAACAAACAGCAGGCCGGGATGCCCTCGGCGAATTCGCTCCTAAATTTGCAGAACTGAATGATGATGTCCTCTTTGGCGAGGTCTGGTCCCGGGAGGATCAATTATCGGCACGGGATCGCAGCATGATTACCGTAACCGCTTTGATGACCAAGGGGATTTTTGATAATTCTCTTAAGTATCATATACTCAATGCCCAAAATCACAGCGTCAGCGCCGAGGAAATGGCGGAAATGATTACCCACCTGGCCTTTTATGTCGGCTGGCCCAATGCCTGGGCCACCTTTGCTCTGGCCAAAGAAGTTTATGAAGCTTAGTCATTTAAACACTCAGCGAGAGGAAAATTAAATGGAAAAATACGAACTGGAACACGTATCGGCATTTGCCCATCTGTCGCTATCCGTCCCCCAGGAAGGTGCCAGCAATGAGTGGCTGGAGCCGGTAACCGATGTGGTCTATGATCAATTGTAAATCATGAGCGTAATCAACCACGGATTACATTTTTATGGGTTGTGATATAATAAAAAAATATAGGAATCGAAAGGGGTTTGCGATGAATAGAGGAATTCTTGTTACCGGGGGTGGACATGGAATTGGAAAACAGATTTGTCTGGATTTTCTTGAGGCGGGGGATCAGGTCTGTTTTATGGATTTTGATGAAGCCTTGTCCCGGGAATTTGAAGCCCAGTACGCCAAGCTGTTTTACTTTTATGGCGATGTGGCCAATCCCAAAAGTCTGAAAGCATTTGTGGATTTTGCCATGAAGAAGCTTGGGCGAATTGATGTGCTTGTTAATAATGCCTGTCAGGGAAACAAAGGGATTTTGTCCGATTTAAGCTATGAAATGTTTGACTATGTCCTCTCAGTGGGCCTTAAAGCACCCTATGAACTGAGCCGCCTGTGCCGGGATCAGCTCATAAAAAACCAGGGTCATATCATCAACATTGCCTCGTCCCGGGCCTTTCAATCAGAGCCGGATACCGAAAGCTATGCCAGTGCCAAGGGCGGGATTGTCGCCCTGACGCATGCCTTGGCGATCTCACTGGGGCCAGCGGTACGCGTCAATTGCATTGCCCCGGGGTGGATTGAAGTAAACGGTCGGGAGGATCACAGCCAAACCGATAAGGCAGCGATCCCGGCTGGTAAGGTGGGAAATCCCAGCGACATCTCTCAAATGGTATTCTTTCTGATCGGGCAAAGCTTTATTACCGGAGAAACCATTACCATTGATGGCGGGATGAACAAACGGATGATCTATCATGGCGACTGGAACTGGGAATATCGGGGCTAGTTTATCAATTCGAATTGGATGATCGTCGTGATGATCCGGTAGGGCCCTCGGTTGTCGATTAGATAAATAAGTATGTCTGATGTCATCATTCCAGAATGGGAGGTCATGGGCCAGGCCGGATATGTTCCATGGTGCAAGTGAATTTTTCAATCGTTTCATCCAAGGCCGAAACGAACGAAAGCTTAAGATAATTTCAAAATTAGTCGTTTTGACATCGATTTGACACAGAATCGGCTTAAGATGTTTCTATAGAAAAAACGATTAAGGAGTTGAGTCGTATGAAAAAACAAGCTAAATTACTGTCAATTACTGCCCTTGTCTTGTCGATTCTATTCGCTACCGCCAATGTTATGGCTGCAGAGGTTTCAAAAGGATCTGCAGCGGCTCTGGCAGATGACAGCTACACCCTGGAAGAAATGTTGACCTATGCCATTCAGGATGAATATGCAGCCCAGGCCGAATATGCAAAAATTATCAGCGTTTATGGTTCGGTAAAGCCGTATAAAAACATCGTGAAAGCTGAGGAAAAGCATATCAGCGCCTTACTGCCGTTGTTTGAAGCGTCAGGGTTCGCTGTCCCGGTAAATGATGCCGCCGCTGACGTGGTCCTTCCCGATTCGCTAAAAGCCAGCTACCAGGTCGGAGTAGATGCAGAAATCATGAACATTGATATGTATCAGCGCTTTTTGGCTGAAGACCTGCCTCAAAATGTGCGAACTGTCTTTGAATCGCTAATGCTGGCTTCTGAAAGTCATCTGGCAGCGTTTGAAAGAGCAGTTGGTCGCTAAAAACAGGGTATTGTAACAGGCTGATCGAATTTAAAAAATAAAAAATTCACTTACAAAATGTTTTTACTTCGGGTATAATACAAGCATTGAAATTTTAGCGCGTATAATGGTTCAGCGTGAGATCAACTTTGGTCTTGCGCTTTTTTTTTTGCCGGAATTTCAAAAATTAAGAAATGAGGAAATGGCTTATGGATTTTTACATGAAATTGCCACGAAGCAAAAAAGAGTTTGCCTTGTTTATGGCGGTGATCTCAGTCATCTCGGTGAACATCATTGCGCCGCTGATTACCTGTTTTGAAGTTGGCTTTCGGATGGATGTGTGGGCCCAGGCGATTAGAATTATGCCGCTGATCTGGATAACCGTGATTGCATTGGTGTTAATGACCTACAAACCGGCCAGTTGGCTAACCAGCAAGATTGTCGCAAGAGAGGACAGTTTTTCTGCCCATATGTTGGCGAATATTTTATGCAGTGTTTTCCTGATGTCAATCTTTCTGACAGTCATCGGTACCTGGATCGGCAGTCGGCAAGTGAGCATGGAGCCAATTAGCTCGTTTTTTTATAAATGGCCTCGAAATTATGCGATTTCATTTGCCGTGGAAGCGTTGATTGCCCAGCCGTTGGCCAGACTGGTAATGGTAAAATTGCATCAGATTAAAGATGGCCGATTGGATACGGAAAGCTTCTGATTATAAAATTTATGGAGTGTTGTTTGGCCGAGCTTAAACCGCATGGGGCTGCAAGTAGCGAAACATAATAAGCGGAACCAGCGCCTTCACCAGCATGGTTGTATAAGCGATTCGGATAAAGAAAAACTGGAAAAAATTCAGGGACTCAAATCCGAAAAAGCTCATGACCACATAATAGACGATGGTGGTCAGAACAATGATCGGCAGGCAGAGAACGACAGTCAGTAGCCAACGGTTTTTGGGCAGCCAGGCGACATAGGGATTTGATTCTGTCAGTGGTTTGGTCTTCCCGGAGTCAACCGAAAAAATAATTTCTTGGGAAACGGAGGGGACGGTCATAAAGGTGACAATGACCCCAGAGATAAAACCGGTTGTATCCACACTGCGCAGCAGGGTGGGGGCGATCAGGACAAAATTGTCGTCAGTCACAATGGTGGTGCCGATAATCAGCCCCCGGAACATATTTAACCCAAAGTCGGTCATCCAATTATTGAACAGCTGTTGAAAATAAGTAACCCGGGGAGCAGAGTGTTTAGTTGGTGTTGGAGTGACTATTGTTTAGATAAGGCAGACGTGTTTCTTTTACTTTACTCATGAGTTCATGTCCTTGAAATAAGATTGGCTAGCATTACCGCATCGCCTTATTCTGATACCCTTGATTTGTTCGGTTAAACATAAAGAAGCAAGGACGCTCGGAGCGTCGGGACGCAAATAAGGTTTTTGTTCAAATTCGGTTTAATCTGGATAAATATAATAATAAATAGGGGGTAGAAATTTTAAATATGATGATAAAGCAAAAATAGCAATATCGCTACTCAAGGCCTTCGGGTAAAAAGGGAGGAGTTTGGAGATGAATCATTTAATCACATTTCTAAAAAGCAAAAAAGGGATGCTGGGGGTGATTTTCCTGGTAACATTGATGCAGGTGTTTAGAATTTTATTGGTTCCGTTTTTTGTTGCGCAAATTATCAACGTGGGCATCATGGAAAAAGACATTGACACCATTCTTTGGATTGGTCTGGAGATGTTGGCAGCAGCCGGAATCACGGCCCTCATTTCGCTTTGGAGCAGTTATCTGTGTGCCGATCTGGCATCACTAACCGGCAAACACATGCGGGAGCTGATTTTTGACAAAACTCAGTTTCTTTCCATCAGCGAGTTTAATCAATTCGGAACAGCATCGATGATTACCCGGGCCACCGGGGATATTACCATTATTCAACAGACCATGATCATGATCACCCAATTGATTTTACCAACCCCGCTTATTGCGGTGGCTGCTGTGGTGATGACGGGGATGGTCAGCATGGAGCTGGTTTATATTCCTTTGGCGGCAATGGTAATTTTTATGATTCTGATTCTGGTTCTTTTTAAAAAAGCCAGCCCGGTTTCCCGAACCATTCAGGCACGGGTCGATCGGGTGAATCGGATTGTTCGGGAATCGGTTGTCGGGGTGCGGGTGATCCGGGCTTTTGATAATACCAGCTATGAACAGAAACGCTCAGATGATACCTTTGTGGCCTATGCCGACAATGTGATTCACCTCAATCGGATTTTTGCAATGTTTAATCCCATGGTGTGGGCAATTATGGGGATTACCATGGTGGCGGTGGTGTGGTTTGGTGGATATCTGGTGTTGCAGGCCACCACTCAGATCGGCAGCATTATGGCAGTGATGCAATATACCGTGATTATTCTGATGTTCTTAATGATGTCGGCGATGGTTATTGTGATGGTACCCCGGATGATTGCCTGTCTGGAACGGATCAGCGAGGTGTTGGATACAGCGCCTGAGATAGCCGATGATCGGGAAGCAGTAGCATCGCCAAGCGTAAAGGGCAGCAAGCTAATCGTCTTTAATGACGTCAGTTTTTCTTATCAGGGGGCGGAAGAACCGGTTTTGAGAAACCTCAGCTTCTGTTGTGAAGCCGGAAAAACCACGGCCATTATCGGGGGGACGGGTTCCGGTAAAAGTACCATTGCGGCATTAATGCTGCGCCTTTATGACATTCAGGAAGGTCAGATTCTGGTGGCGGGAAATGATATCCGAAGAATGACCCAGCACGATCTGCGGGAGTCCATCAGTTATGTCCCTCAGAAAGCATTTTTGTTTAGTGGCACCATTGCTGAAAATTTGCGCACTGGTAAGCCCGATGCCACTGATGCGGATTTACGGCAGGCGGTTAAAATTGCTCAGGCAGAGGCCTTTATTACAACGCTGGAAGCTGGATATCAGAGTCCGGTGGCCCAGGGTGGCAGCAATTTCTCAGGCGGACAAAAGCAACGTCTGTGTATTGCCCGGGCGCTGGTAAAAAAAGCACCCATTTATATTTTTGATGACAGCTTTTCAGCACTCGATTATCAAACCGATGCGGCGCTGCGAAGTGAACTGAAACTGGCTATGAAAGATGCCTGTCTGATAGTGGTGGCTCAGCGCATCAGCAGTATCATGGATGCGGATCAGATCATTGTGCTGGATAACGGAAGCATTGCGGGAATTGGCCGTCACGAAGAGCTTCTGAGAGACTGTAGTCTCTATCGGGAAATTGCAGATTCTCAGGTTAAAAGGGAGGGTTAAGTCATGGATGAAAAAAATACACAAGATCGATCAGGGTTAGACCCGGAAATGGCGGATGCACCCCAAAATACCAGAAAAACCATTAAGCGACTAATCGCTTTGCTTTTAGAGCAAAAAGTTGCTGTAGTATTGATTATTTTGTCAACACTGCTAAGTATTGGCTTGTTTGCTGTGACCCCACTGATTATGGGATGGGCCATCGATGCTCTGATTGACAACTTAAGGGTAAACGGCCCCGGCGGAGGCTTTTCCGAGTTGGCAGAAATTATTGGTGTGCCATTGATGCTGCTGGCAGCGGCCTATTTACTTAGTGCCTGTTTCTCGTTTGTGCAAGAGTATACCATGGCCAGTGTGGGTGAAAAGCTGGTACTTTCCCTGCGCCAGAAAATCAGTGAAAAAATAACCAGGCTGCCGCTGCGCTACTATGATTCCCACCAGACCGGCGATCTTTTAAGCAGAACCACCAATGATCTGGATCGGGTGGCAGAAGTATTAAAAACCGGGTTACTCCAGTTTATTAATGGTACGGTCAATATTGCAGTCAGTATCGTGGTGATGTTGTCGCTCAATGTTTTTTTAACGGTGTTGATTCTGTTGGCCATGTCTATCAGTGTAGTCGTTACTAAATGGATTTCAGCTAAGAATTTCAAGGTGGCTCTGGATAATCAGTCGGCGTTAGGGGAATTAAACAGTCAAATCGAAGAGCTGTACACCGGGAATCTGATCATCAAAACCTTTAATCGTCAGGAAGCAGTGCGGGGAACAGTTAAAGCCATCAGCCAGCGCCAATATGAAGCCAATAAAAAAGCCCAGTTTGTGATGTTTGCCATTTATCCGGTGATTCGCTTTCTAACCCAGCTGGGTTTTGTCATGACGGCGATTGTCGGCGGGATTCTGGTTGTCAATAATACCATGACCATTGGGATTGTCCAGGCGTTTTTGCAGTATGTCAACCAGATTTCCGAGCCGATTACCCAAGCCTCCTATTTTCTTAATTCCTTCCAGTCTGCGATGGCATCAGCGGAGCGGGTCTTCGATGTATTGGATGAGGAAGAAGAGCGGCCAGATCACTCCACGCTGCAAGAATTGCCCAAAACCCGGGGAGCAGTGACCTTTGAGGAGGTACAGTTTGGTTATATCCCCGAAAAAATGCTGATGAAGGGCGTCAGTTTGTCGGTGAAACCCAATGAAATGGTGGCCATTGTCGGTCCAACCGGGGCCGGAAAAACGACACTGGTTAATCTACTGATGCGGTTTTATGAATTAAATGGCGGGCGTATTCTGATTGATGATACCGATATTCAGGAGCTGTCAAAAAGCCAGTTGCGAAAGATCGTGGGAATGGTTCTCCAGGATACCTGGTTGTTTAACGGAACCATTGCTGAAAATATCGCCTACGGCAAAATGGATGCCACCCGGGAGGAGATTGTCGCAGCAGCTACGGCATCCCGGTGTGATCATTTTATCCGGACCCTGCCACAAGGATATGATACCGTGATTGCTGGTGAAGATGGCAGCCTGTCCCAGGGAGAAATGCAGCTGTTGACGATTGCCCGGGTGATGCTGGTTAATCCGACCCTATTGATTCTGGATGAGGCGACTTCCAGCGTCGATACTCGAACCGAAGTGGCAATCCAGAATGCTATGGCTAAAATCATGGAGGGAAAAACCAGCTTTGTCATTGCCCATCGTCTGTCGACCATCAAATCAGCAGATATGATTCTGGTGATGAAGGATGGCGACATCATTGAAAAAGGAACCCACAAAGGGCTCCTGGCCGGTGAAACCTTTTATCGGCAGATGTATGAGAGTCAATTTGCCGGTGCGCCAGAGGCGGGCTGATATTGCCTGATTGAAATATTGGCAGGCGACAAACTCAAAAGGGGGATCCCCCCTTTTTTTATTCAATACATAAAAACCTTCAAAATAAAAGCCAATTCAGGAAGCGATGAGAACATATGAAACAGACAGTCTTAATCATTAATATTGCGACGATACTGGTAACACTTTTTTTAGTCTTGGTCAGTTACCGGCATCGCAGCGAAAAAGGCGGGTTGCCATTTTTATGCTCGATGGCCCTGCTTTTGTTATGGGTGGCAGGTTCCACGATTAGCATGTTTGCCCAAAGCTATGAAGAAAAGGTCTTCTGGCGAAATTTTATTCAGATAGGGATGGCATTTATTCCGCTGGCGAATCTCTGGTTTGTGATAGAATATACCGAAAATAATAACCGCTTTCTGAAATATTTGGTGTGGCTGGCAGCCTTGCTCAGCCTGCTTGGGATTGTTTTGACCTTTACCAATCCGAGCCACGACCTGATCCGGAAATCGGTGGAGTTTGTAGAAATAAATGGGCAATGGGATCTGGTTGTTGAACTGACATTTTTAGGAAACATGTTTGTGTTGTTGCGTTTTGCTCTGATGTTTGCTTCCATCGTTATTCTGATGCTGTTTCAAATCCGGATTGTTAAAAGCGGACAGAAACAGGTTTTTTACATTCTGATTGGATTTACCCTGGCTTTGGTGCTGTTAATTGTTAAAAATTACCTGATGACCGGATACGAGGAAGTGTTTCCGATGTCGGTGATCTTTTTAATTCCCAACCTGTTTATTGCCTACAGTGTTTATCGGTATGATTTTTTAAAGATTGCTCCGCTGGCAAAGGATTGGATTATCAATTCCCTGCCGGATGGGATTGTGGTTTTATCGGCAGCGGGAGAGATTGTTGAAGTGAATCAGTCGGCAGAACGATTTTTTGGGCAGCTGACCGAAAAAGAGGCTCCACCGGGTCACAAAAAATCTGCGCTTCAAAACCGGAATCGCTATGATTATAGCGAATATACTGCCTTTTTGCAGGCCCAGCCCTTATGGCAAAAGGCTCTGGATGAGCGCAAAAACGGGACGCTTGAAATCGAACTGGAAAATGATTCAGGCGACAGCTTATATTACGAAATTGATCAGCATCATTTTATCAGTGACCGCAATCATTATTCCGGTAGTGTATCGGTTATCCGCAATGTGACTAATTTCAGACTTGAAAAGCTGATGCTGAAACGTCAGGCGGAGATGGATCGTCATATTCAGATCCTCAACAAGCATGCCTATATTGACTATGTCAATGCGGCCAGCTCGGTTCAGGCGGAATTTATGGTCATCGATATCGATAAATTCAAGTCGGTCAATGATCGTTACGGCCATCCTGTCGGGGATGTCGTGATTCTGAAAGTTGTGGAGGCCATCAAGCAGTGCATTCGTAAAGATGATTTGATCGGCCGCATTGGCGGTGATGAGTTCAGCTTGACCTTGATGGATTGTGGCAAAAAACGAACCCAGGCGATTATCCAGCACATTCTTATGATGGTTCAAAAAGAAACCGCCGATATTCTTGAAGAAAGGGTTACCATCAGCATCGGCGTGGTAACCAATCAGAAATTGCCGGACTGTTCGTTTGCGACTCTCTATCAAAAGGCTGACGAAGCTTTATATGGAGCAAAAAAAGCGGGCCGAAATCAAGTGGTTTTTTATGACGACCAGCCCTGTTAAGCGAGGCCAATCGATTGGTTTGAAACACTGAAACGGATCACCTTCAATGCCATTTATATGTAGCGGTTTTAGACTAGTTTTTGCGACGCCATCACATAAAAACTAAAAAATATGATATGATTAACAAAGAACACATTAAGGGAGAATGGACCAATGATTCGAGTAATAATTGTAGATGATGAGCTACCAGCTCTAAAAATAGCCGAAAGTGTTTTAAAAACATGTGACGGGGTAAACGTATGCGGCTCTTATTCCGATCAGGATGAGCTGATGGAAGCCTTACCGATGCTTGATGTCGATTTGATCTTTCTGGATATAAAAATGCCGGGGATGCTGGGGCTTGAACTGGCCGGGCGAATCAACGAAATCAAACCAGAGGTGGCAATTGTCTTTGTTACCGCCTACGACAGCTATGCGGTCGATGCCTTTGAAATTGAAGCCTTTGATTATATCTTAAAGCCCTTAACCGCAGATCGAATCAACAAAACCTTGATGCGCTATAAAAAAAGACGGGCAGAACAAGGTCGCCCCCAAAAGCATTGTTATGTGTCAGTTCGTTCATTCGGACGATTTTCGGTGGTTTCGGAGCAGGGCGAAACGATGCAATTTCGGACGGCCAAGGCGGAAGAACTCTTGGCTTTTTTAATTCATCAACAGGGCCATGCTGTTTCCAAAGAAAACATCATGGAAGAACTCTGGTATGATCGGGATACCGAACGGGCGCAATCTATTTTTTATACAACGCTTTACCAATTGCGCAAGGATCTGGATCATTTTGGATTGCATAATGCCATTTATAGCAGCCGCAAAGATGGCGGCAAGTGCGCCCTGACATGGCGGCCGGATCATTGGGATTATGATGAATTTTTGGACTTATATAAACAATTTAAAGCCAGCCTATTCAATCTGGAAGAGCAAAAACGGGCCATTGAGTTGTATCAGGAAGGTTATTTAATGCATAATGGATATCTATGGGCAGCAGGAAGACAGGCTGAATTGGAACTTTGTTATCTGGAGCTGATGGAAAAGATTGTTGAAACCGAGGTTCTAAAACAGAAATTTGAGTCGGCCTTGCTTTATTTAAAGAAATTGGCCAAGAATTTTCCCTTTAATGCCTCGATTCATGTAAAAATCATTGCGGTTTATTTTTTGCTGAATAATAAAAAAGCGGCGCTTGCCCATTATCAGAATGTTAAAAAAGAAGCCGAATCATGGGAAAATATTGATATGAAAACATTGATTTCAAATCCTTACTCAGCATTTGAACAAGCTTAAAGAGGGAATGTCAAAGAAGTAAAAATTATGGGGGCAAGATACATGCAGGAGCAAAAGCCTGGCTTTAGTCAGCTGAACCGTCAGGGATTGGCAAATTTTGACAGCCAACTATTGAAAAGCATCAGAAGCGGCAAGCAACCGCTTTCAAAGGATACATTATCAGCCGTTTTAAAGTTATTTGTTGAAATGATCAAAGCGATTGAAGACATTCATAAAAAAAATCAGATTCTTGCTTTTGTGAGTCCCGATATTTTTATGGCAAAACCAGCGGTGGATCATAATGATATGACAACGATGCAGATGCCTAAAAAAATAACAATCTCCAGAAAAGAATTTCTTGATTTAGACCGGTTTGCCTATATTTCACCAGAACAGACGGGACGAATAAGCCGAACCGTCGACTATCGTTCAAACTATTATTCCCTCGGGGTGACGATGTATGAATTAATCACCGGGCAAAAACCATTTACGGCGGATAGTATGTTGGAGTTGACGCATTGTCACATTGCCAGAAAACCGGTGGCGCCCGATTATCTTAATCCGGCTATCCCCAGGGCGGTGTCAAAGATCATCCTGAAATTAATGGAAAAAGAACCGGAACGGCGTTATCAAAGTGCTACCGGAATAATCAGTGATCTGAAGCGAGCCATAGAGGCAATCAGTGCGTCCGGGAGGGCTGAAGAGTTTGCGCTGGGACGGGATGATTGGTCAAATAAATTTGGGCTGCCGCAAAAACTCTATGGCCGGGAAAAAGAAAGGGCCATAATCCGGCAGCTCGCTGAGCAGGCTTCGGTAAGGGTTTCACAAATCCTGCTGGTAGGCGGTGCTGCCGGTGTGGGAAAAACGGCGATGATAAAAGAGCTTTTTCGGCCCGCAGCGGAACGGAACGTTTATTTTGCCAGCGGAAAAGCGGAGCCCTTGCAGGTCAATACCCCCTATTATGTTTTTACCCAGATGACCAGAGAATTAGTCCGAATCCTGTTGCAGGAATCGGATTTGATGTTGGAAGAGTGGAAAAAACGGTTGCTAAAAGCACTAAATAATAATGGTCAATTGATCGTTGACCTGGTTCCGGAACTGCGGTTGATCATCGGCGATCAGGATGCAGTGGAAGAACTGGAGCCAACCGAGAACCGCAACCGTTTTTTAACGACCTTCGGCAATTTTATTAAAACCTTCGCAAAAAAAGAACAACCATTGGCGGTATTCTTAGATGATTTTCAGTGGTGTGATCAGTCTTCCGTCGAATTGATCAAATATCTGCTGACCCTTGATGATATGAACAGCTTGATGGTGATCATTGGTTATCGGGATCATGAAATTCAGCAAAATCATCCCTTGTATCGTTGCCTTGAGGAATTAAAAAAATCGGATCAGGCGGCGACAATCATTGTCAAGCCGCTGGATCAGGGGAATGTTGCCCGGATTATTAGCGATACCGTCCATTGCCATCCCGATCAAGCAGACGTGCTGGCCAGGGTCATTCACAAGAAAACTCAGGGAAACCCCTTTTTTGTCCGAAATCTACTACTGCACCTGCATACCAGCCAGTACATTTATTACAATGAGGACAACCATCAGTGGGAATGGGACGAGGACGAAATCGAGAAGTGTGCCATCAGTGATAATATTGTTGACTTTATGATTGGGCAAATTCTAAAATTGCCACCAAAGACCCAGGACTTGTTAAAAGCAGGGGCTTTAATTGGCGCCGCATTTGATGTAAAGCTGTTGATGGCGGTTTTGAATCTGGATGAGCAGGCGATCCTTAATCAGCTGGGGGAAGCCATTGATCGGGAAATTATTATCCCGGAAAATAATTACTACGAATTTTATCTGGGAGAGGCGGGGCAGACCTTCAGATTTGCCCACGACCGAATTCAGCAAGCTTGTGAAGCCCTGATTCCACCGGAAAGCAAAAAGCAGCTGCATTTAAAAATTGGTAACAAGATCTGGCAGAGCTTGCCGCCGGAGCAGGTAGCGGATCAGGCGATTCAAATCGTCTGTCATTTAAATGAAGGGCTGGACTTGATTAATGACACGCAGGAACGCTTAATGGTGTTGCGATTAAATTTGTGGGCTGCCCAAAAGGCCAAAACCGCCACCTCCTTTTCGCTGGCCCGGCAGTACATTGAAACGGCAATCAGTCTGTTGCCGGATAACCCCTGGGAAGCGGACTATCCGCTTACTTTTGAGCTGATAAAGACCTATGCGGAATGCGCCTATTTAAATAAAGAATACCCATTGGCCGAAGCTCAGATTGAGATGCTGATGAAGCATGCCAAAACGGCCATTGACCAGGCTGAAATAAGGTTGATGCAGAGTGTTTTATATCGGTATCTAGGACAATTGGATCAGGTGATCAACTATGGGGTTCTTGGTTTACGGCTACTGGGAATTCGCTTGCCCTTTAAACCGGGCTTTCATCTGATTATAAGAGAATTGGCGCTGGTCAAGGGCCGGCTGCTGGGGAAAAATACCGAGCAACTCTTATATGCGCCGCCGCTGCAAAATGATCGCGTCAAACTGATGATCCGGATTATGAGTGAGTTAAACAGTGTGACCTATAACGGCGGCAATGTTAACCTGTTTCTGTTCTCAACCTTAAAGAGTTTGAGTCTGACCCTTCAATATGGAAACAGCCAGGAAGCAGCTTCGATTTATTCCGGCTATGGGGTGTTGCTGGCGGTAATGGGGGATTTGAAGGGCTCCTATCAATTCCACAAATTGGCGCTTAAGCTGGTTGAAACGGAAGACCGGGCCAAGTATCGGGCTGGGGTTTTATTTGCCTACGGCTTTTTAGGCTATGCCTGGAGTGAATCTTTTCAGGATGTGGATCAGTGGTTTAAAAAAGCTATGGAAGATGCTTTGCGGTATGGCGATCATTATCAGGTGGTTTTAGCCGGAACCTTTATGTATGCCTTCAAGGCGAATCGGGATTTGACCGAATTAACCCAAAAAGCGATGGAACAGGTGTCGTTAATCAAACAGACCAACAACCAGTACGGTTACAGCATGTCGTTTATGTTTATTAATCGCAGGCTCAACTACCTGGGTTTAACGGATCATCAATTCTCGCTGGGAGTATCCCAACAGACCCAGGAACAAAATGGCGGTATGGGAATCATCGGCAGTGAAGAGCAATGTCTTAAAAATTTGCGGGAATCAAATTCGTTATCCGGCCTCGGTGTTTATTATAAAGAAAAGATGTATATTCATTATTTATATGATGATTATGCAAAAGCCCTGGACTATCTGGCAGTATCCGATAAATATCTGAAATATCATGCCGGAACCCCCTATGTGGTGGAGTGTCGCATCTGCAACTTTCTGGTAGTCGCAGCTAACCTCGCTGGGATGAAGGGGGAAGTACGGAAAAAGGCAATCCAGCGACTAAAGCGTGAATACAAATATGTAAAGGCCTGGTCAAGCTATTGTCCGGAAAACTTTCAACATCTGCAATATTTGCTGCAGGCTGAACTGGCCCGGATTGAAGAGAAAAAGGATCAGGCGCTTCAATACTACGAATTGGCCGCCGAAACGGCGGCCCGAAACGGCTTTCTTCGGGATGAAGCGCTGGTCAATGAACTGGCCGCCAAAATGTTTTTAGCGCACGGCATGAAGCGGCAGGCCGGGTTTTTTATGACCGAAGCCTTCCGGGGCTATCAGCGGTGGGGGGCAAGGGCAAAAGTCAGGCAGCTGGCAAAGAAATACGAAGGGTTGCTCAAGCTTGCCAGCAATGAAATGGCGCTGGCGGAAAAGCTGGCCGTCCCCCCCATCGACTTGATTGCCATTACCAGTGCCTATCAGGCGGTTACAAAAGAAGTCGAACTTCCCGATTTATTAAGAAAAATCATGAAAATTGTGGTGGAGAATTCCGGAGCTCAAAAAGCCATGCTACTCTTAAAGGATGAACAGGGCTGGAAGATCGATGCAACGTTTTTAGAAGGCGAGAACGATATAAACGTTTTACAGTCGGTTGCCCTCAAGCAAGCTGCCAAGATGCTACCCCAGGCGGTGATTAATTTCTGTATTCATACCGGCGAAGCGGTGGTGCTAAGCGATGCGAGTGGACAAGGGGAGTTCCAACAAGATGCCTATATTCAAAAAAACCAAACGAAATCCCTGATTGGTTTACCCATTAAAAATCAGGGGTTGATCACCGGCATCTTATATCTTGAAAACAATTTGGCCAAAGCGGTTTTTACTGACAGCCAGGTTGAGATTCTGCAATTGCTGGCTGCTCAGTTTTCAATTTCGCTTCGAAACGTGCAGTTGTTTACGAACCTGATCGCCACAAAAGAGGCGCTGCATCGTTCCACCGAAGAATTATTGCGATCGGAGATTGCCTTTTTACAGGCGCAGATCAAACCGCATTTTCTTTATAATGCCCTCAATACCATTGCCGCTTTTTCCCTGGATGAACCCCAGATGACCCGGGATTTACTGGCAAATCTCAGTGCCTTCCTGCGGGGCAGCTTTGATTTTAAAAATCGGGATAAGCTTGTAACTCTCCAAAAGGAACTAGAACTGGTGGAAGCCTATCTATTTATCGAGAAAGCTCGGTATGGCCAACGACTAAATATTATTTATGATATTGAAGACCAGATAAAATGTCTGCTGCCGCCACTGGTGATTCAGCCTTTGGTTGAAAACGCCGTGCAGCACGGTTTGTCAGCGCAAAAAAATGGTGGAACTCTTAAAATTTCAGCCCACCGCCGTGCGGATTTTGTGATCATCAGTGTTATCGACAATGGTGTTGGTATTCCCGAGGATGTCTTTGAAAAGTGCCAAAACGGCAGTGACAGCACAGGGGTGGCCTTAAAAAATATCAATATGCGGTTAGTGCGGTTGTACGGTCATGGCTTGGAAATAAACAGAATGCCGGGCGGCGGAACCCGGGCAGTAATACAGATCCCGATGGCACGGATGACGCAAGCTACCCAGCATTATGATTAACCAGAAATTCAAAAAACAACCGCCAAACAAAGCAGATCATAGTTCAGATCGGCGATCCGGCTTACTTGTCAATTGTCGAAGAGTATGATAACATGAATAGCTCAAACCATAAAAAGATAATGAATGGAGAATAAAGCGTGGAAAATTTACCAAATTGCCCGAAATGTAATTCTGAATATACCTATGCCGATGGAGAACTGTTGATCTGTCCGGAATGTGCCCATGAATGGACCCTGACATCAACCAGCGAAGGCGAACTCACCGTTAAGGATGCTAACGGAAATGTTTTAAATCATGGTGATACGGTTATTTTAATTAAAGACCTTAAAGTGAAGGGCAGTTCCCAGGATCTCAAAAAGGGAACCAAGGTGAAGAATATCCGGCTGGTCGACGGTGATCATAACATCGACTGTAAAATTGATGGGTTCGGAGCAATGTTTTTAAAATCCGAATTTGTCAAAAAAGCATAATGACTCACAATCATAAATAAGTGATCAGATCAAGAAAGACTACAACAAGCAAAGCAAACCGATTTCACTGATTTAGTGTTAAAATCGGTTTGTTTTTTGTTTTCAGGAATGAAAAAAAAGAAAGCAGGTTTTCACTTGTGGCAATCGAATCGTCAGAGTGAATTTTTAGAATCGCGATGAAATCGTCATTTTGTTGAAGTTTTTAATATTAAAAAGTTGGCATGCTTATTGCTATACATTAAAGTTATCAATGCGATCACCTCTTTAATTGATGAAAGCTAAATTAGGCATAAAACGCAGTAAGGAAGGTTATTGGAGTGCTGGATTTAAGAATTTTAACACGGACAGTCGGCGATTTGGATGAAGAAAGGGTGATGGATTTACTCGATGATTTTATTGCGGAGAATCCCTCTGAACTAGAAGTTCGCGAAGCTGTCACAGCTTGTCAGAGTGGTATGGGCTTGGTCGGAGCGCTTTTCGAAAAAGGGGAGTACTTTGTTGCGGATTTAATTTTTGCAGGGGAATTATTAACAGAAGCCGTTAATCGGCTAAAGCCAATTTTAAGGGAGACTGAAGCCAAGGTGTCGGGAACGATTGTTTTGGGAACCGTTTATGGCGATCTGCATGATATCGGAAAAAATATTTTTAAAATAATGTCAGAAGCGGCTGGCTTTAAGGTTGTCGATTTGGGAATTGATGTTGATCCTGAATATTTTGTGCAGAAAGCCAAAGATTGCAGACCTGCAATCATTGGGTTAAGTGGGATTCTAACCATGTCGATTGACTCGATGGAAGCGACCATCACCGCCTTAAGAGCAGCAGGGGTCACGGCCAAAATAATTGTTGGTGGACATCCTGTGACTGCAGAAATCGGCCAACAAATTGGTGCTGACGGATATACTGCCAATGCAGCAGAAGGTGTAAAGATTTGTCAACAATGGATGGCCGGGGATGCACTTTGGGGTTTAAATAAATTAGTTGGATAAAGCATGGGGTGTTATAGTGACGAAGGATTACTTCGCTTATAACGCCTCTTTTTATGCCCTCTCAAAGTCGGAAAATTGATGTTGCCGTAAAATATTTGTAGTATAATACAACCTAGAATAACAGTAAGAAAATAGATAATAATGGTTTAAAAACAAATGCGTTTCCATAAATGTCACTCAGTACGAATTCGGATTTCTTTGAGAACCATTTTATGAAAGGAACAGAAAATGAAAAGTGAATTAAACTCAGAGCTAACCTTTAGAGAGGCAGAAAAAGAGGATGTAGGTTTGGTTCTTTATTTTATCAAGGAGTTGGCCAGCTATGAAAAAATGCTTGATCAGGTTGTGGCCACCGAAGCAGGCTTAACGGAATGGCTGTTTGAAAAGAAAACGGCTGAGGTCATTTTTGCGGAGTTGAATGGAGTAGAAATTGGTTTTGCCTTATTCTTTCATAATTTTTCAACCTTTCTGGGCCAGGCTGGGCTATATCTGGAGGATTTGTATGTACTGCCGAACTACCGTGGACATGGCTATGGCAAAGCAATTCTTACGCAGCTTGCCAAAATAGCTGTGAAACGGGGGTGTGGTCGTCTGGAATGGTGGTGTCTGGATTGGAATCAGCCAAGTATCGACTTTTACCTTTCGCTAGGGGCAAAAGCCATGGATGAATGGACGGTTTATCGGATTACCGGGGATACCCTGCTTGAGTTGGCCGCCTCGTGAGGCGTAGTAAAGAATAATTAGAATTCTCGTACCAGTAATGGTTCAGTGTGAAATCAGTTTTGCTTTTGCGCTTGGTTTTTGTCAATTTTTAAAAATCCGACCAATCCAGGTGATTAAAGAATACTTAAAAGGATTGACAGGAGTAAAAATTGCTGCTAATATGTTAGAAAAAACTAACAAATGCAGGGGCCAACTTTCTTTGTGTATTGGTGATCCCTGACATAAAAAGTGGAGGACGGGATGACGCTAAAATGGAAAGAAACCCTGGAAATGATCACAAATAATGTCTGTTAAATTAAAAATAATTTAACAAAAATTATTCAGATCAGGAGAATTTATAATGAAAAAAGTGTCAATTGTTTATTGGAGTGGAACCGGAAATACTCAGGAAATGGCTGAAGCAGTTGCCGCCGGAGCAGAGGCAGGCGGTGCGGAGGTCAAGATTGTCAGCGTCGATAAAGCCAGTATCGAAGAAGTGTTAAGTAGTGATGCCATTGCGCTGGGTTGCCCTTCCATGGGGGCCGAAGAACTGGAAGAACAGGAAATGGAACCCTTTGTTACGGAATTGGAAAAAGAAAACCTTGAAGGAAAACCGTTAGCGCTGTTTGGATCCTACGATTGGGGCGATGGGCAATGGATGGATGAATGGGAAGAACGAATGAAGAAAACGGGAGCTAATCTGGTGGATGATGGTTTGAAAATCAATGATACACCGGATGAAGAAGGCCTGGAAGCCTGCCGAGATTTAGGTAAACGGCTGACTTCAAGCAGTATCTGAGTAAAATAGTTTAAAATCTCGCGGCAATAGGACATATGTCCTTATTTGCTGCGAGTTTTTTTGTTGAAAAAATAAAGCCGACAGTTATTAGTTTTCAGAAATTTGAGACGGCCAAAGTTGACACGTTTAGATAATAAATGATATAATTTCTATGCAACGAGTAGTGAATGATCATGTAAAGCCAGTTGATCACGCGGCTCGTTTTTTTGCGTTCTAAAACTTATTTTGAAAAGGAGAGAATTATGCCGAAAACAAAGTTTCAAGAGCTTATATTTACCATAATTATGGTAGTGACGATGGTGTACTGCATGACTGTATACAACATGGTATTAGAATTTGGATTTAGCTATGTGACATTTCTCAATGCTTTATTGGGGATGTGGCCAGAGGTCGTAGGAGCATTTATCGCCCAAAGGTACATTGTAGGGCCGATTGTTCAGAAAAAGGTGCTGAGCTGGTTCAAACCAGATATTGATAAAGCGATTTTTATTACCATCGCCATGGCTGGATGTACGGTTTGTTTGATGGCTCCGATTATGACACTATATGTTTCAATTCTGCACCATGGTTTTGTTAGTGAGATTCCTCTGTTATGGTTGCCTAAGTTGGTTCAAAATTTCCCCTTTGCGCTTTGTATCCAGCTGTTCTATGTTGGTCCATTTGTCCGTTTTACGTTCCGAATCTTGTTTAAAAAACAATTGTCAGTGATGCCCTCAAAAGTAGCAACGGAAATATAGGTTTTCAGAATGCCAGAGGTTTTTCTTATTAAATTTTAAATTACCAATGAAAAACATTAAATAGTGATATAATCAAAACGATAGATTCGGTTCTGTTTAGGTTTGGATATAGTTTGAACGTGTTGGAGGAAAATAAAATGGATACCAAAATGCCGGTAGTGTTTGTTAGTCATGGTTCGCCCATGAATGCAGTTGAAAATAATGAATTTACCCGGGGTTAGGCGCATCAGATAGAGATAGGACAATCACCGTTTTTAATGATTCACGCACATTGGGGTCCATATCTATGACAAGCTATTTAATAACCGAAACGATTCCAGATCGATAAGAAAGACCTACAACAAAAAACCATGGAGCCAATCATGCTCCATGGTTTTTGTTTCTTTTCAGATACGAATTCTTGATAATATTGGTTGGCAAAACTGAAAAAAATCAGCCCATCTTTTTTTTCATTTCCAGTTTTGTCAGTTCAAATTTCTTTTTATAATAACAGGCATAAACCTGGGCGTTCTGTTCCTGCTGTTCGCTGACAGTGAGTAAGCGGCACTTGTTAATGACCATCATCTGACCTTTAAAAATAAGATAGATATCTTCAACATCCCTGAGAGTTTTATTTTCTTCCGATAATTGGTGCATGGTTTCTTCGGCCAATATCGATAACTGCTTTTTAATTTCAGTATCTGATAACTTTACCGATAAATCGACCTTGTTTTTATTTGGCTGGGGAAGATTTGTCGAGGTGCTTAAAGGCGCTTTTGCAGATGTTGGGGCTTCTAACGGCGCTGGAGATTCAGCGGGTGCCTCTTTAAGCGGTTCTTTTTTTTCTTTTTTCGTTATTTTTGTTCGGCCATGATAGTCGTCTCTGGTAATTCGCAAGATGGTTACCTCCATTTCTGATAGGGATTATTTAGTTTATTAAAACCATTAATAAGTATAGAACGCCAATCGATAATTGTTTTATTTTATCACTTTTGTGATGAAATGACTATTAATATATTGGGGAGTTTTTAATGATTTTGACTGATAGGAGCAGCAGCAATTTTTTTAATCCATTTTCGGCTCTTCAATCGGTAAATACACCAGATCGCTTTGATCACCTGATCAATTTTAAGCAGCGTATAGATCCAAAAGGCGGGTAGGTGCCAGACCAAACCGGCCAAGGCGCCCAGTGGCACTGAGGCCACCCATAAGAAAATAATATCTGCTACCATTAAAAACCGGGTGTCCCCGCCGCCGCGCAGAACCCCCTTGGTCAGGATGCTGTTGGCAGACTGAAAGATCACAATAAAACCGATGGCAAACATCAGCTGAGACGCAATTTGTTGGGTTTCTGGGGTCAGCGTGTAAAGACCAATCATCGGTTTGCTGGTGATCCAGATAAGGATGGCGCCACCGATGCCAACCGCAATGCCCAGATATAAAAAGGTGATTCCCTGTTGCTGGGCGGCTTCTTCATCACCGCGACCCAGGGTGTGGCCGGTTATGATGGCGCTGGCGTTGGCAATACCTTGAATAAATACCGTGCTGAGCTGCTGTAGAACCAGGGTAATGGCATTGGCCGAGACGAAACTGACGCCCAACCGGCCGATCACCATCGCCACCGCATTATTGCCAAGGGCCAGTAAAATATCGCTGACCAGAACCGGAATAGCGATCTCGACGTATTCTTTAAGGATATCCCGGCAGCGCATAAAGAGATGCCTGAGCCGGTAGTTTATTTTTTTATCAACAAAAAATAAATAACCGCAAATAAATGAGAATTCGAAAAATCGGGCAATTAGGGTGGATAGGGCAGAACCCTCAATACCCATCTGGGGGGCTCCTAAATTCCCGAAGATAAACAAATAGTTGAAGAAAATATTGATAATAAATGCACAAACCGACGAAATTAAGGGGAGTCGCACCTGCCCGACACTGCGTAGCACAATGGTGGATGTCAGTGACAGACCTAAGAGCAGATAACAGGGAACCGCCCATTTAAAATAGCGCACACCTTCTTGGATAATTTTTGCATCAGTTGTATAAATACGCATGATCGTTTCAGGCGCAAAAAAGGTTACAAGCGAAAAGATTAGCGCAAAACCAAGGCAGATCCGTAACATGATGGTAATCGATTTTTTTAAAGCAGCATGGTTTTTCATTCCCCAGAAACGGGAGGTGAGCACCGAAGCACCCATGCCAATGCCCATGCAGCAGATTTGAAAAACCATAATGAATTGATTGGCCAGAGCGGCACCAGACAATGGCACCTCGCCCAGAGCGCCCACCATCATCGTATCGGTCATGTTCACACCAATGGTGATCAGGCTTTGTAGGGTGATGGGAATGGCAATGGTAGCCACTAGTTTATAAAAGGATCGTTCTCTAATGATCGGTTTGATTGCACTACCTCCTTAAAAATTTACAGTTTTATTTCGTCATTGGGTTCAAGAATCAGGCGACCTCTGGCAACAAAGGTTTCGGCGAGCTTACGATCAAACAAAGACCCCGGTTTCATATGGATGGGGATGCTATGGATGGCTCCGATGACTGCCGCACATGCAGATGCTTCCTGAGGATCCATATTGTAAAAGCCGTCAATTGGTAGCAGGGCGTAGTCAATGGCTTCTTTGGATAAAACGTCTTGCATATAGGCGGTGGTGGATGTATCACCGGAAGCGTAGATTTTAATGCCATCAAGGACGATCAGATAACCCACGCACTTGTTTTTATCATGTCCGGAGTTATAGGCAGGCACGGCCTGGATAACAATTTCATGAAGTGAGCGGGTACCATAAACGCCATTAATCAGGATCGTTTCCGGTCTGATGACAACGCATCCCTGATTTTGGCGTAATAGAGACAAATCATTATGGTCGGGATGTTCGTGGGTGATCAAAACAATATCGGCTGGTAGATCGTAGCCTGATCCGGCAAATGGATCAACATAGATTACAATCCCCTGATCTGAAACAAGACGGTAACTACCGTGGCCTTGATAAAACAACTTTCCCATTAGAATTTCTCCCTATATAAAAATATTTAGTCGATTTAAGTACCTCAATTATTTTGCAAATACCGATTCAGTGCCAAATACAAAGGCTACTGTTTTCAGTTTATCGCTATGAATTGGTTTTGTCAAAGGAATTTAAGAAGAATACGATGGTAGAACTCGATTGATAAAGTTGGTTGGCAAAAAATTGCGCAATAACAAAGCTTGGAAGGGGATAAATGTTCAAAAAATAAAAACAACGGCTTTTCAACGGGCCGTTGCTTTCATGAAAGGTTAGAATAGTTAAGTGTTTGATGATGCTTTGCTTATTCATACTATACAGGGAAATGCTTAAGGGTATCTTGAAATGATTCTTGATTAAGAATTCATTAAGGAATATGAATATAGATATCGCTAAAAGTTATCTTAAGAGACCTGCTCCAGTGCGTCAATAATCCCATTCTGCAGGTTGGCAGTGTCACTCAAAAGCGCTTCCAAAGCAGTTAGGTCTCGTTGTTTTTTGGCCTCCAGGATCTGATCACAATTGGAATCCAAGTTTTTATTGAGTTGATTAATTTCAGAAAACAGGGTCATGTTTTCATCAGATTCAGGGATATCCGCGGTCGTTTCACTGAGTTCATGACACCGGGCGATAATCTGCTTTTGATTATACATAATGGTTGTAACGGCTTGATTCAATCCTGAGAGTGAAAGTAGTGTCTGATTAATTTTCAGACCAGTGATCCGATTCGAGGTTTGTATCAGTTGATCAAGTGTTTGAGTAAAGGTTGTTTCAACGCCGGTGGTTGGGGTTGAAATTTCAGAGGAGCTGAGATCTGATGGATCGGGTAAGTTTGACGAATCGGAAGCCCTGAATATAAAACAGGAAACTCCGGCAATCACGATACAAAGCAGAATACTGCCGATAAGAATCAAAATCTTTTTTCTGACGCTGTTGTTTTTTCTTTTAGCGGGTTTCTCTTTTCTATTCATTGCTTTTTAATGCCTCCACCATATTAATTTTTTTAAGGGTGCCAATCATGATTAGATTCACCAGCCAGGTAAACATAAAAGTCAGCAAAATACTGAGGATAAAGCTTTGAGCAAGGATGGACTCAACATACATTACATTGCCAACCTCGGCAGCATCCAGAATATAACCATGCAAAAAGATCCCACCAATCAGGCCGGGAAGAATTCCGAATAGTGTGAGCAGATAGCTTTCCCGGGTAATGTAGGCAGACACTTCACGGTCATAAAAGCCCAATACCTTAATGGTAGCGATCTCCCGGAACCGCTCACTGATGTTGATGGTTGTCAGGGTGTATTGCACCACCAGCGCCAGTAGCGCTGCAGCGATGATAATGATCCAAATCAGATAATTGATACTTCCCAGAGTGTTTTGAAAATCCTGTTCATTATCAGAAGTGAAGCGAACGGCGGAAACACCCGCTGTGGCCATTAGGGTAGCGGCCAGATCTTCCTGTGACAGGGTCGAATCAAGTAGGCCCAGAACCTGGTTGGGCTGAGGCAGCTCACCATAAATGGTTTGGTAGTAGCTCGGAGATAGAAAAACATAATGCTGAAGGTAATTCTCGGCAATTCCTTCCACCAGCACAAGCTGGGTAGTCGTTTCATCTTCCTTAATCACAATGGTATCGCCGGTGGTGACATCAAGGTTTTTAGCAAGTTTCTGGGTCAAAATCACCCCGTGATCGGATAAAACTAAGGGCTCTCCGGTATCATAACTGCGCAACATAAAATAGTTGGATAAAGCGGCCGGATCGGCGGGCACCATCAGCAGGCTGTCGATAGGGTCTGAATTGTCGGTGCTACCTTGCACCGAGATGTTATTAACGGTATTATCCAGATACGTAGAGAGGTTAGTGTTTGCCAGGGTAGTGACCAGAGCTGATTTTTGTTCCATCGTCAAATTTTCTTTTAATTGCAGGGAGACGTCGTAGCGCATGATATCACCAAACTGTTTTTCGGCGACCTGGGTAGCAATGGAGTCCCGTAAGCCCAGCCCGGCAACCAGCATGGCAGTGCAACAGGCCACACCCAGTACCGTCATCCAGAAGCGCTTTTTGTAACGGAAAAGATTTCGAAAGGTGATTTTTTGACTAAATTGAAGCTTTTTCCAGATAAAGTCAACGTTTTCCAGAAAAATGCGTTTGCCCGGTGGTGGGGCACTGGGCAGCATCAGTTCCGCAGGGGCAGAGCGAAGGATGGTCAGGCAGCTTAAAAAGGTGGCGACAGTGGTGACTGAGATGGCAAAAAGCGCCGATAATGCCGCAATTGAAACATGAAAAGCCGGAGTCATTTCGGGTAAAGTATAAAGTACCCGATAAGCGTTAAAGATGACCTGGGGAATGAGCATAAAACCAATGGCCCAGCCCAGGAGGCTGCCTAAAACGCTGGCCGTCGCCGCATACAAAAGATATTTAAAGGCAATGGCAGCATTACTGTAACCGAGCGCTTTGAGGGTTCCAATCTGGGTGCGTTGTTCTTCCACCATTCGGGTCATAGTGGTCAGACAGACCAGGGTGGCAATACCAAAAAAGAACAGCGGCAGAATACTGGCGATGCCATTGGTACTTTCAATGGTATTTTGATAATCCAGATAACCGGAATTGGATTCTCGGTTGAGGACATGCCATTGGGGTGCCGCCAGCTCATTTATTGATTTTTGAGCTTCTAAAAATTCCGGGGAGGAATCCAGAAGACTGGGATCAGCGATGCCATTCGCGGCGGCAAAGGCTGTTTTTTGTGCGGCCAGCTGAGCTTCGGCATCGGCCTTCAGTTCCTGCTGGCGGATTTCACTACGTTGATTGGCAACGGTGGTGAGGGATTCGGCTAACGGGGTCATCATTTCGGCATATTCTTCTGAAAAGGCCGATATCTCGGAGGTTCCGGCAGCGGTAACCAGTATCTCGGTGTAGGCAGGCAGCGTAAAATTGGCTGCGGGGAGAAATACCAGGCTATTTATTTTTCCGGTTCCCAATTTAGCGGTGCCCCGGTCTTTGGTCAGATAAGAGGGGCTTTCGGCGAGGCCGACCACATGGTAGACAGTTTGACTAAGACTTGTATTGATGGGTGTTTCGGTTCCTGACGAGAGCGTTATGGTGTCGCCGATTTTTGGACCGGCTTCGGAGCGCTGCTTATCAACGACACATTCATCCGATTGTTGAGGGAATCGGCCTTCTACCAGATGAAGATCATTGATGGCCACGGTCGAATCTGGAATTGAAATTACATGGGCAACATTGGTCTGCTGCCCATATGACAAAAACGCATCGATGGTATAAATTGGTTGGGCATCTTCCACGCCGGAACTGTTCCGGACTGCGGCCAGATCGGCATCATTAAATCCGATAGATGACAGTAAACGAAAGTCCATGAAGTGAGTTGCTTCAAAATATCGATCGGCGGAAGCCTCAAGATCAGGACCCACCGATTTCAAGCCGGTATAAAAAGCGGAGCCGATCATGATGACCAGTAAGATGGCTAAAAATCGTGAGAAGGACGAACGGACTTCCTTAAAGGCGTTTTTAATAATGGTATTTCCCATTGCTTTTCTCCTTACCACGCAATATCTTCCACTGGAAGGGGGGTGGCGTTGACAGACATACTTTCGACACAGCCATTTTTGATTTTAATAATCCGATCACCCATGGGGGCAATCGCCAGGTTATGGGTGATCAGTACCACCGTCATGCCGGTACGATGGCAGGTATCCTGAAGCAGCTTCAGCACTGATCGGCCAGTATTGTAGTCCAACGCTCCGGTGGGCTCATCACAGAGGAGTAGAGTGGGGTTTTTAGCCAGCGCCCGGGCAATCGAAACCCGTTGCTGTTCGCCGCCGGAAAGCTGGGAAGGAAAATTGATCATCCGGTTTTCCAGACCGACCTGTTTTAATACCTCCAGAGGCTTAAAAGGATTCTTGCAAATTTCTACGGCCAGTTCAACATTTTCCAGTGCGGTCAGATTTTGGATCAGATTGTAAAACTGAAAAACAAAGCCGACCTCCTGACGACGGTAAGTAATCAGGTCTTTTTTTCCGTAGCAGTGAAGGGGCTGTTTGTTGACGGTGAATTCACCCCCAGTGGGCGAATCCATGCCCCCCAGAATGTTTAAAATCGTGCTTTTACCGGCACCGCTGGGACCGGCGATAATGGCAAACTCGCCCCGGTTTACGGTAAAATCGACACCAGCCAGCGCTGCTATTTTAACTTCGCCCATGGTGTATTCTTTGGTGATTCCTTTGAATTCATTCATCATTAATGATTCCTTTCCCGGTCGCTTAAAAAAACGACCATAAAAAATGGATTATGCCGGGTGTTCCTGACACAATCCATTTTATGACTGGGAAATAAAATAAAAATATGGAAACAGTAAAGAAAAATTAAGAACTAATCAGCGGTAGTTGGATTTCAATGCCAAAATCATACCGGGTAGGCTGGTAAGCCCGGATGCTGCCGCCATGCCGGGTAATCAGTTCCCGGCAGATGTACAAGCCTAAGCCGCTACCCCCTTTTTCCTTGGAGCGGGAGGCTTCTATCCGGTAAAATCGATCAAAAAGCAGCGGCAGTTGTTCACCAGGTACCGGTTGCCCGTTATTCTCTATTTTTAGGACTAGCCAGTGTTTTGTTTGAAACAGATGAACATCAACAAAAAGTGGATGGCCCCCATATTTAACGGCATTGCAAAGAATATTGCCGATCACCCGCTGGAGGGCCGGTTTGTTGACCTGAATTTGGGCAGTGTCGGAAAGGTGACTGTTATAGTCCATACTGGCATCCACATCATCCCAGTCTGACAGATAGGGATTCAGGAGGGATTGCCAGAAACGAGCCGCCGTTACTACCTCAAAGTTCATGGTGTGATCGTGATGAATAATTTGGGCGGCTTCCTGAAATTGATCAATCAGCAGTCGAATATCCTCGGATTTCTGGTGGATAACAGCGTAATAGTGGTTTATTTTTTCAGCATTAGTAATTTTTCCCGATGCGAGGCGATCGGTATAGCTGGCAATTGAGGTGAGTGGGGTTCGTAAGTCATGGGATATGGCCGCCAGCATGGTCTGCTGTTCCCGGTCTGAGGATTGTAAGCGAACCAGCATGTCATCGTAGCGCTTTTCCAGTTCGCCGATCTCGTCATTGCGGTAATGTCGTGCCTGAATTTTGATCTGCAAAGGATCCTGAATCATCCGGTCATGAAGCACCGAAAGCGGGTAAGTAATGGAGCGGTGAAGGAAATAGGCAATGGACATAAATAAGGCAATGATTAAAAGAATAATCAGCCAGAGATACTGAAAAATGTAGTCTTCAATAACCTGATTGCGGCTGTGAAAATTATAATTGATCCGTAGGGCGTAGCGTACTTTATCATCACGGATGACAAAGTCTTTGACACTGAGCCGGGTACTGAGCGGCGCCTCACCACTGGACCAGATTAACTGATTATTGGAATCAAGAAGCAGCATCTGATCCCCGTTTTCAGTCTGGGCGGCCAGGAGTGCAATAATGTCTGCTTCCTCAAGTGAAGCCGCTTGCTTTACGAGATCTGCGGCCAGGGCTTCATAATGTTCCCGATCGGCCACCAGACCATCCCGATAGTCGCCGCGATAAAAAAAGAAAAAGCTTGCCAACAGTAGACCAACGACCAGTAAAAACAGCAAAATAAAGGAAAGTGAGAGTTTTAAGCGGATCGACATCAGTGACCTCCTGTCATACGATAACCGACACCCCAGACGGTTTCCAAAAGATTGCTTTCGCATCCCAGCTTTGAACGGATATTTTTAATGTGAACTGTGACAGTTGTCATATCACCGCCGTAGGCATCTTTCCAGACGGCTTCATAAATCTGTTCCCGGGTCAGAACCTGACCTTTGTTTTCGATCAGGTAGCTGAGAATCAGAAATTCCTTGGTGGAAAAATCCGTTGGGGTTCCTTTGACAAAAACCTGAAAGGTGGATTTGTTCAGTTCAATAGTACCCAGACGGATTATTTCGTTGATTTTTTCGCGACGGTGTTCCCGGCGAAGATGGGCAGAAACTCGGGCTACCAATTCATCCAGGGAAAAAGGTTTGGCCATGTAATCGTCGGCCCCGATTTGAAGACCGATGACCTTATCAATATCCCGGCCCTTGGCACTGAGGATCATGACCGGAGTATTGCTTTCTCTTTTTAGCTGCGTCAAAACTTCCAGACCATCCATTTCAGGCATCATAATATCTAAAATCAACAGGCTGATTTCATGAGTATTTATTTTATCCAGAACTTCCAGTCCATTACTGGCAGTGTGGACAAGATAACCTTCGTCCGTCAAGACCTCGGCAATGATTGCTGCAATATCGCTGTCATCATCAGCGACCAGTATTTGTTTGGGCATGTTCGACCTCCGCATCGTTTGTAAATATTAAATAATCGAAAAAGTGAGTCGTATTAATGATACCCGGTAAATATAAAATAAAAATAAAGAATTCAGTGATTTTAGTGGCTTATAAAAATAAGCATCAGTGATGACGTATAATATTCAAAGAGTAAGAAAATTTACAGCAGAAGTAAAGAAATGTTCGACAATCAAAGTCGTTTATATGCTATAATAGCCTCGTATAACTTTATTCTGTTCAGGCAATTTTGTTTGTAGTCAATCATATATTTAATCACCAAAAATGACGTGTCGATCATTTAACGGCAACCAGTGGGTGTGGCTATCCTTGCTAAAAAAGGAAGCAATGAGAGAGGGCATCATGAATAATCAACATTTTGTTAACAAGGCTTTTCGCGTATTTGTCATCAACAGTATTCTTTCCTCAGCGGGAGTGGTGCTGGGTACCTTTGTGGATGCCATTATTCTGGGAAACGCTTTTGGAGAAGTTGGACTATCGGTGCTGGCGGTATCAATGCCTATATACATGGTTTATAATCTGTTCGGTTATGCCTTTGGTGTTGGTGGCTCTCTGAAAGTAGCTGAGGCCATCGGCGCCGAGGATAAAGATGGGGTCAGAGCCTATTTTACCCAGACATTATTTTTTGCTGCTATCGTTGGTCTGGCCATTGCCGTGTTGGGAAGTCTCTTTCTTCCGACCATCATTGGTCTCACCGGCGGGGCCGAAATTGATGCAGCCAGGGACTATATGTGGCCGATTGTTATCACCGCACCGATATTCATTTTGGCGCCGGTAATCTCTCTCTTGATTCGCAGTGATGCTGATCCGTTTTTGTCCACTTTGGGTATTAGCGTCTCGGTGATCGTCAATCTGGTACTGGACCTTATCTTTATTTTTGGGCTGAATATGGGCGTATTTGGTGGCGCTCTGGCGATGGTAATCGGACAGTTATGTGCGATTGCCGTTTATGGCATGCATTTTTTAAAAAAGCATAATCATCTTAAATTCGGGCAGACTTCCCTGAGCCCCAAAGCTGGCTATCTGCTTTTTCACGGCGGTTTTGGAATCGCCTCGGCCTTTATTTATCAGGGTATCACCCTGGTCGTCATCAACAATTTACTCAGTGCAACGGTTGGGGTCGGGGGACTGGCGGTTTATAATATTCTCTTTAATGTTTCCTTGTTTGCCTATGCGATCTTTGATGGGATATCACTGGCCCTGGCGCCGCTGGTGGCAACCTTTGCCGGGGAAAAGGATACTGAAGGGGTTTATGACACCATGAGCCTGTCCTTAAAGACCTCGGTTTTGCTTAGTAGCTTATGTGCCCTGTTGTTACTAATTTTGGCCGAGCCGATTGCAGCAATGTTTGGGGTGACTGATAACCTGCCGCTGGTAGCCCAGACCATCCGGATCTTTGCTTTGGGGGTGGTGCAGACCTGTTTTAACTGCGTTATGGCCCATTTTTATCAGACCATTAAGCGGCCGACGCTGGCAGGGATTATTTATTTTTTACGGGGGTTTTTGCTGCTGGTCGCCTTTTGCGCCTGGTTAATTCCGGCGTTTGGCGTCGTCGGGACAGCACTGGCGATGGTGGCAGCAGAAACCGTGACCATGGTGATCCTGCTTTTTGCGGCCCTGGTGCTCAAAAAACAAGGGGGGTACCGAAATATTTTACTGTTTCGGGAGCCGGTAATCAGTAAAGACAATCTTTATGAAACCACCCTTTCGGCGGATATAAAGGAGCTGGAAAAATGTGTGCTAGAGATCGAAGCTTTTTGTGAACGCCTGGATATCGACAGCAAAAATGCTTACTTTATCAATCTGACCATTGAAGAGCTGGCAGCTAATATCATTAATTTCGGCTTCAATGATGGGAAACCCCATTATATCCATATAAAAATCGCCCTATTTGAAGAGGACATCTACATCAGGCTCAGGGATGACAGCACCAGCTATAATCCCTTTGAAGAATCGGAAAAACCGGATGAAGCCCTGGATTATCTGGGCGTATCGATTGTTCGGAAGAAAGCAAAATCCTTTGCCTATAATCGGACGCTGGTATTTAACAATTTACTTATTATTCTATAAAAAAGGTGGCAAGAATGAAAGATCAAAAGAATATTCGTCGCATCAGCCTAAAAACAAAGTTCGCCTCAGCCAGTATGATTTTGGCACTGGTGCTTTCGCTGGTGATTGTGTTGATTTCCTATTTCAGTTATCGGGACTCAATGTTTAAGCGTTATGAAGAAAATATCACCTCACTCGTCAAAACGGCATCTGTTTTTGTACCGGTGGACAAGGTCAATCAGTACTATGAAACGGGACAGCCTGATGCCGACTATGAGCTATTGATTAAAGAATTTCAGACATTGCAGGAACAGAATCATCTGGAATATCTTTATGCCTATGTACCAACCGCAGAAGGATTTAAGGTGTTTGGTCAGGGAACCACGCCCGGGATGGCCGGTCATTTTGGGCTTGGTGATTTTTTGGGAACGGACTATTATCCCCAGGAAGATATTGACGCTGCCAATCGATTGTTTACCGATCCGGATGCGCCTAAAGTGGTCATCACCAATGAAAGTGAGTTTGGCTATCTGATTTCGGCGTTCAATGTGTTAAAAGATAGTGAGGGCAATCCGGTTTTAGTAGTTGGGGCAGATATGTCCATGAAGGAGATCAACTCAACCCTTTTCAAATATATCATTCTGGTATCTTCCATTGCAGCTTTGATCTTAATTTTGTTTATCACGATTTATCTGCTGTTTCTCAATAAGTCGATTATTGATCCGTTACAGGTGATTGTCGATAATGCCACGGATTTTGTTAATACCAATGTCGATGAAAACTTAAGTGAGATTGTGGCTTTGAATATCGATGTTAAAACTGGGGATGAAATCGAAATTCTGGCCGAAGCCTTTAATAAGATGACCAGTGACATTATTCGTTATATTAATGAGCTGACGACAGTCACCTCGGAGCGAGAGCGAATTGAGACCGAGCTTCGCATTGCTACTCTGATTCAGGAAGGGATGCTGCCCCGGAACTTTGAATATCCCGACCGGAACGAGTTTACCCTGTATGCCTCAATGCGGGCGGCCAAGGACGTCGGCGGCGACTTTTATGATTTCTTTTTTGTCGATGATGACCATTTCTGTATTACCATCGGTGATGTTTCCGGTAAAGGGGTGCCAGCGGCACTGTTTATGGCCATGGCCAAAGCCACGGTGAAAGATCTAGTGCTCCGACGCCTGCCGGTCGATGAAGTCATGACCGAAGCCAATGTCACCCTGTGTAATAATAACGAGCAGGGAATGTTTGTGACCCTGCTGATTGCCATTATCAACGTCAAAACGGGGGTATTCCAGTGGTGTGATGCCGGTCATGATCCGGCCATAATCTGGAAAAAAGATGGTCAGGTTGAAATGCTGACTGGCAAAAAAGGCTTTGTTTGTGCCGGGATTGAAACGGCTAAGTATAAGATGAATGAATCAAAAATTGAAAAAGGGGATATTATTTATCTCTACACCGATGGAATTCCTGAAGCGAATAATACCAAAAAAGAGTTTTATGGACTGGAACGGCTACAAACATTGGTGGCGGCAAAAAAAGAGCATGATATTAAAGCGCTGTGCGCTGACATTCTTGAGGATGTGGATGAGTTTGCCGATCAGGAACCGCAATTTGACGACATCACCATGCTGGGCTTCAAGCTTGAGGCGTAGCAGATGGAGATCACCATTAAAGTGGGGCAGGAATTGTCAATAGAAGCATTTCAGGCGATTCTTGATCTGGATTGCAAAATTTATGGGGATGACATTTTAACCAATCAGGGGATGGCGTTAAAGCGCTTTGTAAAGTTCCCGGAAGGGATTATTGCAGCATATGAAGGTGATACTCTGGCAGGCTTTATCAGCTTTTTTGGGGTCGATGAATCCGTCTATCAGCGGGCGGTGTCGAATCAGGAATATATCGACGACAATCTGAATGAAAATGAGGTAGTACCGCTGGAGAAAGGAAGGGGTAATTACATCCTGATCCTGGATCTGGCGGTGGATGAGATTTTCCGGCATCAGGGCATCTCGAAGCAGTTGCATGATCAACTCTGGGATTATCTTAAGCAAAAGCAGAATCAGGGCTTCCCAATTGAGCGGGTGTTTTGTTTTGCAATAACAAATGAAGGATGCAAAAGTATGTCAAATTTAGGCGGCCAAGCAATCTGGACAAGAAATCAGACGACTCTTTTTGAACTCGATCAAGAGCTCGTTTTGGGGCAGTTATGATCACAATAAGCGATAAAAAGCTGGATCAACATCGTCTCGAAGAGGTTGCGGCAGTCTTGGGTCAGGCCTTTAAGGGTGATCCCTTGTACCTGGCAGTTTTTCAGAATGAGAAAGATTTATGCCGCTATATCAGACTGATGGTGGAGTACTATAATCGCAATGGCGAAATCCATGTGGCGGTTGTTGACGAAAAAATTGTTGGGGCATCAATCTGGAATCATAAAGGAAAACCTTTTTTTAGTATCCGCAGTGTTTTTGTCAGTGGAATGATTGGTCAAATAATCAAATTCTTATTACTGATTCAGTTAAAAAGCATGATCCGGCTGAGGAATGAAACCCTGATTACCGAACGCTACCATTATAATCAGGAACATCACTATCTCTTCATGATCGGTTCAGTCTATCGGGGGGCGGGGCGGGCCCTGATGGACTATGCGATTGAAAAATTCAGGGATTGTCCCATCTATCTTGAAAACAGCAACATAAAAGATAATAACTACTTTTATCAAAGGCTTGGATTCCATTCCATCAAGACGATTGAAGTTCTGGGCGTTTTGGTGGATTTGTTGAACAACAGTAAAGGAGATCAGATAAGATGAAGAAATTAACTGTAAATGCATCGACAGATAAGTTGCCGGAGGTGCTTGAATTTATCGATACCGAATTGGAGACGGCTGGGGCCAGTATGAAAATGATCTTTCAGATTGATTTGGCTGCGGAAGAAATTTTTGTGAACATTGCCAACTATGCCTATGCTCCGGATGACGGCAACGTCATCATTCAAGTTGATAATTATGGGGAACCGCCCTTGGTGGAAATTCAGTTTATTGATCAGGGCGATCCCTTTAACCCCCTGGAAAATCCTGATCCGGATATTACCTTAACCGCAGAAGAACGGCAAATTGGCGGGTTAGGGGTGCTGATGGTTAAAAAAAGCATGGATGCGGTAGACTATCGCTTTGAAGAAAATAAAAATATTCTGACGATAAAAAAATTGGTGTCCTGAATCAGGCGGTTGTTTAAGCATTATTAATGTAGATAATAACGGTGGCTGGAGCGGGTTGATCAATCCCGGCTCGGAAGCACCGGGATTATCTGGAAATGAACAGTAACTAAAAATGGAGGCGATTGATGAAACGCATTTTTGTAGGCTTTTGCGTGGTAATGATATTATTACTTGCCGGATGCAGTCAGGCGGTGGCGCCCCTTCCACCCGTGGAAACGGCAAAAATCGGAACGATGATTGGAACAGTGAGCGAATCGATGGCTCCGGAAAAATACCCCAAGGCAGAAATCAATCGCTTCAACAATTACGTTGATGAGTCAGCTGCCTTGATGGCGGGAAAAATTGATTATGCCATCATGGATTATGCAACAGCGCGAAATTTTGTAAAGAGTAACGAAGGAACCATGGTGTTACCAGAAGCACTGACTGATGAAGTGACAGCAATGGCCCTTAAGAAAGAGAATACTGAGCTTAACCAGAAACTTAATGCGGTGTTGAACCGTTATTTAAGCGATGGCACCATGGAGGAAATTAAAGGTCACTGGTTTCCGGAAGCGGGCGGCGACTATGAAATTGTTGACGTGCCCAAAAATGTCAGCGGCCCGGTATTGCGGGTAGCCGTCACATCCCTGACTGAGCCCCGGTGTTTTGTTCAGGATGGGGAGCTAACCGGGATGAATGTGGAATTACTGAGCCGCATCGCATATGAACTGGGGATGCAGGTCGAATTTCAGGATATGGACTTTAAAGCGATGATTGACAGTCTCCAATCGGGAAATAGTGATGTGGTTGCGGCCATGTATAATACCCCGGAGCGATCGGAAAAGGTCGATTTTACCGCTGGTTATTTTCCCAATCCCCAGGTTTTTGTTGTCAAGGCCGATCGACAGGCAGCAACTGAAGGCACTCAGAGCAGCCAGACATTGATCAGCAGTAGCAGTGATCTGAATAAAGCCGGCTACACCATTGGCGTACCGGAGGGAACTCCGCCGGAAGAGGTGGCTAAAGAACTGATGCCCAATGCTGACATTTCCTACTTTACTCAGTTTATGGATGGGGTGGCGGCGCTTAAAAGCGGTAAGGTGACCGCTGTGATTTATGATAGCTCTGGGGTTGATCGGATTTTGTTAAGCAACCCGGATCTGGTCAAGCTTGACGAAGAGCTGGGCAATATCGAGATTGCCGCTGTTGTCCGACTAGATGATACGGCCATGAATGAGCAGCTCAATGCTTTTATTAAACAATATCAGGCCGATGGTACGGCAGCAGCGATGGTGAAGCGGTGGATAAATAACACCGGTGGGGAAATGCCGGATATACCCAAGCCCCAAAATCCGGAGAAAAAAATCACGATTATTACCAATGGTTTAACCGAACCGATGAACTATTATGAAAATGGACAACTGACTGGCTTTGATGTTGAATTTATGAAACGCTTTGCCAGTTATGCCAATCTCGATTATGAAATCATTACCATGGATTATCAGGCGATGATTCCAGCCCTCCAAAGCGGGAAGGGCGATGTGATTATTTCTGACTTCTTTAAGACTGATGAGCGGGGGCAAGAGGTGCTCTACACGGATGCCTATGTGGTCTTGCACAACAGTGCTTTGATCAGAAAAGATATGGCGGCAGCGTCAATGGTTGATCAATCCATTAAAACCAATGAGGAGCTGAATGGCAAGCGGGTTGGTTTTATTACCGGGATGGTTCATATTGACAATTTTCGACCACTTTATCAGGCTGATGAATATGAATTCAATGATTTTTCGTCGATGCTTGAAGCGCTAAAATCAAAAAAAATCGATGCGCTACTGACAAGTCAGTCAAAGGTTGCCGAAATTATTGAGCAGAACCCTGATCTGATTGCATTGCCGCCTTATGCGGATATCTCGTCATCAATCGGAGTCAATAAGACCAATACCCAGCTCGGCGATGCCCTTGATGCCACGGTTAAAACAATGATCGATGATGGCAGTTTAAAAGCGATGACCGAAAAATGGATGGGCGAAAACGAAGACCGAAAAGTGCTGACGCCGGTTGATCTGACTGGCGAGAAAGGAACCCTGATAGCCGGAGTTTTAGGCGACGATTATCCGTATTCCTATTATAAGGATAACGAACTGGTTGGTCTTGAAGTTGATCTGGCACGTAGTCTGGCTGCCAGGATGGGAATGAACGTGGAGATAAAGCCAATGGATTTTTCAGCGATCATTCCTAGTATCACGTCAGGAAAAATTGATCTGGCCTTCTATCTTGCGTATACTCCGGAACGGGCTGCATCGATTCGTTTTCTGACACCACTAAAGTCTGATCAGGCTGTGGCGATTGTCAGAAATCAGGCAGTGGCTGCTTCGACAGGAGGACAACAATGGGCTGGCATGATAGCGTCATTGGGGGAGAGCTTTAACAAGACCTTTGTTGTTGAAGACCGGTATCAACTGATTTTGGAGGGACTTTCAACGACGATTGTCATTTCGCTGTTGTCATTGCTCTTTGGTAGTTTATTAGGGGCCCTCATCTGTGCGATGCGTCGTTCCCGGGTGGGCCTGATTTCAGGCTTGGCGGTCGTTTATATTCGGCTGATTCAGGGCGTGCCGATTGTTTTGACGTTGATGATCCTTTACTATATTATTTTTGCTTCGGTGGACATCCATCCGGTACTGATTGCGGTGGTTGGGTTTTCGATTAATTTTGCCGCCTATTCGGCAGAAATTTTCAGAACCGCCATTGACGCCACCGATAAAGGGCAGTTGGAGGCTGCCTACGCACTGGGGTTTACCAGAGTGGCCAGCTTTTTTAAGGTCACCCTGCCCCAGGCGCTACGGCACATTCTGCCGATTTTTAAAGGCGAATTTATCAGTATGGTAAAAATGACCTCGGTGGTCGGTTATATTGCTATTCAGGATTTGACCAAGATGACCGATATTATCCGCAGCCGGACCTTTGAAGCGTTTTTTCCACTGGTGGTAACGGCGGCGATCTATTTTGTCATCACCTACCTGTTTATTTTGTTACTGGGAAAGATTGAAGTACAGATTGACCCCAAACGCCGGAAACGGGTAGTCAAAGGCGTTGTTGAGATTGACGCAGAAGTTGTTGAGGTGCAAAAATGATTGAAATAAAAGATCTGTCGAAAAGCTATGGTCAGCTACAGGTGCTAAAGGATATCAACACCGAGATTAAAAAAGGCGAGGTGATCTCGATTATCGGGCCGTCGGGCTGTGGTAAGTCGACTTTTTTGCGGTGCATTAATCTGCTTGAAAAGCCGACTGCCGGAGAAATTTATATTGAAGGGCAGAATATTCTCGATAAAAATGCCGATGTAGCAAAATTACGCCAGAAAATGGGGATGGTTTTTCAGTCCTTTAACCTCTTTTCCCACCTGATGATCATCGAAAATTTGATGCTGGGGCCGGTTAATCTGCTCAAAATCCCGCGTCAGCAAGCTTATGAAGAAGGGCTGGCCTATCTGGAAATGGTCGGGCTGCGGTCAAAAGCGCTGGCCTTTCCGGACGAATTATCCGGCGGCCAGAAACAGCGGGCGGCGATCGCCCGAACCCTGGCGATGAAACCCGAGGTGGTGCTCTTTGATGAGCCCACCTCGGCCCTGGATCCGACCATGGTCAGCGAAGTGCTGGGGGTGATCCGCAAGCTGGCATCAACCGGGATGACAATGATGATTGTAACCCATGAGATGAAGTTTGCCCGGGATGTTTCCAGCCGGGTCTTCTATATGGATGAGCAGGGCATTTACGAAGACGGAGTACCGGCAGAAATTTTTGACCATCCGCAGAAGCCCAAGACCCGGGCCTTTATCCGGAAGATTTCAGCCTTTGAATATACGGCGGCAGGCAGCGGCTTTGATCTTTATGAACTTAATGCCAAAATCGAAAGCTTCCTTAAAAAACAGATGTTTTCCGATCGGCAGATTATGAATGTCCAGCTGGTTTGTGAAGAACTGGTGCTGGCCATTCTATTGCGGGCCTTTCCCAGAGCCAGTGTCACACTTTTAGTTGAGTATTCGGATTTAAGCGGAGAGATCGCCATCCAGGCCAGTTTTTCCGGGGACGCCTATGATCTGGAGCAGGGCGATGAAAATGAACTATCCCTGGCGATTATCCATAACTATGCAAAATCACTTGACGTTAGTCATGAAGCGGGCCGAAATACGGTTAAGGTAATTATTTAACCAGCCCAACAAAAATAACTCACGTTGCGCTCGACGAACGATGATTTTACCAAACGCCTCCGAATCAAAGCCGATTTGGAGGTGTTTGACGTAGTAAATAAATAGGATTGGCTGCGAAAACGGTTTCAATTCGGTGAGTGATTATGCTATACTGAGGAAAAGGTAAAGCCGACATTTACCCAAATAGATTGAATCAGGGGGATAATAAAATGGCTAACGTGTTTTCTTCAAAGGCCTTAGAGGCCAATCTTAATCAGACCCGGGAAACCCATACTGAAATCCCGGAGCACCAGCAGTGGTTCGGTGAATTATCAAAAGAGTACTGGGGGATTCATAAACGGACCCAGGAATTTTTAATCGAGCTCAATCATAAATATCGTAATAATCGCTATGTCATCGAGTCGCTGCAGACCATTTGTCTGGGTGATATCTGGCTCTATCATGATCTACCGGAGTCAGAACAGGCTTTCACCGTTCTGGTGGAGATAATCCGCTCAGTGCTGCGATCCAAACTCAAAGACAGCCAGCGGACGCTGCTCAGCCAGGTTCTGATCCGTTTTATGGATCGGCTGGCCAGTTTTGATGCGTATCCCAAAGCGGTTATTTTTTTATGTATCGATGTCCTTAAGGAGGATATGGCTCAGCATGAACTGCTTTATGTCAAGAATTCCGGTGTGTTCAAAATTTATCTCAATAAGGTGGCAGCAGAGCCTGAATTTGCTGAAATTCTGGAAGCGATCGTTGCACATCTTCTGGATCAGTGCATTGATTTCTGGGAGCAAAGCTCTCAGGCCGAGGTTTGGTTTAACTCCCGGCAGAAATTGTTCCCCCATTTACAGGCAACCGATATTGAGGCCATTGGGCAGGTATTTTTTGAAGCTCTCAGAACCCGTCGCCAACAGGCGATTCATTGGCCGGAACTTAAGGAGCAGCTGTTCTTCAATGACATCGCCAACTATTTCCGCAGTTTTTCAGAAAAATTTCCGACTCATATCGAAACCATCTATTATCTGTATTATCTCCTGCATTTACCGGGCATGGCAACTCTGAACGACCATCTGATCTACGATATCAACCGGAATCTGGGCAATATTTTTGATGAACTGGATTCCCAGGATATTACCGAATTTATCAACACCATCATGGCCGAGTTTCAGGAACTCAGGCAGGAGCATGGCGATACCGTGCTGGACTGTCTGCTGACGTTGGGTAAAGAAATCATTGCCACCGGGGATCGAGCCAATATCGATTATTTTACCAAAGCGCTGATCGGACTGGGTTTTAACGCTCCGGGGAAATTAAGTCTCAATAGTGACTGGCAGATTCTGATTGATTCGAACCACGTTAAAAATATTCGGGTCTGGCTGGAATTAATCGAGGAAGATCCTCGGGCGATGCGGGAGCTGTTGGCGGCGCTGATTGTCAACCTCAAGCTGGGGGGGATCTTTATTTCGGACACTGATCTGTTTCAGCGGGATATTACCCGGCTGCTCAACAGTCAGATCACCCCGGTTTACCGCGAAATCAAGCAGCTGGCCCGGATATTTCCGGTCTATTTCAAAGAAATCGGCGCCGAGGGCGAGCTCCGGGATGTGACCACTGCCATTGATGAGGTTTCCCGGCGCAAGGATCGACTGATTCATTTTATGCGCAAACAGATCCATATCGAAAGTAACAATACGCATATTGATCTGGCCCGGAAAATCATTACCTATTGGTATGACGGCAATAAGGAACCGCTAAAGGAGCTGATTCCCCAGGAAATTTATGAAAGTCTTGATCCTCAAAGCAAGTGGTTTAGCCGACCCCATGACACGATGATCAGGCTGTGTCAGGAGCTGGAAACCACCCCGGTTGGGCTGTTACGTCTGGATATTGAGGCGATCCGGGCGGGATTGCACCGGTTTGGTTCGGAACAGGGTCTGGACAACAAGCGGGTACTCAATCTTTTTCGGGTTTATTTCCTGCTGCTGGAAAAGTACTCCTTTGAATTTGATGATGTGCTGGCCATGCTCAGCGGTTACAGCCCCAACCTGACTGGTGATCTGAGTGAATTAAAAAACTGCCTGAAACAAAATGATCAGGAAGCGGCGATCCGCCAGATTTATCAGCATATGAACCGCCTTAAAACGATTATTCTGGATCCCCGTCCCAGCGAAGCCTCTGAAAACATATATTACAAGCGCCATATCGCCGCCGATATTCCCTCGATGTATGGCGAATATGTGGAGCCCAAATTTGATGCCCTGGGGCTGATGTATCGGCTCGAACGAACCGTAGTCAAACTGATGACCCAGATTACCCAGCCCTTTAACGCTGAGTACATTACGGCCAAAACCTTTCGTCAGATTTATCATATTCTGCTGCTGTTTAAGGATGGCCTGGAGCTGGACGGAATTGTTAATCAGGGGCTTAATTCTCATCTCGATATGCTGAAATTCGGGCTGGCCTCGCCCAGCTTTTCGATCCATCAATATATCAATATTTTTCAGTTTATGGCCAATGATATCAAACAAATTATCAGCGAATACTTTTTCGATCTTTTTGAGATTCCGATGCGGGTTATTATTCCTCAGATTCTGGTGGCAAAGCAACAAAAAGTGGTTGGCGATGAGCGCCGACTCTATCATATCGAATCTGAGAAATTCCTCCGGGACAACCTGTCAACTGCTTTTTTGGTTCAGGATCTGGATAACTTTATCACCGACACCATCAGCGGGCTGAGAAGCCTGATGAAAAACTATTCCAGTTCCTTTATTGAAAGCATGCTGACATACGACCCGGATATTTCGTTCAGCCTCCTGACCGAAGCCACGCTTGCTATTGATAACCCGGTTTTTCTGGGGGCCAAGGCATATTTTCTGAAGAAACTGATCAACTATGGCTTTCATGTTCCGCCGGGATTTGTGATTACCACCGAAGTATTCCGGCACAAGGAAACCATTGAGGGCCATCCGGATATGCGGCGGGATATGGATTGGCAGATCCAAAAACATATTGCAATGATTGAGGAGATTACCAGCCAGACCTTTGGCAGTGCCGAAAATCCGCTGTTCTTTTCGATCCGCTCGGGTTCATCCATTTCTTTGCCCGGGGCCATGAAAACATTTTTAAACGTTGGCATGAATGATGAAATCGCGGCCGCATTCAGCCAACAGCAGGGCTATGGTTGGACGGCTTGGGATTGTTACCGGCGCTTTTTACAGAGCTGGGGGATGGCCTATGGCATTGACCGGGATGTGTTTGACCGGGTGATGCTGGAATATAAACAGCAGTGGGGCGTGACCCTAAAAATCAACTTCAGTCCCGAGCAGATGAGAATCATTGCCTTTAGCTATAAAATGGTTTTAACCGACTATCAAATCGAAATCGAAAACGACCCCTTCAAGCAGCTGAAACAAGCCATTGGCTCGGTATTGGATTCATGGTTTTCGGAAAGTGCCGTCTACTATCGGGATCATCTGCAGATTGCCGAGGACTGGGGCACCGCTGTGGTGGTTCAGAAAATGGTGCTGGGAAACCGTTCGGCCCGCTCTGGTACCGGGGTCGTATTTACCAGCAGTCCTTTTAACGGTTGCGCCGGGATAAATCTTTACGGTGATTTTGCCCTCTGCAGTCAGGGTGAAGATGTGGTTTCCGGCCTGGTCAATACCCTGCCGATTAGCGAGGCACAAAGAAAACGGGATTATCGGGACAGCAGTCTGTCCTTGGAATCGGGCTTTCCCAATATCTACCAGGAACTGACGCGTTATGCGGTTCGACTGATCGAAGAATATGGTTTTGTCCACCAGGAAATAGAGTTTACCTTTGAGTCTGATAACCCGGAAGATCTATATATTCTCCAGACGAGGAATCAGAACCTCAAAAAACAGACAGCTTTTTCCAGCTTTCTGCCAGCACCCAATCAAATGGAACTGGTTGGTCACGGCATCGGCATGAGCAGTGCGGTGTTGTCCGGGCTTTTGGCCTTTGATATGGCGGATATGGAGGATTTAAAACGACACTGTCCCGAGGCCAAAATTATTCTGGTGCGACCGGATACGGTTCCGGATGATATTCCCTTAATTTTTGTCTGCGACGGGCTGATCACCGCCAAGGGCGGGGTCACCTCCCATGCTGCCGTGGCGGCTGCCAGCGTTGGTAAGGTTTGTATTGTTAAATGTAAGGGGCTGGAAGTCAATGATTCAACCAAAGAATGTACCATCAATGGACATCGCTTTAAATCGGGAGATCCCATCTCCATCGACGGTGGGCTGGGGAATATTTACAAGGGGAATTATGAGATCGGTGAGATTTAAGGATGGGAGTTAACTTGATAATCGATTACGATATAACGAAAACGAATGCGATTAAGTGAGATAGTTTCCGTTATATCAAAAACGATCAGTAGAAATAATTGCGAGTTCTTTTTAGGGAAGCGTGTTTGATCGTGACAGCAGAAACAGCCGAAACTCTACGGAGCGTCGATTGAATAAATTCCATCGATCAATTACTATAGTTCATATGGAGGTACGACAATTGGATTGTAATAAGGTAGGCATACTACTGAAGGCATTACGAAAAGAAAAGGCGATGACCCAGAAACAGGTTGCCGAGCGGATGCACCTCAGTGATAAGACCATCTCCAAATGGGAGCGGGGCCTGGGTTGTCCGGATGTATCCCTGCTGGGAGAACTTTCACAACTGTTTGAGGTAAATATTGAAAAAATACTATTGGGAGATCTGGAACTGAATGATATGGAAACAGGAAACTTGAAGCGAATAAAATTTTATGTTTGTCCCAACTGTGGCAATGTGATCAGTACCACTGGCGATGCGGAGCTTTCCTGCTGCGGTCGCAAACTGGCACCACTGGTGGCAAAACCAGCCGATGAAAAACACAGAATAACCATCCAGGATGATGATGGAGAATATTATATTACGTTTGATCACGAAATGACCAAGGCCCATTTTATTTCTTTTGTGGCCTATGTATCAAGTGATCGCAGCTTGTTTGTCAGGCTTTATCCCGAGCAGACGGCGGCCCTGCGACTGCCGAAAATGAGTGGCGGCAAGCTGGGTAAAAAGTTTGGCAGCAAACTGTACTATTATTGCAGCAAAGATGGTCTTTGGGTGCTGTAAGCAAAATAGATACAGGTTTAGGAGAATTAGGTTTATGGAAACACGATCAAAAAAAGAATTAAAAGAGAACTATAAAAACAGAAGGGTTGTCGGGGGCATTTATGGCATAAAATGCAGTGGAAATGACCGGATTTGGATAAAATCGACCCAAAATATGGTCGGACAACAAAACCGCTTTGGCTTTGCTGTTGCCACGAATTCGTGCCCGGAGCCCGCAATGCTGGAAGATTGGAAAGCCTATGGCGCCAAATCCTTTTCATTTGTCGTTCTGGAAGAAATAAAAAAAGGTGAAACGCAGAGCGAGGCAGAGTTTAGTGATGACATTGCGATGTTGCTTGAAATCTGGATTGATAAACAAAAGGAAGAACGAATAAATGAACACGCAATTACATCTCATTGATTTTGAAAGCTGGGATCGACGACCATACTTTTATTATTTTACCGAAATGCTGCCGACTGGATTTAGTATGAGTGTGGAGATCGATATGACAGAGGCGTATCATCTAATTAAAAAAGCTGGAAAGAAGTTTTTTCCGGCCTATCTCTATCTGACGGCAAAACTGATTACCGAGCAGCCGGAATTTCGGGTTGCTAAAACGGCCGATCAGCTGGGGTATTATGAGGTCTTACATCCTTCTTATGCCTGTTTTCATGAGGATGACAAAACCATGTCAAATATGTGGACAGAATATGATCCGGATTTTGAAGTCTTTTATCACAACTATATGGAAGATCAAAAACGATATTCTGGGAATCACGGGATTTTGGCCAAACCAGAGCTGCCGCCGCCGAATAGCTTTATGGTGGGGATGGTGCCGTGGACTCAATTTACCAGTTATTCACCAGTCCCCTATGCGAAGGCCGATTATTATTTTCCGATCTTGCAGGCGGGCCGTTTTTTTGAAAAAGACGGCCGAAAAATGATGCCCTTTTCGATCACTGTTCACCACGCTGTCGCTGATGGTTATCATGTGGGTTTGTTTTTGGAAAAATTCCAGGATGCGATGAATCACCCCGAACAGTGGATCAAGCTTTGATGAGGATAAAGAGATTAGAGGTGTCTTTTAATATGCTTGTCATGACAGGGATTAATTTGACTATTGATTGACAGCCTCGGCAAGTTCGTCAGGGGCCTCTTCGGCCATATAATCCTTGCCCCATTCGCACATGGCATCGAGAATCGGATAAAGGCTCTGGCCGAAACTGGTCAGGGCATATTCAGTTTTGGGCGGCACCACCGGATAGACGGTGCGGGTGATCAGACCGTCCCGCTCCAGCTCACGCAGCTGTTGGGTGAGCATTTTTGGGGTGGCCTGGTGAACGATTTTTTGCAGTTCATTAAAGCGCAGGGTCTGATCAACCAGATTCCAGAGAATTTTTGTTTTATATTTTCCACCGATCAGGCTAATGGTAGCATCAATGGGGCAGCAGAAATGTTTTTTTTCGGACATGGTTTCTCCTTTAGTGGCTTCTTGAATACTTACTATCTTTTTGGGTAGTAAGTGACAAAAAAGTGCATTCTTGTTTTTATGAAAATGATTGGTAAAATGATAGCATGAATCAAGAATAGAAGCAAGAAATAGCCAAAATAGCATGGGTAAACACCCGGCTAAGAAATAATTGGAGGAAGAAAATGAACGTAATCTTTAACAGAACCAGTGTGAGAAAGTATGAAGACAAGGCAGTGGAAGCAGAAAAAATTGACCAGATTCTAAGAGCTGCGATGGCCGCTCCATCGGCCGCCAACCAACGCCCCTGGGAATTCTTTGTCGTTAAGAATAAAGAAACCCTGGCAGCTCTGGCAGACTGTAGTCCCTACGGCGGATGCATCAAGGATGCTGCTGTGGCGATTGTGCCGGTATATCGAAAAGAGATGATGATGCCGGAATTTGCCGACATCGATATGGCCGCCTGTACCGAAAATATTCTGCTGGAAGTCACTGAACTTGGTTTGGGGGCGGTTTGGATTGGGATTGCGCCGTTGGCTGACCGGATGGAAAATGTCCGTAAAGTTTTAACGATTCCCGATCATCTTGAGCCTTACGCCATCATTCCAATTGGTTACCCGGCAGCCGAAGCAAAGCAGCAGGATCGTTTTGAGGCAGATCGGGTTCACTTTGAATAATTGAAATCAAGCAAAAAAAATCTGACATTTTCGTCAGATTTTTTTTGCTTGATTCTGATAAGTTACTTCACGGCTGCGGCATCCAGTTGCTGCCATTTATTTCCCAAAACCGGTGGGGTATAGTGAATCATCTGATTGACCAGCTCACCGGGATCAGAAGAAACCAGAACCAGTTTGGTATTGGAGGGGTTCATAAAGCCTTCGTTGACGATGGTTGTCATCATATTGATGAAGGGGTCGAAAAAGTTGGAAATATTAAGAATGCCAATCGGTTTTTTATGAATTCCCAGTTGGGCCCAACTATAGGTTTCGAATAACTCTTCGAAAGTACCGATGCCGCCGGGAATGGCAATAAAACCATCGGACAAGTCAGCCATCATTTGTTTTCGTTCATGCATGTTTTTAACTTCGATAAATTGAGTCAGACGTTCATTAATCACTTCGTTGGGAAAAAGTCCCCCGGGCATAACGCCAGTAACCCGACCATTGTTGTCCAGCATATGGTTGGCGATTTCGCCCATCAGACCAAATTTTGAGCCGCCGTAGACTAATTCAATATTATTCTTAACGAGCACCAGGCCCAGGGCTTTTGTCATTTCTTGGTATTCGGGACGAACCCCCAGATTGGAACCGGAATAGACACATATTCTTTTCATTGTTGTTTCCTCCCAGGATCTTATAAAAAATTTAATGGATGCATCAGAAGTGATGCATCCAAAAGCATAAGTCATATTAAGAACCTTAATTATATCAATCATGGATTCTTTTGACAAGCAGATCGCTGTAATTTAGGGCTTTACTTAAGAAAATAGGTGCAGCTGTTTCTGGTATGGGGCATCCAAAAAAAATGGCAAGCATCGATTTGGGGAGATGGTAAGATTGGCGGGAAATGATGCTGGCAAATTATGAAGATTTATTAAAGATTGGTTAAGTGCGTTGATAAAAGATGCAGCTGATGCTATACTTTTTTCATGATAGAAAAAGGAGCGTGTTGATGAAGCTGGATTACCGCCTCACTGTATTAGTTGGTCTGGGGTTTATGACCATCAGTGCTTTTTGGAGCCTGTATGATTTTGTGATTCCGATGATTATGTTAAAAGCCTTCGAATTTAAGGACACAATGGCTGGGGTGATTATGTCTTTTGACAATGTGCTGGCTTTATTTATGCTGCCGCTGTTTGGGATGCTGTCAGATAATACCAACACTAAAATGGGGCGACGGATGCCCTATATTTTAGGCGGCACGGCCATGGCGGTAGTATCGATGCTTTTGATCCCCTATGCCGTAATGGCCAATAAGCTGATGTTGTTTATTGTGGCGCTGGCCTTGGCTTTGCTCTCGATGTCTTTTTACCGCTCGCCAGCGGTGGCCCTGATGCCGGATGTCACCCCCAAACCACTGCGTTCCAAGGGGAATGCGGTGATTAATCTGATGGGGGCAGTTGGCGGGATTCTAGTGTTGGGAATGGTGGCCCTGCTGGCCCCCGATAAGGATAATATTAACTATTGGCCCCTGTTTCTGGGTACAGCGGCAGTGATGGTGGTAGGTGTTGTGATTCTCAAACTGACTGTTAACGAACCGCAGGCAGTGATAAAAATGCGCCACAACAGTGCAGCCATGGGGATTGACGTTGAAGAGGCGGAGCATGATGAAACCCTGGTAACCCATGAAAAGCTACCGAAAGCCTATAAAAAGAGTCTGATTTTTATCCTCTTATCGGTGGCTTTATGGTTTATGGGTTACAATGCGGTCACTTCGGCTTTTTCAAAGTATGCTATGGTTTCTTTGGGAATGAAAGAATCCCAAACCGCTTTAATTTTGATGGTAGCCAGTATTGCGGCGATTATTTCCTTTATTCCCGTGGGGATTATTTCCTCAAAGGTGGGGCGTAAAAAAATCATCCTGATGGGGGTGGCGGTGTTGGTAACCGTTTTTGCCACGGCAGCTTTTTATACAGCCTTTAACCCAATGTTATTTGTATCCTTTGCCTTAGCAGGAATCGCCTGGGCGGCCATCAATGTCAATTCCCTGCCGATGGTGCTGGAAATGTCCAAGGGCGCTAATGTTGGTCGTTATACGGGTTATTATTATACAGCATCGATGGCTGCCCAGGTTGTGACCCCGATCGCCTCCGGGGCCCTCTTAGAACATCTTGGTTATCAAACCCTGATGCCCTATGGCGCTTTGTTTGTGGGGCTGGCCTTTTTAACAATGATGCAGGTTAAGCATGGGGATTCCAAACCCATTGCTCCCCGGTCTAAACTGGAGGTTTTTGATGTGGCGGATTGATATGCGAAAAGAGCTTATAAAAGAAGGCCAGAGATGATCTATTTAATCGGGGTGCTGATTGGATTTTTTTTGCTCTATCTTTTTTTCATCGCACCAGGGACAGTACCGAACCATTCCGATTCGCTTCTTTGGGAGAGTCATTATGCCCATCGCGGTCTGCATGAAAAAAACAAGGCGGTTCCGGAAAATTCAATCCTGGCTTTTACCAAAGCGGTTGAAGCGGGATATGGCATGGAACTGGATGTTAACCTTACCGCCGATGGAAAAGTGGTGGTATTTCACGATGACAGTTTGCTTCGGGTTTGTGGTGTTGATAAACTAATTACCCAATGTTTGTCGACCGAGCTCTCGGATTATCGGATTGAAAACACGGAACAAACCATTCCGCTATTAAAAGATGTGCTGCAACTTGTGGCGGGCCAGGTTCCACTGATTATTGAACTGAAGAATACCAAAGATTGGCCGCAACTCTGTGTTAAAACCGCAAAACTGCTGGATGACTATGCCGGTGTGTATTGCATTGAGTCCTTTCATCCCGGGATCGTTGGCTGGTTTTATAAAAACAGGCCCGAGGTAATCAGAGGCCAGCTATCCGCTGGCTACCGCAGTCTTGGCGGTACGCCGTTATGGCAGCGTCTACTGATTGCCTCAGTGGTGACAAATGTGGTCGCCCGGCCTCATTTTATTGCCTATAAGCACGAAGATGCCCACTATCGGCTCAGCCTGAGGCTGTTTCGGCAATTAGGGGGGGAATTGGTTGGTTGGACGGTGCGGGATAATGATGATCGGGTGCGGTGTATGGATTTTTTTGATGTAATTATCTTTGAGTTTTTTAGGCCTTAGCGGCGCACCATTCGATTTAACAGAAAATAGGCTTAATACTAATCTAGTTTTAATGATTGATTGAGAGAATAAAGGGGTAAATAAAGAAACACAAACAGAAAAATACTTTGACGATTACCAAAGTATTGATTTAATGGTTTGGTGTTGCGTTTTAAATTTGAGAGAAAGGAACTGATTGGAATTAGCTTAACAGAAGTGGGTGAGGGTACATGACACTATATATCATGGCAATTATAGCCATCTTTATTATTTATATTTTACTGTTGCTTCCGGGCAGAATGCCAAAGGAGGTTGATGATCGCCTTTGGACCAGTTATTATGCGCATCGGGGCTTGCACGAAAAAGATAAATCGATTCCGGAAAATTCCATGGCGGCCTTTAAGAAAGCGGTGGCGGCTGGTTATGGCATCGAGATGGATTTAAATCTGACCGCCGACGGAAAGATCGTTGTCTTTCACGACGATAATTTATTGCGTTTGTGCGGGGAGGATCGATTAATAACTGATTGCACCTATGATGAATTGTTGGTTTATAATCTCGAAAACACAGAGGAAAAAATTCCCTTGTTTGAAGAGGTGCTGAGCATGGTTGATGGACAGGTTCCATTAATTGTCGAACTGAAAAACACCAAGAATCTCAACGAGCTGTGCTCAAAAACAGCCGCATATCTGGATCAGTATGAGGGTTTGTATTGTGTCGAATCTTTTCAGCCGTTAATCGTCCGGTGGTTTTATAAAAATCGGCCCGATGTGGTCAGAGGTCAGCTGTCAGTGGGGCGTAAAAGTCTCAAGGGATTGGATGTCAAATTGTGGCAATGGTTGCTGATCATTTCATTTGCGACCAATTTTATCACCCGACCACATTTTATGGCCTTCCATCATGGCGATGCCCGGCGTAAACTGGGGCTTAGCCTATTTCATCTGCTGACTGGCAGATTGGTTGGATGGACAGTCCAGGATACCGATGATATTGAGTATTGCAAGAAAAAATTTGATGCGATCATTTTTGAATATTTTGAACCATGAGTTTTAAGCATAAGGTCATAGCATGTCAATAGATGTGCTGGGCCTTTTTTCAGGTTAATGCCGAAGAAAGCGGAGATTTTAAAAGAATCATAGAGGATTTGCAAATGAAAATAGACCGACTCATTGGAATATTATCCATCCTGCTACAACAGCAACAGGTAACTGCCCCCTACCTGGCTGAAATTTTTGAGGTCTCCCGCCGAACCATCAACCGGGATATCGAAGACCTTTGCAAGGCCGGAATCCCGCTGACGACGACTCAGGGAGCAAATGGTGGCATTGCCATTATGGAAGGTTATAAGATCGATAAAACGCTGCTGTCATCAGCAGAACTACAGTCGATCCTGGCTGGACTGAAAAGTCTGGACAGTGTCGCCGGGACCAATCAGTATCGGCAATTAATTGATAAACTGGCGGTGAATGGGGGAGCAACCCAGCCGGATAACCCTATCGTTATTGATCTGTCCTCACACTATAAAAATTCATTGGCACCCAAATTTGAAATCATTAAACAGGCCATCAACCAGCGGCGGCTGATTACTTTTTATTACTACTCACCAAAAAGTGAAAGCTGCCGCCAGATTGAACCGTATTTGATTGTCTATCAATGGTCATCCTGGTACATTTGGGGCTATTGTCGGGAGCGAAACGACTTTCGACACTTTAAACTCAACCGTCTCTGGGACTTGCAGGTACTAAACGAGACCTACAAAACAAGAGATCTGCCGGAATATAACAGTCAGGAGCAATTGGTTATGCCAAGCCAGATTCAATTGGTGGCAGACTTTGACCCCACAATGAAATGGCGGCTCATTGACGAATATGGAATAAATTGTTATCAGATAACCACAGCGGGCAAACTTCGTTTCGAATTCTGTTTTTCCAGCCGGGAGAATCTTTTTAGTTGGCTGCTGAGTTTTGGTGATGGGGTGGAATTAATAAAACCGGAAGCGCTGAGAAATGAATTTTTGATGATCACAAAAAAAATCAGTAAAAAATACCAATGATTGAGTTAAACATGACAGACAGGTGTCGTGATTGTGGAGCTATAATGATTAAAAAACGAGGAGGAAGTAGTTATGAAATTTGAAGCACCGATGCTGGTAGTGAATGATATTAATCATTCCCGGGCTTTTTATTGTGATGTTTTTGGTTTGGAAGTGGTGATGGATTTTGGTGAGAATATTACTTTTAATGCCGGGTTTTCGCTTCAGGATAAGGCCCTTTGGGCAAAATTTATCCATCGGGACGAAAAAGAGATTGTCTATCGGGGTAACGATATGGAACTTTATTTTGAGGAAGAGAATCTGGATGAGTTTTTAGCACATCTAAAAAATTTTCCGGAGATTGAATATTTGCACGATGTGGAGGAAGCGGCTTGGGGTCAGCGGTCCATTCGCTTCTATGATCCGGATTATCATATTATTGAAGTGGGTGAAAGCATGGCCATGGTGTGTCGGCGTTTTTATGACCAGGGGATGACCGAGGCGGAAATTGTCGAGCGAACCATGATGCCGGAGGAAGTGGTTAAGAGTTTTATAAAATAAAGTTGAAAACAAAATTCGGTTGAATAAAAATGTAGATTTTAAAAGTAGAGAAGCCCTTCATACACAAAATTTGAAGGGCTTCTTTTACGTCAGTTTTAAAAATGATATAATAAAACAGTTAAAATTGAGAAAAGAAGGTTATAAATATGAACACAGACATCACCATCCGTTGGGCAGAGCTAGCTGATGCACAAGCATTATTAAATATTTATGCGCCCTATATTCGGGAAACGGCCATCACCTTTGAATATACGGTGCCGACGCTTTTAGAATTTAAGCAGCGTATGCAAAAAACCATGCTGAAATATCCCTATCTGGTGGCCGTCAGGGAAGACGAAATCCTTGGCTATGCCTATGCTTCCGAGTTTAAAAACCGGGCGGCCTACGACTGGGCGGTGGAAACCACCATCTATGTTAAACAGCACAGCCGACAAAACGGAGTGGGTAAAAAGCTTTATCAGGCGCTTGAGACAGTTTTAAAAAAGCAGAACATCACGAATCTCTATGCCTGTATTGCCTATCCTAATCCCGGCAGTATCGGTTTTCATGAACACCTGGGCTATCAAACCATTGGTCATTTTTCTAAATGTGGCTACAAGCTGGAAACCTGGTATGACATGATCTGGATGGAAAAAATGATTGCGGCCCATGGCATTAAGCCAGAACCGTTTATCAGGATCGGTGATTTAACAAAAAATGAGAAGTGGAAGCCAGAAATTATAAAAAACAGCAAAAGCTAAAAAGTGCAGTGGTTTTAACAAAAAAGCAATAGACAAAACCGTAAAAAAAGAATACACTGTGAATAAAAAATTTTAAAATACTGATATAATACAAATAAAGTGAATAAATTGAACTGGAGGCACATAGTGAAAACGATCAACTTGAAACTGATGCTGATTCATCGCGGAACCCGAACGCATTCGATCACCCAAATTGAGCCGATTGGCCATATGTCGCTGGCGGAAATGATGGCCAGTAAAGGGATTGAGGTAGCGGTTTTTTCAGGGGAGCTGTTAAAAGGGCTGGAGTTTCTGGCAGCGACCGGCTCAGATGGCAATACTGTGGTCGGTTTATACTGTGACTATGAGAATCAGTCGGCGGTTGAAAGTTTTTCCCGGGAAATTAAAAGGCGTTATGGCGCTACTGTACTGGTGGGCGGCCCCCAGACCGTTGGTTTAGGGGAGGATTTTTTGCGGGCCAGTCAGGCTGACGCAATCATGCGGGGAGAAGGGGAATATTCGCTTTTTGAGGCCATCCACGCCCTGCAAAATGAAGCGATCGAAAAGTGGGAGAGCATTCCGGGACTCTGTTCACTTAGAAGTGACGGCAGTTATTATGATAATGGCATTTATCCGGCCATTGAAAATCTCGATGCGCTGCCGATTATTACCGGGACAATTAAATCCGCCCAGCATCAGGGCATTAATCATATGGCAGTCATGTCAGGACGAGGGTGTCCTTTCCACTGCTCTTTTTGTTATGAGGGTGGAAACAGCAAAAATGTAAGACGCCGCAGTGTAGCAAATGTGATGCAGGAAATTCGCTGTCGGCTGAAACAAAACCCTAACGTGAAGTACATCTTTTTCGGCGATGATACCTTCACTCTGGATAAAGAACGGGTGCGAAGTTTTTGCGAACAATTAAAAGAACTGCGGAAGGAACATGATTTTGTCTGGTTTGCCGATGCCCATGTCAACATCGTCATTAAATATCCGGAAATTGTCAAAATGATGGTGGATGCCGGGCTGGTGCGGATGCAGATTGGCATTGAAAGCTGTAATCAGCATATTATTGATATCTATAACAAGAAAATCAAACGGGAAGGACTCTTTGAGGTGATTGAAATCTGTCAAGCTGCCGGTCTGCCCCAGCTGGTCGGCAACATCATCATTGGCGGCGCGCTGGAAACCCGGGAAAGCCTGGACTATACCTTTGATACCGTCAATCAGATGATTAAAGCCGGTCGCGGGATGGTGGAGGTGGTTAGTACTTTCTATATGCCGTTCCCGGAAACGGCGATGTCCAAAAATCCCCAAGCTTTTGGCATTTATGTCAAGGATGAAGCGGCCCTGACCTCAGTGGGGGATTTTCCGGTAATTGAAACCGCTACCCTGAGCATTGAAGAAATCTGCGCCGCCCGGAACGAATTTTTCGAAATGAACACCCGGCTGATGCGAAAAATGCTGAGTGACGGTGAAATTCCCGATGAAGTGATTCTAAAAAGCTATGCCCTCAGTGAAAAATATGGTCTCAGTGGCATGTGGCAGGGACTGGCTTACTCCCGCTACCCCTATTTTGATGCCCAGTACAAGGCCCGGATCCGGGGTGACAAGCTGACCAAAGACTATGACGAGGAGACGGTTTTTGCGACTCATCCCCAGCGGATTGCGTTACTTTCACTGACGCCCGAGCTGGCGGCCGAGATTCCGGTATTAAATGGCTTTGTCTATTCCCCCTTTGAATTTGAAGTATTAAAATACAGTTCTGGCAAAGTGTCCATGCTGGAGATGGCCGAAATACTTTTCCCAGCCTATCAGCACAGTTTTGAAAACTTTGAAGCTTTTAAAGAGCATTTGTTGCAGACGATTAAAAAACTGGAGCAGGTCGGTATGTGCGTTTTATCGGGGGCACTGACCGCCCAGACAACCGATCAGCAGTGGCAGGTTCGGGAAACAACCGGGGAGAACATTGTGAAAAATAAGTTCATACTTTTTAAATTATCAACAATTGGGATGGAAATCGCTGGCTTCAGCCGAAATGGTGCCTTTCTGGGCATTTATGGCCTGGCCAGCTATCTTGATGCCAATGGCTATGATGCCATTGTCTGTGAATGCCGACCCGATCAGACCATCGATTACCTGAAGCGGTATCCGTTTCATGAAATTTGTGGGATCGGCTTTTCGGTGGATTTTGAAAACAAGCACGTGGTTAGAAAAGTCAGTGCGGCCATTACCGAGACCTATCGGATTCCGGTGCTGATAGGCGGACCGGAAGCAATTTCTCTGGATGAAGACTATCTGCGCCAGTCACAAGCCACCGCCATTGTCAGGGGTGAAGGCGAGTTGGCGATGGTGGCGGTGTTGGAGGCGATAAAAGCCCAGCAAAGTCTTGATAAGATTCCCGGTATCTTTTATCTAAACGAGAGTGGCCAGGCAATTGATATGGGTGAAGGCCCGGTGGTGGAAAATCTTGATGAACTGCCTTTCCCGGCCTACGACAAAAGCATTACCCCGATTGACTTTTCCAGTCTCTATCTGATGAGTAGCCGGGGCTGCCCCTACCACTGTGTCTTCTGCCATGAAGGGGCCTTAAAACGGCCGATGCGACAGCGCAGTGTGGACAACGTCATTGCCGAAATGAAGTACTTTCTGCAAAAATACCCGGAGCTGAGTTATTTTAAATTCTGTGATGATACCCTGGTCACCAATCCTAAGTGGCTGGATGCGTTTTGCCGGGAAGCCAAAGTCTTGCAGGCAATCCGGCCCTTCCAGTTCTATTGTGAGGCCGATGTCGTGTCCTTAAGCCGACGACCGGAAGTATTAAAGGCGATGGTGGATGCTGGCCTTAACCGGCTGCAAATTGGTATTGAAACGGTGGATAAGGAGATGCTCAAAGTTTACCGCAAAAATATTTCCCCGGAAATGGTCGAAACGGTCGTAAAAGCAGCCTATGATGCCGGGGTGCAACAGGTCTTTGGAGCGCTGCTGGTGGGCGGGCCCTTTGAAAACCGGGAACATATTGAAAAGAACAAGGCCTTTGGGGCCAAGCTGCTGCGATTGGGACCGGGGATGATGGAAATTGCCCCCAGTATCGTTATGCCTTATCCGATGACGGATATCGGCCTACACCCTGAAAAATACGGCCTGACAATTTATGACCGGCAGGGGCTGAGCAGCATTTCTGATTACCCGATGATGGACAGTGAAACCATGGATCGTCGGGAGATCATGGGGGCCTATCAGGAATATCTCCAGAGTTTTGTCGATGAGGTGAAAATCATGCTGAATGATGGGGAGCTCACACATGAAGATATTTTAAGATGCTATCAAACATCACTTGCTGCCAATGGCCCTAAATATTGGATTAATATTATATCGCATCATAAACCCACCTTAACGGCCTACTACACCATGCTGGCCCGGGAGGCTGCCAGTCGGATCGTCGATGTGGATCGCCAGGAATTGCCGCACTGGCGGCCCCAGCGGTTAATTGAGATGTGGCGGGATGTCGATTTCTCCCAGGGCTATCCGCTGTTGTGGGGGGAGGCACTGTCACCCTTTGAATATGAAATCATGAAATATGCAACCGGTAAAAGCACCATTGCCACCATGACCGAGCTGCTTTATGAGCGTTTTGGTAAACCATTTGGCGAAGGGCAGGATGAATTAATGGAACGGATCATTGAAACCCTGAAAGTTTTTGATAAAAAATACTGGCTTCTTGTTGTTCCGTTCTAGAAAAAGGGTAATAAAATGAAGATACTCCTATGCAATGTATCAAAGAAATATGAAACTCGGGTTCACGATTATCTGGGGCTCTTTTATCTGGCCGGAGCTCTGGAAGAAGCCGGCTTTGAACCCCTGGTTTTTCATGGTAAACCGGAAGAGCTGTTGGAACAAGTCAAACAGAACCAGCCGGATGCTGTGGGCTTTTCCTGTGATTTTGATAATGTTTCGCTGATTGCTGATTTGTCCCGAAAAATTAAAAACGGCTGGGAGATCCCCGTTATCGTCGGCGGCCCTCAGAGCATTGGGCTGGATAGGCAATTTCTAAAAGAAAGCCAGGCCGATTATATTTTAAGCGGTGAGGGTGAAGTGTCGCTGCCGCTGCTCTTGAAAGCGGTGTTAAAAGAAGAGGGCGAATTAAGTGAGATCAGCGGACTAGCGATGATCAGGGACGGGGTTTTTACGGTCACCCCGCCGGAAATTATCAAAGATCTGGATGCCCTCCCATTGCCAGCCTACCACGCTTCCCTGCATATTGACCACGCCTATGGCAAACTGATCTTTACCGGTCGGGGCTGTCCCTACCAATGCGCCTATTGCGCCCCCAGCCCCGGCAAACAGCAGGTGCGGTTGCGCAGCATCCCGCTGGTTCTGGAAGAAATTAAACTCAACTTAGAAAACAATCCGGAACTTAAATACATTATTATTATGGATGACGCCTTTACTCTCAGTCGGGAACGGATTGAAGAATTCTGCCGGGGGATGAGGGAAATCCGCAAAGACCGCGACCTGGTCTGGTATTGCGAATGCCATGTCGGCCGAATCAAAAACTGGATGGACATTCTGCCAACGATGATCGATGCCGGATTGGTTCGGCTGCAGATTGGGATTGAGTCGGGCGATCAGCAGGTTATTGATGCCTACAACAAGCACGTCAAGATTGATGACATCGTTGAATTTGTCACCTACGCCGCTGCTTGTGGGCTGACCCAGATTGCCACTAATTTTATTGTCGGCGGGCCAGCGGAAAGCCCGGGGGTAACCGCAACCCTGATAAAAACCCTGATCGATCGGGCTCCGGGTATTATTGATATCATCACTGGCTTTTTAAGAGCCTATCCGGGTACCGAAATCATGGATAATCCGGAGAAGTTTAATTTAGTACTGCATGATCAGTCGGGCCGCTTGTCCGGCGATGATTATCCCTTTGTCACCCCAGTAGGATGCAGCCAGGATCAGATCATGAACATGCGTCAGGAACTCAACAAGGTGATCCGCCAAAGTATGCAGAATAAAATCAAAAATCATGCGTTAAAAAATGAGGTGGTGCAAAAGCAATTTAACGCCGCCCTGAAATATGGCATCCGCAGCCGCTGGTTTGAGGAAATTGCCGCTAATTCCAGAGCCTATGAATACTATTATGTGCTGTATCTTAATGAAGGGCAGGCCTTTGAAAGATCGATGGATTTTTCCAGCGATTATCCCCAACGCACCTTTGAATTATGGCGCACGATGACCTTTACCGAAGGCTTTCCCAAACTGGATGGGATGGCGCTATCACCGCTGGAGTATGAGCTGCTGCTGCGTTGTGCCGGGAAAAGAAGTCTGGCCGAGATCGAAGTCGAATTATATGAACATTTCGGTGGCCCGTATCACGATCCGGCTGAATTCCATGGAAAATTAGTTGATCTGCTGGATCAATTTGATTTTAAATATTGGCTGACACATTTTGTGATTTAGCCAAAATCTTTTAAAAGGAGGAAGAAAATGAGTATTGATGGTGCAAAAGCATTGGCCGCAAAAGTATTAACCGATGAGGCTTTGGCAAAACAACTTGATGGTGCTAAAACTGAAGCAGAATTTGATGCAGTGGTTGCAAAATTGGGTTACAGCTGTACCGCAGCTGAATTTGATGCTGCTTTTAAAGAAGCACAGACAAAACAACCAATCAGCGATGATCAACTGGATCAGGCTGCTGGTGGCTTAAGTATTGTTGGCGTAGACTACGCATTCACAGCAACACAAACCGCTCGAGCTTAGTTATTAAACAACGAAGGGGATTTTCCCCTTCAAATTACTGACTCAAAACGATCATTCGGATAAAGTCAGTAATTTAAAGGGGAGTAAGACAAGAACCGATAAATAAAAAAGTGACTAAATCACACGCCGATTACGAGTAAAATTTTTTATTCATTGTGACTGTTCACCTATTTTTGAAAATTAACTGACTCATTTCATGATTCAGTTGAAATAGTAGAGGAAGGAGGAAGAACATGAGTATCGATGGTGCAAGAGCATTGGCTGCAAAAGTATTGACGGATGAGGCCTTGGCAAAACAAATCAATGAAGCCAAAACAGGCGCAGAGTTTGATGTGATTGTTGCAAAATTGGGTTATACATGCTCGGCTGCTGAATTTAAAGCGGCTTTTAAAGAAGCAAAAGACAAACAGCCAATCAGTGATGATCAATTGGATCAGGCTGCCGGTGGCCTAAGTATTGTTGGTGTGGATTATGCATTTGTCGCAACGGAAACGGCTATGAGTTAGAAAAACTGAAGGGGATATTTCCCCTTCAAAGTACTGATTTAGACTTTAGTCTGTTGAGCACGCAAAACGTGCGAAATAATAAACCACCTGCTATGCGGGTGGTGGGCAAAAGGGTTATACCCAAAAATCACCTTTCCATGTAAGATAGAGATGTTCAGGCTCTATCAAAAGTAAGGAAAGGTGATTTAATGGCAAATAAGACAAATAGTTTATCCCATACAAAATGGATGTGCAAATATCATATTGTATTTACATCTAAGTATAGACGAAAAATAATTTATAATCAATACCGGGAAAGTATTGGTGAAATATTAAGGCAATTGTGTAAATACAAGGGAGTAGAAATTATTGAAGGGCATCTGATGCCGGACCATGTGCATATGCTGGTGAGCATTCCGCCCAAAATAAGTGTTTCTCAATTTATGGGATATCTCAAAGGAAAAAGCGCATTGATGATATTTGACAAACATGCAAATTTGAAATATAAGTTCGGAAACAGACATTTCTGGGCGGAAGGATATTATGTTAGTACAGTTGGGTTAAATGAAGCAACCATACGGAAATACATCGAAGAACAAGAAAAACATGATATAGCATTGGATAAATTGAGTGTGAAGGAATACGAAGACCCCTTTAGGGGATAGCTGGTAATACGAAAGCTCCTTTAGGGGCAAGCAAAAGTGGCAAAGGCCATAGAGCCTGAACGAAGTGAAGGCCAGCGTCTTGAGGCGCCGGCCGGTAACAGAGGCTTATAGCCTCAGAGCAAACCACCCGTTAGACGGGTGGTGCTGATTGGAATAACAGTCAGTAGTTTAAAGGGGGAACGCAGCAGATGGAACTATTATTAATTAAATCACACCGCTATGTCAGCGGTTATATTCCTGGTAGTAATTTGGGAATGAATATACTGACCCAACTATTAAGACAAAAGGGCTATCAGGCCGAAATGTTTCAGGGGTATGCCAAAGAAGCCCTGGAGTATGTGATCGCTTTGATGGAAACAGAGGATCGACCCAAGATCATCGGTTTCTACTGCGACTTTAATAATATTCACTGGATCAAAACCTTTGCCCAGGAAGTTAAAAAGCGCTATCCCGAGGTGATTCTGTTGGCTGGGGGTCCGCAGACAGCCGGGATGGACGCTGAATTTTTAAGGGATACCGCCATCGCAGCAGCCTGTATCGGTGAAGGGGAAGAGACGATCCTGGAGCTGATGGATTATTTTATAGGCAGGAAGGGTTCGCTCGAAGCGATTCAGGGAATTGTGTTCCCTGATGAAACGGGCGCCCTGGTGGAAAATGAGCCGCGAAAGCCGCCGGAAGAACTTGATGCAATTCCCTGGCCCGACATCACCCTGACCAATGATTACAAGCATTTCGGCCTACTGCCGATTTTAACCGGTCGGGGCTGTCCGTTTGGTTGTACCTTCTGCTATGAAGGGGCCAATGCCAAACGGGTTCGCCGTCACTCTGTGCCATCCTTGATGGATGAAATCAGAGCCAACTTCAAACGCAACCCGGCCATTAATTATATTAACTTTCTCGATGATACCTTTACCCTTGATCATAAGCGGGTCGATCAGATTTGTGACGAAATAAGTGAAATCCGCACAGACTACGATTTTGTCTGGTTTGCCAGCGCTCACATTTCGACCATTGATAAGCATCGCGAGATGGCTAAGCATCTGGCTGATGCCGGTCTTGTCAAAATCTTTTTTGGGCTGGAATCCGGCAGTGACCAGGTGTTAAAAAGCTATAATAAAAAAATCACCCGGAAGATGGCGGTGGATGTTATCAATCACTGTGTTGAATCGGGGATTCACGGGATCTCCGGCAATATTATTCTGGGCGGCCCCCATGAAACCCGGGAAACCATCGCCGAATCGGAGTCATTGATTATGGAACTGCTCTATAATGCCCCGGGTCAGTTTGAAACGGCTTATTTTTCATTTCTGCCCTATCCCAAAACGCCAATTACCCTTCATCCCGAAAAATTCGGGATGTCCATCTATGAAGAGTTGATTGATTGTTGTAATGAGGACATTCCCCTGTCTCGCACCGAAACACTGGATTTTACCGATCTGACAAACATTCGTCTGCAGGCCAACAAGCGACTGCAGAATGAAATGCGCAAAATTTATTTTGACGGCAAAATTCCCGAAGCGGTAATTCTCGATTCGTATCGACTGGGGCGACAATACGGCGTTTTTACTCGCTGGAATGATTATGTCTATAAAAATATTCCGATTGATGACGCCTATTGGAAAATGCGGGCTTCGGATGAGTATGTTCTCCATACTCAATTGGGAAAAAACGATGAAGAGGCCATCGTTCACCGTACCTTTGAATTATGGCTTTATACCGATGTCAGCGGCGAAAAGCCGCAGATATTTAATCAGGTGCTGGATGAAATCGACTATACCCTGCTAAAACTTTGCAATGGCAAACTGTCAAAAAAGGAAGTGCTGCGGCAGGGCAGAATGAAGCTCGATCCCCTGGGCAAAAATCCTGATTTTTACAATCAGGCCCAGCAAGCCCTGAATAAAATGGAGGGTTATAAGTGGATTTTATACCGGAGACCATAAGCAGTAAACCCGAAGTTTTACTCATTTATACCCAACGGATGATCCGGGGACGAACCTTTGAAATGATTGAAAATCTGGGGATTTTAACCCTGGCGGCCCAGCTCAATGCCAATGGTTTTAAGGCCAAAGCCTACACCGGCATTACAACCGATGTGGTAAAAACCATCAAAAATCTGAAAGACCGCCTCTTTGCGGTCTGTTTCTACTGTGATTTTGATAATCGTTCGGCAGTGGCGGCGATTTGTAGTGATTTAAAAAAGCATGAGCACTTTTATGTGGTGGTGGGTGGTCCCCAAACCCTGCATATGACGAAAAAAGATCTAAAAACATATCAGGCCGATGCGATTATTAAGGGCGATGGTGAAGAAACCCTCTTAGCCTGGCTAAGTGCCAGGGTTCGGGGTGAGGATGTACTTGTTCCGGGCGAGCTTCGAGCCGATCAAAACGCCGATTACGTTTATCTGGAGGATTTTGCCAAATATGAATGGCCCCGCAACGAAGATGTCCTTGAGTTTCAGGAGCGGCCGCTGTTGTCAGTAATTACGGCAAGAGGTTGTCCCTATCGCTGTGCCTTCTGTTTTGAGGGCGGAAATTCCAAAAACCTGCGGCTGCGTCGGGCCGAAGATGTCCTGGCTGAAATTGAAGAACGACTAAAAAGAAGCACCCGCCCCCGCTACCTGTTTTTTTGTGACGATACCTTTACTACCCATCCGGTCAGACTGAAGCAGATCTTAGCTGGCTTGAAAGCGCTTAGGGAAAAATATGATTTTGTCTGGTTTTGTGAAGGCCATCCCGGATTCCTGGTCAAACACCCCGAGCTGATCCGGGAAATGATTGACAGCGGCATGGTGCGGATGCAGATCGGGATGGAATCTGGAGTGGCTGATGTGCTGAGAGCCTATGGTAAACAGGCCAGCCCCGCTGATATCAAAAAAGTGGTCGAGCTTTGCTACGCCGAGGGCTTACCCCAGCTAACCGGCAACTATATTATTGGTGGGGCCTTTGAAAGCCCTGCTACTCTGGCTGAGACCACAAAGACAGTGCTGGCGCTGCTGGAGCTGGCACCGGGGATGCTCGACATCTCAACTACCTTTATTATGCCCCTGCCCGGTACCGAGATTTATCAGCACCCCGAAAAATTTGGAATCACGCTGGAAGATCGCGAATGTCTGACCAACCTCGAGGATTTTCCGGTCAACCATACCGAGGCCCTGTCATTACCGGAAATCTGCATGGCGCGTTCCCGATTGATTACGGCGGTTTCTAATAAAATGAAACAGCAGTTTAAAGAGGGTTTGATTCCTAAAACACGGATTTACACGGACTTTAAGCTGGCCTTTAACTATGGCATTGCCGCGGGCTACCTTAAATTTATCTATGCCAAAGACCCGATTATGGTGGCCTATTATCAAAAACTGATCGAGTATCAGGGGTTGTTAAAAGAATGGCATGAACTGAGTGAGTGGGAGAAAAATAACGCAGTGATCCAGATGATTCCGGATTTTTCGCTGCTGGATATCAATCACTTCAGCCCGGTCGAACTTGACATTCTGGCTGGCGCTGGCCGCTTTACCATCGCAGAAACGGCAGCCAGGCTAAACTGTACCCCGGCGGATCTGAACATACCGCTAAAAAGCCTTAGTGACCGCTATCTGATTTTATTTTCAGCGTTTATTTAGACTAAGAATTATCCCAACGTAAGGAGAAGGTTATGAAAAAACACCTGATGGTATTATCGATACTAGCTATAATAGTCAGCGGTGGATTGCTTTGCTTTGGCTGTGCAACAGAAACCACCAAAACCAGTACACTGTCAATCGATGTGGTTTATCCATTCTCGGAAGATTATAGCCAATCCTTCAAAAATGGCATTGAACTGGCCGCCCGGGAGATCAACGATCAGGGCGGAATTCTTAATCAGGCCATCGAAGTAAACTACAATGATGATGGGAACAACACCAATACAGCAGTAGAGGTAGCCACCCGAATCGCCGAAAATCCGGGTTTTCCAATTGTCATCGGCCATCGCAGTACCGACGATGTGCTAAAGGTGGGCAGCATTTATCACCAGAACAACAAGCTGCTTTTTGCCCCGATTATTGCCAGCTCGAAACTGAATCTGGCTCAAAATCCGGGGGCTTATCTTTGTGCGCCGTCCGACGATGCCATGGCCAGTGAGCTGGTTGGCAGTATGGCTGCCCAGGGAATCAGCCGGATTGCGGTCGTTCATAGCGCTGGCAATACCTATGGCAAAGACTTTATTCAAAAGGTAGAAGAACATGCCAATGCGATGGGAATCGAAATTGTCGATGCGGTTTCGTATCTGCCAAATCTCGATTATTTCCGCTATTATGTTAAAAAATGGGACAGTATGGGGGCTCAGGCGATTGTTAGTGCCTGTGTCGGCAATGACATCACAGCGCTTTATGAGTACCTGGAGAAAACCGGCAATACCCGGCCAGTCTTTGCCAGTTATGACATTGAGATTCAAGCGTATACCATTCCTCAAAGTATGAAAAACCTGATCCAGGTCACCAGTTATTTTAACAATACCGCCACTGCTGGTGCCGAGGCCGAATTTATTCAGGCCTATCAGCAGGCTTATGGCAAGAACCCGGATCTGCCGGCCGCCCAAGCTTACATGGCGATGCATCTGGCGGCCGATGCGGCCAACCAGGCCCAAAGTCTGGAAATTGAGGCCATTAAAAAAGTCTTAGCCGAAAACAGTTTTGAGACCGTCTATGGTAGCTTAAGCTTTGATAAACGGTTGATCAGTGGTATACCGGTATTTCAGAAGATCTATTTAAATGATCAATTGGTGCCCCGTAATAATATGACAGGGGGAGGTAACAGTGGTGAATAAATCAATCTTTCGGAATAAAGCGGATAAAGGCACCCCCAAAAGTGAACATGCGGCCCTGATGACAGTCATCGGTCCGGGAAATCTGCTGATTTTATTGGGTATTATTATTTTTCTGGTGGGCGTGATGATTTACGCCGTGACCGTTCCCATTAATATTACCACCACCACCGATGCGGTAGTGGCCTATGGTGAAGGCACGGTGGATGTAGTGGTTGAAAATGAAGGAATCCTGTCGCAGTTGGCCGTCTCTAATGGCGACTATGTCAAGCGGGGTGATTTGCTGGGGGTGTTGACCACCGAAGCAACGGCAACATCGATCAGTAACGGAACCATCTTGACCGATCAGCTAAAAAGTCTGGTGAAACGGCAAACCATGATTGTGGCCATGGAAAGTGGTGTGATCGCCGACTTGAGTTTTCAGGATGGGGCATACATTCCCAAAAACTCGACGCTCGGTAAAATTGTCAAACGGGAAAACGAAGACACCACGGTGGTGGTTCAGGCCTATTCCAGCTATGAAGGGGCCATTAATGTCAAGCAAGGTGATAAAGTTTTTATCAATCTGGAATCGGTCAACAGTGATAAATATGGTTATTTAAGAGGGATTGTCCGTAGTGTTTCGCTCAGCGGTTTGTCCCAGGATGAAGAGAACCCCATCGAAATGCTGATTATTATCGATCCCAAGGTGGACAATCAGGGAAATTATATCTGGACCAAAGAAAACAATGGCTTTAGCGGCGAAATTACCGCCGGAACCTCCGGCACGGCGACGATTTTTACCGATCAGCTTTATCTCATTGATCTGATTATTTCCTAGAAAGGCGGCCAACGCATGACGAAATTACAATCCGAAAAAAGTTGGGATGAGCACGAAAAACTGCCTAAGATAGCCAAGGTTCCGGTGGTATTGCAAATGGAAGCGGTGGAATGTGGGGTTGCTTCACTGTCGATGATTTTGGCCTATTATGGGCGCTACGAAACCCTGGAAACGCTACGGATTGATTGTGGCGTGTCCCGGGATGGGGTTAAGGCCGGGAACATTGCCAGAACGGCTCGGCTTTATGGTCTGGAATCCCAGGGCTTTGTCTGCACCGTTGATAAGTTAAAAGAAATGGTAATGCCCGTGATCATTCACTGGGATTTTAGTCATTTTGTGGTGCTGGAAGGGTTTAAAAACGACAAGGTATATCTGTGCGATCCGGCTTCGGGACAACGGGTGATCACCACCGAGGAACTGGGGCAGATGTTTACCGGAGTCGTCATTGAATCCCGACCGGGACCCGATTTCACGCCAGCTGGAGAAAAACCCAATGTTTGGAAGGCGCTCTATAAACGACTTTCCCAAACCGGCGTGTCACCGCTACTCTATGCCCTGGTATTGGGTGTGCTGCTGGTCATTCCTGGGCTGATCATCGCAAATTATGCTAAAATTTTTGTCGATTATTTCCTGAATAATAACGAAAGATTCGATATTCTGATCTTTATTTTTATCCTGTTAAACACGGTGGTACTCCAGGCGATTCTTAACTGGCTAAAGGAAAACGCGCTGGTGCGGATGGAGAACTATATTGCCATTGACAGTGCCGGTGCCTATCTGCGGCACGTGCTGCGGCTGCCGGTGGAGTTTTTTAATCAGCGCCAATCCGGGGATATCAACAGCCGGATGCAAAGCATCAATACGGTAGCCACCGCATTGTCAAGCAATCTGGCCCGGATTCTGGTCAATCTGGTCACGGCCTTTTTATACCTGATTTTGCTGTTTCAATATAATGTCATCTTGACCCTGATCGGGATAGTTATCACCGCAATCAATATTTTTCTGCTGCAGTACACGGCCAAGAAAAACGCCGATAACAACCGGGTGCTGCTCCAGTATCAGGGAAAATCAATTGGCTGGATCATGGTTAATCTAAAATCCATCGAAACCATTAAATCGATTGGGGAAGAAGATAATTTCTTTACCCGGATCGCCGGACTCAGTGCCGAAACCCTGGCGGTGGAACAGAAAATGGGCCGGATGGAAGCCATTATTTCGGTGCTGCCGACTCTGATGACCAGTATTTTAACGGCCCTGATCTTTACTATCGGCAGTGAGTATGTCTTAATGGGAGCGATGACCATCGGTACCTTTGTGGCCTTTAACACTCTGATGACTGGTTTTACTCAGCCAATGAGCGAACTGGTCAGTACCAGCGCCGCTCTGCAGGGGATGATCGCCGATATTTCACGTCTCGATGATGTTGAAAAGTATCCCGAAGATGTCGCCCTGGAAGCCGAAAAGCTTTCATTGGATGGGTTTGACTGCGATCAATTAGAAGGTGAGATTGAGATCCGGGATCTGACCTTTGGTTATAACCGCTTATCGGCTCCGATTATTCAGGGCTTGAACCTGACACTCCGGGCGGGTGGCTCGATTGCGCTGGTGGGTTCGTCAGGCAGCGGTAAATCGACCATTGCCAAAATGATAACCACCCTTTATCAGCCATGGAGTGGCGAAATCCGTATCGATGGCATTGATATTAAGGCAATACCAACTGAACTGCGCGTCAATACAATGAGTTCGGTCGATCAGGAAATCGTCATGTATTCAGCTTCGGTACTGGATAATATTACGATGTGGGATGAGACCATTGCCGTCGAGGATGTCATCCAGGCCACCAAAGATGCCTGTATTTATGAGGATATTCTGGCGCTGCCCAATGCCTTTGACCATATCTTAACCGAGGGTGGCAAAAACTTAAGTGGTGGTCAACGGCAACGCCTGGAAATCGCCCGGGCACTCTGCAAAAATCCCAAAATACTGATCATGGATGAGGCTACCAGTGCTCTGGATACGGCCACCGAAGCTGCGGTCAGTGAAAACATCCGGCGCCGGGGCATCAGCACCATTCTGGTTGCCCATCGGTTGTCGACGATTCGGGATTGTGATGAAATCATCGTGTTAAGCTGTGGCGTTGTGGTTGAACGGGGAACCCATAAAGATTTAATGGCTTTAGGTGGCGAGTATGCAAGTCTGATCAGAACTGAGGGATAAGATGGCCAAAAAATTAGAAGAAATCCGACAGCTCAATAAAAAATACGATAATAGTGCCAAAAAAGCCTTCGACAGTGTGTTGTCGCCTAAAAAATCGGCCGCTCTGGATGATAATCCCCTGATTGCCGCTGTGGCCAGAGTCGCTGAGGCGATGGGTATTGCCGTTAAAATACCCCCGCTTAGAAAGCTTAGTGGTGGTGATCCCTTTAAACTGATTGCCGATGAATCGGGATTTCGAATCCGCCAGGTGGAACTTAAAGCCAATTGGTATCAGCATGATAACGGCCCGATGCTGGCGTTTACCAAAGACGGGGAGCCGGTTGCCCTGATTCCCAAATCCCCCAGTCGTTATCGGTGCTGGCATGGTGATGGGGTAGCTCAGGAAGTGGATGCTCAGTCGGAATTCGACCGGGCCTATGTTTTTTACCCACCCCTGCCCAAGGAACCAGTGACCTTTTGGGAAATGGTAAAGCTGGGTTTAAAACTGTTCCGTCGTCGCGACCTGGTCTTAACGCTGGTGCTGGCGCTGGCGGCAGCGCTGCTTTCGCTGTTGCCGGCGATGGCGATGCAGGAGACTTTCAACGTCTGGATTCCTCAGAATCAGTCGGTGACGATTCTGGTAGTAGGCTTTATTCTGGTGGCGGTGGCCATCAGTCGGGGGTTGTTTGCAATGGTGCAAAACATCTGTGTGCTCCGCATTCAGGGGAAATTGTCAATTTTGCAGAATTCCCTGCTGGACAAATTGTTATCCCTGCCGGCCTCTTTTTTTAAACAGTACTCTTCGGGCGCGCTGGCGATGCGGGCCACTGGCTTTGCAATGATCCAGAAAATTTTATCGGTGAATGTCATCACGATGATCATCACCAGCTCATTTTCACTAATCAACGGATTGTATATTTTTACCATCAACACCACCATTGGTTTCATTGCCATGGCTTTAACAGCGGTCAGTGTGGCCATCACCCTGGTCATCGGAAAAGCGCAAATGAAATGCCAACGGATCTCACTGGAAATGTCCAATGATATTTCGGGCATGGTGTTTGAGCTGATCACCTCGGTTTCCCGGCTACGGGTGGCTGGCGCTGAAAGTCGCTCTTATCTGAAATGGGTTCGGGAATATGCCAAACAGCGGAAGGTGGAATATAAGCGTGGTCAGCTGATGGCCTTGCTGCGGTTGATGACCATTGCTCTGCCAACCCTGTCAATGTGTGTAATCTACTATTATGTCAGTGTCAATAGCATTTCCTCTGGGGGTTTTGTGGCCATCAATTCGGCCTTTGTCATTTTTATCTCGTCGCTGCTGGGACTGGTGCAAACCCTGATTTCGATCAATAGTGTGGTGCCCCAGTATGAAAATACCAAACCGATCATCGACGGTGTGCCCGAAGTGGATAGCTTTAAAACCACCCCCGGAAAAATTCAGGGAGACATTGAAATTAAGCATCTCTATTTTTCCTACTATCAGGGCGGGGCCACGATTCTGGATAATATTTTTCTCCATATCAAACATGGCGAGTATGTGGCTATTGTTGGGGCTTCCGGCAGTGGCAAGTCAACCCTGTTGCGGCTGCTTTTGGGCTTTGAAAAACCCACCAGTGGCAGCATTTACTGTGGCGGCTTTGATCTGGAAAGTGTGGATATCCGGGAAATCCGAAAGCAGATGGGGGTGGTACTCCAGGACAGCCAACTGATCCCCGGGGATATCTTATCAAACATTGCCGGTTCAAAAAAGGAGTTGTCGGAAGATGAAGTCTGGGAACTGCTTAAAAAAGTCGGTATGGATGAAGAAATCCGGGAAATGCCCATGGGTCTGAAAACCATGGTGGCGGAGGGAGCCGGTACCTTGTCCGGAGGCCAGCGCCAGAAGTTGCTGATTGCCAGAGCCATTGCCGCCAATCCGGCCATACTCTTTTTCGATGAAGCGACCAGCGCCCTGGATAACCGATCCCAGAAGATTGTTTCTGAAAGTTTGAAAAACCTCGACGCCACCCGGATTGTGATTGCCCATCGGCTTAGCACGATTATGGATTGCGACCGCATTCTGGTACTGGAAAAGGGCAGCATTGTTGAATCCGGCACCTATGACGAACTGATGAAAAAAGAAGCCTATTTTTATAAGTATGCCAAGCGTCAGCTAGTATGAGAAAGGCCAGAAATAGCTAACTGCTGATTTTACAACGGATCATAAAAAAAGTTTGAAATTTATGTATGTTTTTATAGTAGTGAGAAATAACGTTTAGATGTGACCGTTCAAATATTTGACTGCTTTGTATCAAACAGCACGCTTAGCTGTAATGGCAAGGATCAATAAAAAGCTTCATCCATCACCCTAAAATGACCTGGTTTAACCGGGTCTTTTTTTATTGCCTTAAGTTTGAATAGTCCTGTTTTACAAAAGAACAGGTTTTAATTTTACCATTTTGTCAAAACGTCCGGAAAAACGAAGTTGAAAAAGCTGTTTTTGTCATAAAATGATACGGTTTCCTCCATATTAACATCGTTTTCATTCGGATATAATACAGATATTACAAAAACGGCGGTGATGATTACAATCGCCAGCCGAAAAAAATATCAATCAAACCAATCAGGAGGAGGAAGCCGTGAAAATATTAATACTGGGTGGCTTTCTGGGTTCCGGCAAAACCACGGTACTACTGCAGCTGGCCCGCTATCTGGTGGCGCAGTCTCCCGGGGATCGCCAGACTAGGGTGGCCATCATTGAAAATGAAATCGGCCAAATCGGCATTGATGACAAGGTCTTGCGAGGCAGCGGCTACGAAGTCCGGGATATCTTTTCCGGTTGCGTCTGTTGCAGCTTGAACAGCGATCTGATTTCCGGAATTCAGGAGATCAAAAAAACCGCAGACCCCCATTGGCTGATTATTGAAGCCACCGGGGTAGCCTTTCCCGATAAAATTGCCGAATCACTGTTTTTAAATCTTGGGGTTACAGCCCGGATTGTTACCATTGTTGATGCCAAACGCTGGCAACGCATCCGGATACCGTTGGCGAATCTGATCGAAGGTCAGTTAAATGATGCTGAGCTGATTCTGATCAATAAAACCGATCTGGTGGATGCGGCGGAATTGAATGCTGTCAAAAAAGATCTGCAGCTACAAAATGCCACGGCGGCGATGTATCCCATCAGCGGGATCAGGCCGATTAATGAAAGCGTGTTGAAGGTGATTCACGATGGTACGAATTAACAAGAGTTCCCAGTTATCAAAACGAAAAAGCTATCAGATTGCGACGACCCTTCATGAGGGGGCCGTTGCCATCGCTGGGGAAATACGCCTACCAGAGCAGTTGTTTGAGACCAGCTGTAAAATCATCGGTGATGAATTTGCGACCATGGCCAAATGGATTGCCGCTGGTGGGGGTGTGGTCGGGCATCTCAAAAGCTATCTTGCGGCTGCGGGGCAAGGCGTTATGATCTCATCAACCGGGGATCAGGTGCACACCCAACCGGTAGCCATACCGAAAAATCAGGCCGGACAGGTCAGTATCGCCGTAATTGTTTTTGGGATCAGTCAGCCGGAGCTGGAAGCACGACTGATTGCCGTCTTCGATCAGCTGGTCCAGTGTCAAAAAAGTACCAGGGAGGAAAACGATGAACGATAAATTTAAGGAGATCAAGCGCATGACCTACATGGATGTGGATGGTCATTCATTTGACATGACGATCGTGAAGCATTTCAGTTTTGAAGACAAGCAGTACGTGCTGGCAAGGGAGCTGGCTGCCAACCATCATCACGGTGAAACCTGCAATTGTCATGAACATTATCACAGTCCGGCAGATGACGCAGAACTTTACGTTTTTGAATGGCTCAGTGGAAATGATGGGGCCGCCCTGCAGCCGGTCAGTGATGCCCTGCTGACGGCAATGGCGCCACTTCTGGAAGCCATGTAACAGGAAATAATTTAATAATAATTTTTGCAAATTAAGTTAGGAGAAACATTACTATGATCATCATTGGAGAAAAAATTAATGGTGCGATTCCGTCAACGGCAAAAGCCATTGCGGCGAAGGACGCCGAATTCATCAAAAACCTGGCTCGAATCCAGGCTGCGGCCGGGGTTGACTACATCGATGTCTGCGCCTCGGTGGAAAACGACGTCGAGTTGGAGACCATGAAATGGCTCATCGACATTGTTCAGGAAGAAACCGATATCCCCATTGCGGTGGACAGCCCCAACGAACACACTTGTGTGACGGCCATGAAATACTGCAAACGCCCAGGGCTGTTTAATTCGGTTTCCATGGAAGGCAACAAGGTAGACGTGGGCTTTGCCGCCATCGCTGATACGGGGTGGGACTGTGTAGCTCTGCTTAACAGCGACAAGGGCATTCCGAAAACCGCCAAAGACCGCCTGGAGGTATTTGCTGATATTATGGCCAAAGCTAAGGAATATAATATTGCCCCCTCCCGGCTGCACATTGACCCGCTAGTGGAAATGCTCTGTACGTCGGAAGAGGGAATCGCAGTTGTCACCGAGGTCATTAAAGAAATAAAAGCCCAATACCCTACCATTCACGTTACTGGAGCGATCAGCAACATTTCCTTTAATCTGCCAGCTCGCAAAACGGTCAACATGGGCTTTACCGTCATGGCGATGATGGCTGGACTGGACAGCGGGATTCTTGATCCCACTGACCGGGATCTGATGGGGATCATTTTTGCCACTGAAGCGCTGATGGGCGACGATGAATACTGCGTGGAGTACATCCGGGCTTATCGTCAGGGAATCCACGGACCGGTTAAAAAGTAACAAACGAAATAGCGAAACGAAGAAAAACTCAAATGATTGTGGGCTGAGACCTGACCGGCATGGGATTATGGGTTCACGGCACACACGGTGAAAAAATGACCCAAAGTCTGGCGGGAGCAGTTTATTAATATATTTCAAATCAAGATTGATATAATAGGAGGAAGCAAAACATGTCAAAAATTAATGAAGTCAAAGAATTGGTGGAAGCCGGGAAGTCAAAAAAGGTTGGGGCAGCGGTTTCGGAAGCTCTGGATGCTGGCAGTCAACCGGCGGAAATTCTGGCTGCCATGGTGGATTCCATGAGCGTCGTCGGCGATAAGTTTTCATCCGGTGAGATTTTTGTACCGGAAATGTTGATTGCTGCCAAAGCCATGTCCAAAGGGGTGGACGTTTTAAGACCGTTGATGGCCGGGGATAACGCTGCATCACTGGGCACCTGTGTTATTGGTACCGTGGCAGGGGATCTTCATGATATCGGCAAGAACCTGGTTGCGATGATGATTGAAAGTGCTGGCTTTACCATGGTGGATCTGGGGGTCGATGTGGCTGATGAAAAATTTGTGGATGCCATTAAGGAAAATGACAATGTTACCTTAGTTGCTTTATCGGGACTGCTGACAACTACGATGCCGTCTTTAAAAAGTGCCGTCCAAACCATCAAGTCTAGCGGCTTAAGTGGTTTTAAAGTGATTGTCGGTGGGGCCCCGGTGACACCGGAATTCGCTGCCGAAATTGGGGCTGATGGATATGCCGCTGATGCTGGCAGTGCCGCAGTAAAGGCTAAAGAACTGGTTAAGTGATGCGTATTATGATAAAAAATATCGATAAGGGAGAAAAAAGATGAATCAGAGAGAGAATTTTTTTGCGATGATCGAGGGGAAGAAACCGGAGTTTATTCCCAATTCAATGGAAACGTATAAAATGTGTGGTTTTATTTCAGCAAGTCTCATAGAAAGTCCATTGCAAGGTGGAGTAGATTCTTTTGGTGTTAATTGGGTTGTCACTAAAGAAGGCGCAATGCCGGAACCAAATAAATTTATGTTTGAGGACATTGCCGACTGGAAGGAACATGTCCATTTTGTAGATCTTGATAGCCTCGGCATTGAAGCGGCGGCAGCAAAAGAACTGGAAGACTTTAATCAAAATAACCGTAATGAAGTGGTAGTAAATCTTTTTAGTCCCTGTGGTTTATTTGAACGAATGGCCGCTTTCATGGGCTTTGAAAATGCTCTTTGTTCACTGGTGGAAGATCCCGATGCCTGCCGGGGATTTTTTGAAGCCTTGGCAGATTTTAGAATCGCCTGTCACAATCGTATTATTGATGCCTATCAGCCGGATGTATTGACCTATTTTGATGATCTGGCCACCGCTAATGGACTGTTTATGTCTCCGAAAGTCTATCGGGAAGTAATCAAACCGTCGCATCAACGGATTATTGAGGCCGTCACTTCCAGAGAGGTGATCTTCGCCCAGCATACCTGTGGCAAATGTGAAGAAATTGTCGGTGACTATGTGGAAATGGGAGCTAAAATCTGGCACTCAGCCCAGCCGATGAACGATCTGGAAGGAATTCTGGAAAAATATCAGGGACGTTTGATTGTTGAAGGGGGATGGGATTCATCCGGGCCAGCCAGTTATATCGGCGCTTCAGTAGAAGAATTAATTGAAGAGTCGAAACGTTGTGCCAACATTTATGGACAGAAAGGTAATTTTATCTTAATGCCGACACTTTTGAATGAAAATGGCAACTCACTTATGGTTGGTGATCCCCGACTTGGCCCCATGCTTCAGGCCTTCAATGAAATAAACAAGCTCTAGGAAAATAGGCTAAATTCAATGAAAGCAGCACTAATGACCGGATTAGTCGGCGGCATCATGGGGCTTTTGATCAGCTTTGCGCTGAATTACTTTTTAGTCTCCATACCGGAAACGGCTTTTGCCAATGCTCTGGGTAACGGTATCAGTGGCCTGATGAGCGGTTTTATGGGTGGCTTTATCGGTCTGATCATGTATCAGAAGAAAGTTTCCCAAAAGGATAACTAAACAAATAAATTGAGTAAAAATGACAAAAACAACACGGCGGAACTGCGCTGTGTTGTTTTTAAGCTTATCAAAGAATTAAAACATGTCGTGTTTTATTTTTAAACAAACAGTGCTATACTGATAAAAATATAGAGCTGAAAACTTACAGGTGAAATCATGGATCAAACCGAAACCCGCCAATCCCAACAAAAAAATAAACGCATTAACGACCTGGTTGATATCAAGACCCTTCAGGAAATTCTCGACGCCTTTACCACCACCACGGGACTGATGGCTAACATTGTCGATGTGGAAGGAGTGTCGATCTTTCCACGAAAAGGGATCAAGAAATGCAGCAAGTTTTGCCGGATCATCTATGGTTTAGAGGGCGGTAAAACTCGTTGCCAGGGAGCCTATAAACGAGCGGGCAAACAGGCGGCATTGTTTGGCGAGCCCTATATTTTTAGGTGCCCGTCGGGACTGATTGAGTGGGCGGCGCCGATTATTCTGGGCGGTTCCCATGTTGGCACGATCATCTGCGGACAGGTGTTGATGTGGGAGCCGGAGGAGTTTTTCTGGATTGAACTGCGCAAGATGAACCAGCCCATTACCACCGACTTTGAGGAACTCTTTGCCGCAGTGGGGGAGCTCCCCATTGTGACCGGCAACCAGGTTCAGGCCTCGGCCTATCTGCTTTACGTCGTGGCAAATTACATCATGAAGGCTGGCTGGGAGAATTACGAGCAGTCCCGGGAGTTTGCTCGCCAGCGAACCCTTTTTCATGCGGAAATTGAGAATCGGAAAAATCCGGATCACCAGACGGATAAACGGGAAACGATTTCTCTGGTTGACGAGGATGCCATCCGCCATCAGCTTGAGAATAACCGCAAAAAAGCCCGGAACTATCTGGAAGGGCTAATCACTGGTCTGCGCTATGAAGCCCGTCAGAGTTTGCCGGTGATGCGATCCAAAATGACCGAACTGCTGGTGATGCTGTTACGGGTGGTCGATCAGCTGGGATTACCACAGCCGGTCTTTGCCGGAATCAATGATGATACCATTGGCAAACTCTATCAAACCCAGTCCATGGAAGCCATCGGGGTGCTGGCCTCAAAGGCCGTGGATGCTTATCTGGAACAGCTGGAGGCGCTGGAAGCAGATCACCAAAGACCCCAAAACCCCAACATCACCCTGATGCTTAACTACATCGAAAGCCATTATCCCGAAAATGTGACAGTGGAAGCCATTGCCGAGGCCGCCTGTTTAAGCCCGGGTTATGCTGGCAGAATCTTCAAGGATCAGCTGGGGCTGTCGATGATGGATCATGTGCTGAAAGTGCGCATTGAGAAGTCCAAAAAGTTACTGGAAAATCCCCATTATCAGATTCAGACCATTGCCGAAAAAGTGGGCTATGAGGATGCCGGTTATTTCACCAAGGTATTTCGGAAATTTGAGGGGATCACCCCCACCCAGTACCGCAAGTTTCATAAACGATAAGGAAGCAAAAAATGGAAGAAATTTTGGATCAACTGCAGGAAGCCATTGAAAAAGGCGAAACCCAGAAAGCCATGAACAAGACCAAGGATGCCCTAAACATGGGGCTTCGCACCGATAAAATCATCAAAACGGCCATTAACCCGGCCTTTCGAGATCTGGGCCAGAAAATGTTTGATGGGGAAATCTACGTTACCGATGTGCTGATGGCCTCCCGGGCGGCCCACGCCGCCATGTATGTGATGGAACCGATCATCTCCCGGTCAACCGGTCAAACAAAAGGGATTGTTACCATCGGCACCGTCGCTGGCGATCTCCACGATATCGGCAAGAACCTGGTGATCATGATGCTCCAGGGCAGCGGCTATACGGTGATTGATCTGGGCATTGATGTGCCAGTGGAAGACTTTGTCGAAGCGATTAGAACCCACAAGCCCGATGTGCTGGCGCTGTCATCCTTGTTAACGACTACCTTACCGGAACTGGATGCCACGCTGGAAGCGCTGGTTGAGGCGGGCCTGCGCTCTCAGGTGAAGGTGATTGTGGGTGGCGCCCCGGTAACCAGAGAATACGCCGCCCGGATTAAGGCCGATGCCTATGCTAATGATCTTTTTGAAGCCAGTGAAGCAGTGGGGGATCTGGTGAAGAACCGGATAGGAGTTTATGCGGTGTGAGTGAAGTGAGCTTTGTCATTTGGGTTTTGATCGAAAAAATGCCCTGCTGAAAAAGTTGAGTAGCTTGCAGAAATTCTTTGCTATTAGGTAGTTCGACTATCGATTAAAAAAACCAGAAGAACTCTACTCAGTGCGAGCAGATTCTTCTGGTTTTTAGGTTAGGAGAGTAGAAAAATGGATGGCTTAGTATTTAATAAAGCTGCTTCCGGGAACGCCACAAATGGCGCATTTATCAGGTACGGCTTTTTCAATATTACCGCAGAGGGGGCAGAGGTAGTAGAAAACTTCTTCGCTCTGATCGAGGTTTTCTAGGGCTTCCTGATAGAGTCGGGCATGAACCGCTTCAGCTTTCATGGCAAAGGTAAAGGTTTTAATGGCATCCTGATTACCTTCAGCTTCCGCTGTTTTTAGAAAATCCGGATACATCTCTGTAAACTCGTGGGTTTCGCCAGCCACGGCGTCTTTTAAGTTTTCAGCAGTGGTATGGATCTTTCCGGCGACTTCAAAATGTTTTAAGGCATGCAGGGTTTCAGCATCGGCGGCAGCTTTAAATAATTTAGCCGCATTGATTTTTCCATCAGCTTCAGCTTTCTTTGAGTATGCGGTGTACTTTCTGTTTGCCTGGGACTCTCCGGCAAACGCCTCCATAAGATTATTAAGTGTTTTTGATTCTGACATTTGTTTTCCTCCATATTAATATTTTAGTTAGGTAGTATAATTGATCAAGATTCTGGAAAGTTAGGGGTGCAATCCAGAAGAAAATTAGATCAACTTATAAAATAATAATTACTAAACAGTAATGAATATAAATAAGATAGCATAGAATAATCAGAGTGTCAATAAGATATGCAAAAAAAACATAAAAAAACCGAGGTGATGGCCTCGGTATCGATTATTATTGGTCGCAGTCGTTTGTCGTAATTTCCTCATAGATCATCTGCATTTCCTCATCCAGTCGGGTAATTGATTCGGCACAGTATTTGAGCCGCTCCCGGAGGCCTTCGGAGATATCGCTATGACCTTTGTATTTGAGCTGATGTTCAAGACTGGCCCAGAAATCCATGGCGATGGTACGAATTTGGATTTCCACCGGAACGGATTCGGTTCGCTCGGCCAGAAAGATGGGCACCAGTACAATCAGATGAAGGCTGCGGTAACCATTTTTTTTGGGCTCATTGATATAATCATTTTTACGGATCAGGGTAATGTCATCATGGCGCAGCAACAGGTTGGCAATCCGATCGATGTCGTGTAAATAGTTGCAGATCACCCGAACGCCAGCAATATCCGTCAGGTTTTTACGGATGTTTTCAGCGGTGATTTCCAGCCCTTTTTTCTGCATCTTTCCGGCGATGCTCTGGGGAGATTTAAGCCGGTACTCCATATGATGGATCGGGTTATGGTCATATCTGGCCTGGAACTCTTCATCCAAAATTTCCAGCTTGGTTTTTATTTCTTTGATGGCAGCCCGGTAAATCTGCTGCTGTAGGAGAAACTCCTTTAAACTACCATTCATGTCCAGGTCTTCAGAAAAGGGGAGTTCAGTCGAATTAATCTGCATGATTGTATTTCACTTTTATCAGTTAAGAGTAGAAAGTGCCTTTCTATAGTTAATCGTGGATATGGTAAAGAGTGAATCGCAAAACGTGGTAATCTCAATAGAGGCTACAACTAATTATTTTAACGCTAAAAGCTTAGATGCAATTTAAGTTTAACCGACTAAAAAAGTTTTTAAATAATAGAGTGGAGAGAAAGTGGGGCAGATGAAAACGATGAAGTTGGAAGGTTTGTTTAAAGATAAGCGGGTATAATAACAAATAGAAGAAAATTAGGTAATTGCGAAATAAAATCCAAGATGGAAGGAAGCGTTGCAAGTACCTGAAAATTAAGAAAGGATGTGATAATATGGGGTTTTTTAGCTGGATTATCCTTGGTGGTTTAGCCGGTTGGCTGGCCAGCATGCTGACAAAAAACAATGAAAAAATGGGACTCATTAAAAATATTGTCGTTGGAATACTGGGCGCCATGATTGGTGGTTTTGTATTTGGCTTTTTCGGAACCACGGGAGTAACCGGATTTAATCTTTGGAGTATTTTTGTTGCCTCAGTGGGAGCGGTAATTCTCCTTGTGATTATTAATTTGTTCACAAAATAAAATGGTTTAACTTGATGTTTTACGTGGTCGGAAAAGAGATACGGTTTATCTCTTTTCCGACCTTTTTGTGTTTGGCTAAAATCGCATCAAAATCGGGAAGGCTTTTGAAACAAAGCGTTAAAATTCAGAACCCAATCACAGAACAATCACTTTAGGACGATAGAATGCCGACAAGAACATAAAGGAGGTCAGCATTATGAAAGCTGTTGTGATTATTCCGGCTCTGAATCCGGACGAAAAATTGATCACCTTAGTTGAAAAACTAAAACACTATGACTTAACAACAATTATTATAAATGATGGCAGTGCCCCCGGGTATGAAATCATCTTTGATATTTTAAGAGAAAAGCTTGACTGTGTGGTTCGGGTTCACAGCAAAAATATGGGTAAAGGCGTCGCATTAAAAACGGGAATGGCCTATGCCGCCAATATTTATCCCGATGCGCCGGGCTATGTAACGGCGGATGCCGATGGACAGCATGCACCGGAGGACATCTTAAACGTAGCCAGGATGCTGGAAGAAAACCCGGCCAGCCTGATTCTGGGAACCCGGGATTTCAATAATGTAAAAACTCCCTTTAAAAGCAAGTGGGGTAACCGCATCACATCGCTGGCTTATTTATTGAGTACCGGAGAGCGGTGTCCGGATACTCAAACCGGACTGCGGGGAATTCCGATGAGTTGGACAAAAGAGTTACTAAAGATTCCCGGTGACCGCTATGAGTATGAAATGAATGTGCTGCTGGAAGCTGGTAAAAGCCGAATTCCCTTTGTGGAAGTCCCGATTGAGACCATTTATTTGAATGAAAACAAAGCATCTCATTTTCATGCGATTAAAGATTCAGCCCGGATCTACCTGAATATTCTAAAATTCAGTTTATCATCTTTTGTCTCGGCGATTGTGGATAACTCGGTCTTTACGCTACTGATGCAAATTGCCTTTGGAGCGACCTCACTGGGAATCCTGGAGGCAACCATTATCGCCCGGGTGATGTCCGGCGGGGTCAACTATCTGCTTAATAAGCACTGGGTTTTTCAAAATACCGATCGGGAAGGGAAGGCGGCATTGCAGTACGCCATTTTATTTATCAGTCAGATGCTGTTAAGCTGGTTCTTTGTCTCCAGTTTAAGCAGTTTACCGATTCACCTGACGGTGTTAAAAATATGCGTTGACACGGGATTATTTATCGGCAGTTACCTGATTCAGAAAAATTTTATTTTCGGGGAATCGAGGAAGGAGTATCGTCTTAAATGATCAAGTTCTTTTCAAAACCGTATCGTTGGGCAGGGATATTTTCGCTCCTGCTGGTGGGGTTGTTTACCTTTGTGCTAATGGATACTTTTGTGCTTCAGAAATCAATGGTGATTGTGGCACCAGAAACAAGTGCCGAAACGTCCACAGCGGCAGAAACCGAACCGGTGATTACCGCAACATCTTATAGTGATGAAAATATCCAGATTAGCATTGAAACCATTTTGAAATATGATTCGACCATTTATGTGGCGGATATTCAGGTTTCGGATGCGGCCTATCTGAAAACAGCCTTTGCCAATAATACCTATGGGCGAAATGTCAAGGCCAAAACGTCAGATATCGCCGCTGCTCAAAATGCCATCTTTGCCATCAATGGTGACTATTACGGCTTCCGGGACGACGGCTATGTTTTGCGTAATGGCATTATCTATCGGGATAGTGCCAGTGAGAATGAGGCCTTGGTTATTGATCAGAATGGCAATTTTTCGATTGCCGATGAAAATGACGTCAGTATGGCATCATTAAGTGAGAATTGGCAGGTGCTATCATTTGGGCCAGCCCTGGTTGAAAATGGTGACATCATGGTTGATAGTAGCAGCGAAGTGGGGCAAGCCAAGGAAAGCAATCCCCGTACGGCCATCGGACAGATTTCAGCGGGACATTATCTGGTGATCGTTTCGGATGGCCGGACGGATGAGAGCGAAGGGCTTTCACTACTTCAGTTGGCCCAGGAATTTAAAGAACGAGGCTGCACCATTGCCTACAATCTGGATGGCGGCGGATCATCCACCATGGTTTTTAATGGCGAAGTGGTCAATAATCCCACCGACGGCCGCAGTATTGCAGAACGGGAGGTCAGTGATATTGTTTATTTCGGGTATTAAAATAAAAAGCAACAATAATAGGATCCGTAAAACCATCGTGGTTTACCTGCTACTGGCGCTGGTGGCTGTGGCCGTCAATCTGATCTACGGTTTTTTTGGACACGGGGTCCGTGCAGCGGCCATGACATGGATGTTTTTATACCCATTATTGGGTGGGGCGTTGGGGTATTTGCTGATTGGTCGCTACCTGGCCTTTATTACCCGGTTTGTCGTTTATCGCATGGGTTATAACAGTTACAATTCGGGGCTTGCCGCTCTAACGGTGGGGAGTTTTCTTAAAGGGATTCTGGAAATTGCCGGTACGAATTCCCCATATCTGATAATTTTTTTCTTCCTGGGTTGGGTAGCGGTTGGCATCGGATTGATGGTATTTGGCTTTCTGGCAGTGACCAACCAGCGGTTGTTAAAGACTGAAAAAAGAATGAAAAAAACAGAAGAGACGGTCATTCGTGAATAAGGTGAATCCGTTTAGAATAATCATTGCAGCATCAGAAAAAGCAAGTGAGAGCGCTTTTTGAAAGCTCACTTGCTTTTTTGGTATGCGGACAAGAGTTTGCTTGATACTCGATAAACAGGGGGAAAAGCGGTTATCGATCATAAAGCAGGTCGCTGCTCAACTGAATGTGGGGGTTGTTTGGAGCGACTGTTTTTGATCTCATACAATTTTTTGTCGGCCTCAATGATGACCTTTTCCAGGATCACCTCATGATGCATCTGGTATAATCCAAAACTGGCACTGATACGGATCAGGGTATCATTATATTTTATTTCGATGGTTTCAAGGACATGCTTTAATCGGGCGATCAGGATCGAAGCTTCAACATAATTGGTATTGGACATCAGCAAAACAAATTCATCACCACCATAGCGACCAAACAGATCGAAGGCCCGAATGCTTTCATTGATGGTTTTAGCCACCGTTTTTAAAACCAGATCCCCAGCATGGTGGCCAAAAGTATCATTGATCGTCTTAAAGTGATCAATATCGATCATGGCAACACAAAGATCAGCATCAAATCGTTTGGCTTTGGAAAATTCAACATTGGCCAATTGTTCAAAATACTGGCGATTGTAGATTCGAGTCAGACCGTCACGCTGTGCCAGATCCCGCAGCTTCTGGCCTTCCACCTTATCGGTCACGTCCATGCAGCTACCAATATAGCCGGCAAATTCATGGTCACCGATATAGTAGGGAACGCCCCGGTCATTGATCCAGCGATAAACACCATCCTGGCGTTTAAGCCGGTATTCCATTTCAAAGGATTCTTGTTTGGCAAAGGCTTCCAAATATACTTTCAGGCACATGTCAAAATCTTCGGGGTGAATACCTTCGGCCCAGCCATTTCCCATTTCCTGAGTCATTGTCTGGCCAGTAAATTTCAACCAGGTGGTGTTAAAATAATTACACAATGTATCGGTTCCAGCCCGCCAGATCATATTGGGTGAGGACTCAACAATGATCCGGTACTGGTCATTATCCAGTTTCATGGAAATACCTCCAGAAAATTAAATATTAACGGTTTAGAGTTAATACTTATTATAGCCTGATATTGTTATCTTTGCATTTATTTTCTTTAAGGTTTGTGGTATTCTTTTACCAGTGTCAGGGAATCAGAAATTAAGAACGAGGATAGTGAGTGTAGATGAAGATACTAAGGTTTTTACTGATTTTTGTGCCGATAAGTATTGTCGGAGAATTCATGCACTTTTCACCCACCGTGATGTTTATTTTGTCAGCTTTGGCGATTATCCCCCTGGCGGGTATTATGGGTGAGGCAACCGAAGAAATTTCTTTTTATTCGGGACCCCGTGTCGGCGGCTTTCTCAATGCCACCTTTGGCAATGCCACCGAACTGATCATCGCCTTTTTTGCCATGCAGGCTGGCTTGTTTGACGTGGTCAAAGCGTCTATTGCCGGTTCGGTGATTGGTAATATTCTACTGGTGTTAGGGGCCAGCATGCTGATGGGAGGGATTAAGTTTAAATCCCAAACCTTTAATAAGCAATCCATTGAGGTGTCGTCCAGTATGCTCTTGTTTGCGGTCATTGGTTTAACCGTTCCGGCGATCTTTACTCATACCGTGGCCGCCGATCTTCTCAATACCCGTTATGAGGGTCTCAGCATTACGGTAGCAATAATCATGTTTGCCATTTATCTGATGAGTCTGTACTTTTCTTTTTACACCCATAAAGATATTTATGCGGCGATACCAGAGGAGGAAGCTACGCCCAAGTGGTCGCTTAATAAGGCGATTGCTGTTTTAATTGGCGCAACGGTCCTGATTGGGGTTGAGAGTGAGATGTTTGTGGGAGCAGTTGAACCGATGACCGAAGCCATTGGCCTCAGTGAGTTTTTCGTCGGGATTATTCTGGTGCCGATTATCGGCAATGCGGCTGAACACAGCACCGCGATTGTGATGGCTTATAAAAATAAAATGGATGTAGCGATGGAGATCGCCATTGGATCCAGTCTCCAGATGATTCTTTTTGTTACGCCAGTGCTGATTTTTTTGAGTCTGCTGTTTACGCCGATGAGCATCATTTTTAACGAGTTTGAACTGGTGGCCCTGGTATTGTCGGTACTGATTGCCAATCGGGTGGCTAGTGACGGCGAATCCAACTGGCTGGAAGGGGTTCAGCTGCTGGCAGTTTATCTGATTATGGCGGTGTCGTTTTTTATTTTATAATCAAGAAAACTGAAAATAGGAAGCCCTAAAAACAGATATGTAATAACTATCTGTTTTTTTATACGAAAAAAGGTTGATAAACTAAACGTGTTGGGGTAAAAAAGAAATAGCAGAAAAAATTGTGGATGATTTTTGAAAGGAACGGTAATGAAAAGAAGAATTTTGATCTGGGGATGTTTGATAATGCTGGGATTGATGTTCTCGGGGTGTAGCTCCAAGGCAGAACCCAAAAGCTATGAAAAAACCATTGAGACGGCACGAACGGAGATCTGGAATGCCATTTCAGCAGGCGGGGCCTCCAGTGCCACCGTGGCGATTATGGACAATGGTAATCTGGTCTATGAAGAAGGTTTTGCCATGGCTAACCGGGAAGCCGGGCTTGCGGTAACCAAAGACACCCAGTTTAATATCTGTTCGGTCAGCAAGGTGTTTACCGCTGCGGCAGTCTTGCAGCTTTGCGAAGACGGAAAACTGGAGTTGGATAAACCGGTGGTTGATTACCTGCCGGAGTTTACCATGGCTGATAGCCGCTATCAGGATATCACGGTTCGAATGCTGTTAAATCATACCGCCGCCTTGCCCGGAACCTATACCACCAATGCCGAAACAACGGAGCCGGACCCAGACTATACCCAAAAATTTCTGGCCTATCTGGCTGGTACTGAGTTAAAGGGCGATCCCGGGAAGGTAAGTGTCTACTGCAACGATGGTTTTACGCTGGCCCAAATTCTGGTCGAGAAGAGTTCCGGCCAATCTTTTTCTGATTATCTGGCGACCAATATTTTTACAAAAGCCGGGATGAAAAATAGCAGTTGTTATTTTAAAGCCGATAACACCGACATTGCCCGGAAATACAACGAAGATGGCAGCGCTGCTCCAGTGGAATATATAAACAGCCTTGGTTCCGGCGGGATAGCCGCCACCGCCGCTGATTTATGTCGTTATGGCCAGGCCCTGTTTCAGGGCAAAATTTTAAGTGAAGCGATGGTCACCGAATATACCAGTCCCCAATATGGGGACCAAACCGTGCCTGCTGGAACACCCCTGTATCCGTATGGGTTGGGCTGGGACAGTGTGGCGGTGGCCGATTTTGAGCGCCAGGGGGTGACGGTGATTGGTAAAAACGGCGGCTCGCCCCAATATAATTCGCAGTTATATCTGCTGCCGCAGGAAAATATCTCGGTGGCCATTGTTTTTGCCGGAAATGCCGATGTCACTGGCGTTGCCAATGATATTGTCCAGGCGCTGCTTGATGAAAATGGTCTCAGTGAGGGTTTGGAAACGGAGACAGCAGAACCAACGGCAGCCACCATCCCCGATGAGTTTCTGGCTTACGCCGGGATTTATGGCGATGGTGGAGCGATTGTAAAGATTGAATTCAATAACGAGAAAAATGCCATGATTTATAAAAAATATGACGGCAAGACCTTTGAAACCCAGGGCACCTATCCCTATCTCAGTGATGGTTATTTTCATTTACCGGTGGGCTATCGAGCTGGTTTTGCCAAAAATTTCGGCCAGGAATTTTTTATGATCTATGATCAAAGCAGCGATGCTGGTTTTGTCTCAGGGCAGAAAATGGCGGCAGCAGCGGCAGCGCTGGATACCAGCCAGTTTAGCGGAAAATCATGGATTCCCACCAATCTTTCGGCCATTGACGCCAATGCGATGGGCGTAAAAACCGGGGTTGTGACAGAGCTGCCGGGTTATCTTTATCACACGGCCAATGGCGGCTACACCCTCTATGGCTTAAAAGATGCGACCACAACCCAAATGGTGCTGCCCTACGGCAGGGATCTGGCCCAGGCGACGATTGCCGAAAACAACGGCCAAAGGATCTTAACCATCATGGATTATCAGTTTATCAATACCGCTTCCGTGGCGTCGCTGCAGAACGATGAAGCGATTGTAATTGGCAGTGATGGGCAAAGTATCTGCCGCAAGCTGGATAATGATGGAACCTTCAGTGCGGTTATGCCAGAAGGTGGCCGGATTGTGATTTATGGTCCCGATCTGCAGCGAGATTACGACAGCAGCAGTGGCGTCGCCGAAGTAATCCCAGTGACAGCCGGTTCTTATCTGGTCTTTATCGGTGCGCCGGGAGCGACATTCACTTACGCGTATACCGTTTAGTGGGGCAACATCGACAGGAATTATAAAAGCGGTTAAAGACTGGTATTAAAAGAGGGAACAATTTATAAAAAAACGAAAGGATAAAGAAAATGTTAAAAAAACGATTAACAGTTGTGATGCTTGGTTTGTTGTTGATTCTTGTTCCTTTGGCGGGATGTACGACCGCCCCATCCCAGAGTCAGAGCTATGAAAAAACCATCACCACGGCACGCACCGAAATCTGGAAAGCCATCGCTGGCGGTGGGGCCTCCAGTGCCACCGTGGCTATTATGGACAATGGTAAAATTGTTTATGAAGAAGGTTTTGCCATGGCCAACCGGACTGAGGCGTTGGGGGTAAATTCCAGCACTCAGTTTAATATTGGTTCGGTCAGTAAGGTGTTTACAGCTGCGGCCGTGATGCAGCTGGTGGAGGCGGGTCAGCTGGAGCTGGATAAACCGGTGGTTAGCTACCTGCCGGATTTCACCATGGCGGACAGCCGCTACAAGGACATCACGGTTCGGATGCTGCTTAACCATACCTCGGGGTTGCCGGGAACGATGATGTATAATGGCTTTGCATCGGCCAAAGATTCCCAGTTTTTGACGGAATTTATGAATTATCTGGCGGGTTCCAGTCTCAAGGCTGATCCTGGGGTGGTCAGTGTTTACTGTAATGATGGATTCACTCTGGCCGAGGTGTTAATTGAAAAGGTGTCCGGCCAGACGTATTCCGACTATCTGCAGCAGAATATTTTTAAAAAAGCCGGGATGAACGACAGCAGCTGTTCCTTTAAGGCTGGAAATCCCAATATTGCCCTGAAGTATAACAACGAGGATGGCACCGCTCTGCCAGCAGAAATCATTAATCTGATGGGCACCGGGGGAATTTCCGCAACGGCAGTGGATCTATGCCATTTTGGCAATGCTCTGCTGGAAAACATGCTGATGAGTGCCGAATCCTTTACCGAGTATACCAGTCCCCAGTATGGAAAAGAAACAGTGCCGACAGGCACCCCGATTACCAATTATGGTTTGGGTTGGGATATGGTGGACGTTGCCAGTTTTGCCGAACAGGGTGTCCATGTACTGAGCAAAAATGGCGGAACGCTGCAGTTTAATTCTCAGCTGTATGTCATTCCTGAAGAGAAACTTTCTGTGGCTCTGATCTTTGCTGGTACCGGGGATGCTTCGGGAATTGCCGAAACCATCACCCAGACACTACTGGAAGAGAAGGAAATTATTTCCGCCCCGGCAGAAGCCGAGCAAACAACCACTACCACAGCGATACCAGGCGAAATACTCAGCTTTGCCGGATATTATGGAGCCAGCGGCAGTGTCATCAAAATTGAGTTTAATCAGCAGAATAACACGCTGGAATACAAACGCTTCGATGGCGATGGCTTTACCACCGCTGGCAGTTATTCCTACAGCGGTGAGGGCTATTTTGATATGCAAAACGGATATCGGATGTCTTTTTCTGAAAGTTTTGGCAAAAAACTGGTGCTGCAGTCGATGAATACGGCCGATTATTCGCTGGTCATCGGTCAGGGTATTACGGCCAATAACCCGATCGATACCAGTCGTTTTGCCGGTAAAGCCTGGATTCCCAAAAATCTCAGTGCCATTGATTTATATGCATTTTCTGCTGTGACTGGCAGTCTGCCGGAGCTTCCGGGAACTATTTATTTTGGCAGTGACGGCAGCTTTACACCCTATCCCCTGAAAGACGAAAATACCGCCTATAACAACCTGCCCTACGCCCGGGATCTGGTTGAGCCAACCCTTACAGAAGAAAACGGAACCACCACAATGACGGCAATGGGTTATGTTTTTGTGGATGTGGCTGATATCCCCGTGCTGGCCAGTGATGAAAAAATCAGGATTGATACGGCAGGCGAAAATGTCATCAGGAAGCTGGACGCTGACGGTAGCTTTAGTGTCACCCTACCAGAGGGCGGCCGCCTGGTGATCTATGACCCCGCACTGACGGTGTTGGCCGATACCATGTATGCCGTAATCGAAGACGTACCGGTGCCAGCGGGTGCTTATCTGATGTTTATCGGCAACGAAGGCGATGAATTTGCCTATCAGTACAGCTTTTAAATAGTTGATGCCGCAATAAGGCTCAAAATTAATATTTGAGTGAGGTTATCAATAAACTACCGTACCGACCAATTGTTAATCTGTTGTTCGCTGCGGAATCGGACAGGCTCTGCCGTGTCCGCTCCGATGCGTACAACATGATGTAACAATTGTCGGTACTGGGTTATCTTTTTTGACAGTCTGACTCAAAATTAATATTTTGAGTCTTATTTTTTTGTCGGAATTGGGTTACAATGAATGAAATAGAGCAATTGATCATGAGTCGAAAAATTATCCAGGATGATTGCAGATTAGCTTATTTGAATAAGAAGGGAAATTTGTCATGAAGAAGATTACCAGGATTATCTGTCTATTTCTTTCGTTGCTGTTTTTGACCGGCTGTACCGCCAGCCAGAATGAACCAAAAACAGAGAGTATCAAAGAGACCATCTACGATGCCTACGTTTATGCCTTTCCGTTGGTGCTGGTGAATGCCACCATGGAAAAGATGACCAATACAGTGGAACCAACGACGACCCAGGCACCGCCCAATCAGTTGTTCCACAGCCATAATCTGGCCAATGCCAGTGCTAAGGATGTGGTCACCCTCAATACCGATACCCTTTATTCGCAGGCATTTTTAGATCTTTCGGAAACGGCAATGGTTTTTGTGATGCCCAAAGCGGACCGATTTTGTTCCGGGGAGATCATGGATGCTTATACCAATGCCGTCAAAATTACCGGCTCCGGCAGCGATAATCCGGATCAGACGGCTTTTCTGATTACCGGGCCCAATTACAGTGGTGAAATTCCCAAAGACCTGGTTCATGTTGCCATGCCTACCAATATGGCCTGGATTCTGTGTCGGGTGCTCAGCTACGGCGAAGCCGATCTTGACAATGTTTATGCCATTCAAAATAACATCCAATTGCTGCCGCTGACGAATTATTTGTCGGGGGAAGCCTATATTCCAGCTAAGGGCAGCTATAGTGAAAGTAATAACTTTATTCCCATCGAACATGTTTTGCAGATGACTCCGGCGGAGTTTTTTAATACCGCCAATGCGTTAATGGTTGCCAATCCTCCTGCCAGCGCCGATCAGGCCATGATCGAAAAAATCAGTGCGGTGGGCGTCGGCCCGGGCCTTGAATTTGACCCGGCGATACTGGGGGATTCCGGACAGGACGAGTGGAATACGATGATCAATGATCTGTCGACCACCTTGTTCAATGATTCTCAGGATTTTCTGGTTAAGATGAATAACTGGCGGTTTTTTGGTGAACCGGTGGCCGAATTTGGCACCGAATACGATTATCGGGCATTGATTGCTTTAAACGGTTTGGCAGCCAATCCGGTTTCCGTCGCCATTTATCCCAATGCCAGCACCACTAGTGATGGCGTCACCTTTGATGGCACCAACAATTATGTGATCCATTTTGACAAAGAGCAGCTCCCACCAACCAAAGACACCGGTTTCTGGTCGATCACCGCCTATGACAGTGATAATTTTTTAATTGATAATCCGATTAATCGCTACAGTATCAATGACCGCAGTGCCGTCACCTACAATCAGGATGGATCACTGGATTTATTGCTGCAAACCCAGGCCCCAGCTGATGCCACATTGGCAAATAACTGGTTGCCGATCTCAGCCGATAATTTTCATTTGTACCTGCGAATTTATCTGCCTCAGGAATCAGTGTTTGATGGCAGCTGGCAACCGCCAACGATAAAAAAGGCCGAATAAAAAATCAGCGTCTCGATTAGTTCGGTTTGCAAGGGTGTTTTTTTGACAACGATAATTTTGAATGAGGCTAATTAGATGAATATAATTTTAAGCACAATATTGGTGGTTTCATCAATGGTCTTGATTGTTTTGGGGATCGTTGGCTTTCGGCATCGGGGAATTTCTGGGGTTAAAGCGATTACGCTATTAATGTTTGCCATGGCAATTCACAGTTTTGCCTATGGGATGGAATTGATGAGCTCGGATTGGGAAACCATGTATCAATGGATTCGAGTGGAGTATCTGGGCGTGTCTTTTTATCCCATTCTCATTCTCTGGTTTGCCAGAGAGTATGCCGGGGAGCGGCGTTTTGCCAACAATTATGTGATGGGGATTGTGCTGGCCATCTGTACGGCTACCTTGTTTTTGGTTGAGACAAATGCGATGCATGGTTTATATTATGCTCAAATGGGGGTGGATAGGAGCATTGGCTTTCCCATCGTGATGACACAAAAAGGTCAATGGTATATGGTTCAGGTAGGGGCCTTGTATTTTGCGATGATTTATGCCCTGGTTGTTTTGATTGGACAGATCCTAAATACCAGAGGGGTGACCCGAAGGCGGGCCTTTCTGGTTTTTACCGGAATGCTGGTTCCGATGATTGCCAGCACCTGTTATTTATTGGGCTGGGGAATTGGTGAAATTGATCTGATACCTTTTTCATTTATCTTTTTAAGTGTGTTGGTGGCCAGTGGTATTTATCGCTATGATATTCTTTTTTTGAGTGAAGTCACCCATGAAATGATCTTTAATACCATTGGTGAGGGGGTTATTGTGGTTGACAGCGAAGGCTATATTCTGAAAATGAATCGGGCGATGCAAAGCTTGTTTGGAATCCTCGGTCAATTAAAGATTGGAGAGCCCATAAACCGTTATATGGTTTTGGCGCATATTTTGGAGAGCAGTGATTCTCAGACTATTGCCATGGGTGATAAACATTATCAGATTCGCTTGAATGCGATTGGAAAGCACCATGGAACCATCGTCGTTTTTACCGATGTGACCGAAATTACTGAGGCAAAAAAACAGGTTGAGATTTTGGCTATCACTGATCACTTAACTCAACTCTATAATCGGCATCATTTTGTCCAGCGATTCAATCAGCTGGAGAAGGCGGGCGTGGTTATGTTGCTGGATATTGACCACTTTAAGCTGGTGAACGATCAATATGGACATCTGGCCGGAGATACCGTACTCTGTGAACTTGCCGATTGCTTGAGTGAGCATTTTTACGATGGCGTGATTTGTCGCTACGGCGGGGAAGAGTTTGCGGTGCTGATTGAAGGGGAAAGCCTTGAAAATGCCAGAAACCGGAGTGAAACGTTCAGGACGGCTTTTCAATCCCGACAGACGGCTTTTCCCTGTACGGTGTCGATTGGCTTATGCTGGTATAATAAGGAAGATTACAGCAAAACCATGAATCTGGTCGATAAGCTTTTGTATCAGGCCAAAAATGCAGGTAGAAACGCTGTGGTTTGGGAAGAAGCGCTTGAGACATGAGAAGAATACGGATAAAAACATGAAAAAATTGGCGAAGCTTCAGGCTTCGCCAATTTTTATCGAAAAATTTAAAAATATGATGGAATTAAAATCTAAACCAACTGATAAGCGGCGACAAAACCGGTTTCGACGGCATTGGCAATGCGGCCAATCTGGGCAGTGTCACCAATTTTGACAACCCGATCAAAGTGATTAACAAGCTCATCGGCCAAGGTTTGATCAGCTTTGACGCCTAAGGATAGAACCACATAGTCAACAGAAAGATCAGTGTATTGTCCATTGGTCTGCTTCAATTTAATCGATTGATCATCAATTGATACCAGTTTATGGGCTGGCATAAAGACGGTGCCAAATTTAATCAGGCGGGCCTGAACGTCGCTGAAACTCTGCCAGCTGGCATCGGGGCCAATGCGATCAGCCATCTCCACCACAAAAACCTCATTGTCCTGGGTTTCCAGCAGTTCAGCCGTTTCAACCCCGGTCATGCCAGAACCGATCACAGCGACTTTTTTACCGGTGAGCTGAACCTTGCCAGTGAGAATATCGGTGCTGGTGCAGACATGGGCTTTTTTGACGCCTTTGATGGATTGGGGAACAATCGCTTCAGAACCGGTGGCCACAAAAACAGCATAAGGGTTCAGAGCCGTAATGGCATTATGGGTGGCAGGTGTATTGAGGCGAACTTCGACCCCCAGCTTGGTGAGTTGGGTTTTATAGTAGTCAATCAGCCAGTTGATTTTATCTTTATGGGGCGGCTTGTTGGCCAGACCGAGTTGGCCACCCAGTTCGCCGTCTTTCTCAAATAAGACGACCTTAAATTGCCGTTCAGAAAGCTTGCGGGCCGCTTCCATGCCCGCAGGGCCCCCACCGATAACAACCACTAAACGGCCATCGCCATCCTGCCGGGCATCATTATAGAACCATTCCCGGGCGGCCCGGGCATTGATGGCACAGGCAAAGGGTTCGCCCTTCATCCCATTGGCAATCATGGAGTCCATGCAGTTCAGACAGGAGATGCAGCGGCGAATATCATCCACCGCTCCGGCAGCAGCTTTATTAACCCAATCGGGATCAGCCAATAGACCCCGGGCGATGGTAACCCCGTCCACGCGACCCTCAGCAATGATTTTTTCAGCAAATTCCGGGTTGCGGATCACGCCGACCCCAAAGACCGGTACATCCACCGCTTTTTTTACGGCTTCAGCCAGATAGATTTTCCAGCCTTCGTTAAAAGAAATCGGTTCCCATGCCTGATTCATGGTTTCATAAATACCAGCCGAGACATTGATGGCATCGAGACCAAAGGGCACCAGGTATTTACAGATTTCCACCGCTTCATCCAGCAGCAAGCCGTCTTCGGAAAAGGGGAACATCGATTCACGAAGAAACTCATCGGCTGAAATCCGGAACATCACCGGGTAGTCGCGGCCAACGCGGGCGCGAATACCTTCAATAATTTCTTTCACCACCCGGGCCCGGTTTTCGGTGCTGCCGCCGTATTCGTCAGTCCGTTTATTGGTCAGCGGGGAAATAAACTGGTTTAGCATGTAGCCATGGGCGCCATGCAGTTCAACCCCGTCGATCCCCGCTTTGTAGCAACGTTCGGCGGCATTGATATAATCCTGAACAAAGCTTTTTATTTCGGCATTGGTCATTTCCCGGCATTCGGCCTGGGTCAACATGCTCTTGATACCACTGGGGGAGATGGTCGCTCGACCGCCAATGGCCATGTTATCAGTCTGGCGACCGGGATGATGAAGCTGAATAAAGATGGCTCCGTCATAAAAATGAACGGCTTTAGCCAATTTTGCCAGTCCCGGGATACAGTCATCGGTGGCGGCGGAGGTTTGGCGGGGCATCATCACGCCGGTTTCATTATTTACCCGGGTGACTTCGTTGATAATCAGTCCGACCCCACCTTTGGCACGCTCGGCGTAGTAGGCGCATTCACATTCCGAAACCGTGGCGTTGTCGTGGGCCGTTCCTGAACCCATGGCGCCCATCACCACCCGGTTTCTGATTTTTAAGGTACCAATATTAATGGGAGATAATAAATTTTCAAAAGTCATAGAGATTCTCCTTAAATTTTATAAATCGATTTACTGATAGCAGTCGTAAATCTTGGCCAGCGATGCGGCAATGCGTTCTTCAGTGGCCGGAACCGGACAGAGAAAACGCAGACCTTCATTGGCGACATAGTTTGTACAGCCGAGGATTTGTTCTCGGGATATAGTTAAGTCCGGAAGGGTTGGAATCCCCAATTGTTTCTGAAATTGACGTAATCCATTGGCGACGTCGATTCCAATTTCCTGGGGATCAGTGGCACTGATGGTTAGGCCCATGCAAGTGCCGATTTTTTTGACTTTTTCGGGATAAACGGGAGCTGTTAATTCAAGGATAACTGGTGTGACCAGGGCGCAGGCAATGCCATGGGGAATATGAAAGGTGGCGCCCATGGCGTGAGCAATGGCGTGACCCAAGTGAACCATGGCATCATTAAAGGCAATGCCGGCATTGTTGCTGGCCAGGGCCAGATTTTCCCGGGCTTCAAGATTCAAGGGATCGGCAGCAGCGATTGGCAGCCATTTGGTAATCCGTTCAATGGTATCATAACAGAGAATATCGGAGTGGGGATTGGGTTGTACACTGGTTAATGCTTCGCAAACATGGGAAAAAGCGTCCATACCGGTGTAAACTGTAATTTCTTTTGGCATCCCCAGGGTCAATTCAGGGTCAACAATCGCAAAGCTGGGTGGTGCAATGGCACCGATTTTTTCATGATTTTTGGTATCGCTGATGACGGCGATAATGGTGCTTTCAGAGCCGGTACCAGAGGTGGTGGGGATTAAAATCAGCTTTATGGGCGGGTTTTCCAGTGGCATCATGTTTCGGGCTGAATCCAGCAGTTCTGAAACACTGACATTATTGGCGCCCAAGGTGCTGATTCCTTTGGCGGTGTCCAGAACACTGCCGCCGCCAATGCCGACTATCCCATCAATGGCGTGGGTTTTTACCAGATTGGCACCAGACTGAACCGTATAGTCCGGGGCATCCGTTTCACAGTCAGCAAATAAAAAGGTTTCCATTCCGGCTGCGGTTAAACTGTCGACTACTTTTTGAGAGTGCCCCATTTTTTTTACGTTTTCATCCGTGACGATTAAAACCCTGTTAAATCCTAATTCTTTGGCTACATCTCCGGTGGTGCTGACAGCGCCAGCACCGAAAGCTACCGGACATAATTGTGAGTATCGTTGTACCATCTCAAATCCTCCTTGATTTTGTTAAAGCGTTGTCATTTCGAGCTGGCACCAGTATAGCAGTTGGGGGTGGCGCCGTCTTTGTGAGGGTTTGAGATTTTAGTGATCAAAAAAGAAGTCGTTTGACAAAGCAGGCTTGTAAAAAGTGACAAAATAAGGAGGTTGAATTGGTAAATTATTCCTAAAAATGAGATCTGCAAACGGTCAGTGGTTTTTATTTAAGACCCTGATGTACAGGGGTTTCACCCCGTGATATAATGAGTCAAATTCGATAAGATGATAAGGTGGTTTTGATGGCGGTAACACTTAAAAAAATGAGGTCGGTATTGAATGGGCGTCCTGTTAGAATGCGCATCAATGAAAATGACGACACGATTGAAATTAAAGGCATTGACTTTTTTACTGAACAAGAAGACGTGTCGCCGGACTATGCCTATGTTATAAAGGGGTCTGATATCCAGCGACGACTGGATCACAAAATCTGTTTTATTATCATCGAGGATCAGCCCCTGGACGAAAAGTATACGGGAGAAAGTGGCACGAATGCCATTCTGGTGGACAAAGCCTGGAGCCCGGAAACGGTGATTAAGCGGGTCAGACAATTATTTGAGGATCAGTATCGGATTGGCGACAGCTCAATAAAGATTCTTGAGTCCTGTCAGAAGGGCTATACCATCCAGCAATTACTGGATCTGGGCTATCAGCTGCTGGGTAATCCCTTGTTGCTGGTTGATGTTTCATTATGTTTTATTGCTCATTCCGGGGGAAATAATATTAATAATGAACCGCTTTGGGAATGGACTTTGTCCAAGGGCTATGTCAATAAAGAGTATGCTAAATCGGTGATGACGGATGAAAATCAAAATGAAATCGATCAGGGCAAAGAGGTGCTGGTCATTTGGGAGACGGGCTTGTTAAACCACCGGCAACTGGTTGGCCGGGTTTTAAAAAACAATCGTCCGTTGGCCTATCTGAAGCTTTTGGAATACCACCATCCAATTAGCGAAAGTGATCAGGAAATACTGATTATGCTGTGTCATGCTGTAGCGATGACCATGGAGGATGCCAACGGCATCAGCCAGACCGCCAGTTCACTGAGTGACACCTTTTTAATTGCCCTGCTGAACCAGAAAATGTATGATCATGCGGCCATTGAAGAACGGGAAAGAATTTATGGACTAAAGCTCTATAAAAATCTCTTCGCCCTGGTTATCCGCATCGATAATCGCCAGAATACCAATGATCGGTTGTATTACTTAAAGCGGATTTATCAGAATTTCTTTAACCGGCAAACGGTGATTATTTACAATGGACAATTGGTGATTTTGCTGGACACCATCACCGCAGAAATTCAGAATGAGCGGGAAATGGCATCGTTTGAAAACCTACTGGAAGAAAATGACTGCACCGCTGGCATCAGCAAAATATTTTATCACCTGTACGATTTTTGTGAGCACTATAAACAGGCGCACAATGCGCTGACCTTGGGCGATCAGCTGAAAAAACCAGGGCGAATTCGCAACTATGATGATCTGATTATTCCCCATATGATCTTAAGCTTTAGAGGGGAAACCAATATTAAAAACTTAATCCATCCGGTGGTGAAAACACTAAAAGACCTGGATGATAAAAAGGGCAGCAATTTTCTGGAAACCCTGGTAGCTTATATTAATTATAATCAGGATACCACCCTGACTGCGAAAAGTTTGCATGTTCACTACAATACCCTCAAATACCGGATTAATCGGATTATTGAATTAACTGAGCTTGATTTATCCGATAGCGAAACCTTGTTCAACATTCAGCTCTCAGTGAAGGTGAATGATATTTTAGCCTGTTTATAGTAAAAAAGTGGAGAAAAAAGCGCAATGAAGATAATCAATGAAAGCCACAACTTAAGTTTAAAAGAAAGTTTTGCAATCGAACGCATCCGGCAATCGGCAGATCATCGCTTGACTGAAGAGAAAATGACCGATATGGTGATTGTCGAACATCATCTAAATGCCTATATTAATGATCAACTGGCCTTTAAACTGGTCTGCAGCCCCGAAAAATTGGATGCCCTGGTGCTGGGATTTCTGCTCAGCGAGGGCTATATCAAAAATCCCGATGAAATTGAATTTATTTATGTCTGTGAAAGTGGGGAGCGGGTCAAGGTCCAGCTGTATAAACCACTGCCATTGCCGGAAATTGATCATGATACCGGCAGCAACTCGATTTCCTGTGGCAATAACCGAAAAATCCGCCAGGCTGCTTACGCCAAAAGCCTGATGCCCTTACCGGTTCATGACTGGTCCCCGGAAACGGTATTGATGCTGGCCAATGCCTGCAACCACAATGCCGGGCTGTTTACCGAAACCGGCGGAACCCATTGTTGTGCGATGAGCATTCGTGATAAACTGGCGTTTATCTGCGAAGATATCGGCCGCCACAATGCAGTGGATAAAACCATTGGCCAGGCCATGATGGAAGAAAAAAATATCGCTGAGGCGATCCTGTTTACCACCGGCCGGATTCCCTCGGATATGGTTATCAAAGCGATCAGAAGCCGTATCCCGGTGATTGCCTCCCATTCAGCGCCCACCGACGAAGCGGTTTTACTGGCCCGTCAGTTTAATCTCACCCTGATTGGCTTTGTCAGAGGCAAACGAATGAATCTTTATGCAGGAAAGTAATTTCCTGCTTTTTTTTCGGAACTGCAATATCATCCTAGAGATAAAAGAAGATTAATGCTACACTGGGATGGAAGCGGAGGTAGTTAAATGAAACACCATGAAGAACGGATCGTCCGTTATGATGGCGAACTGAAAATCGAAGCCTTGCGGTTAAAAGGCATTATTCAAAAATTCCCCAATCACTTTCATGAACATTATGTGATTGGTTTTATTGAAAGCGGACAGCGAAAATTGTCCTGCAAGAACAGGGAATACCGGGTAGAACCAAGGGATTTGCTGCTTTTTAATCCCTACGATAATCATTTTTGCGAACAAATTGATGAAAAACCCCTGGATTACCGGTGCCTCAACATCAAACCGGAAATAATGAAGGAGGTGGTTTTTGAAATCACCGGAAAGCCGGATAAGTTGATTTTTAAACAGCCGGTAGTAGCCCAGTGCGAGCAGGTCAAGGCCCTTCAGGAACTGCATCAGATGGTCATGCAGGAAGCAGGCGAATTTAACAAAGAAGAAGCCTTTCTATTTTTGATCGAGCAGCTGGTCGAAGAATATGGAATCCGGGAAACCGATGGTGATCAGCCGGAAAGTGATGGCAACATTGAAATGATCTGCGCCTACCTGGAAGCACATTATCAGGAGCGGATCACACTGGCAGACTTATGTGCCTTAACCGGATGCGGCAAGTATTATCTGGTCCGGGCCTTTACCAGAACAAAGGGGATCACCCCCTACCGTTATCTGGAGACTGTGCGCATCAACCAGGCCAAGCAGTTGCTGGAAAAAGGGCTGGAGCCGCTTGAAACAGCTTATCAGACCGGATTTTCGGATCAGAGTCACTTCACTAATTTTTTTAAGCAATTCATCGGGATTACGCCCAAACAATACCAGAAAATATTTATCCCAAATGATCCGCAGCCCCGGGGAACCAGGAGCGGGGACGAAGGGCGCAAAAATTGAGCGGCGAGTATCGGCTGACCGGCCATCTGGCGGCGGCGTTTACGATTTTTATCTGGGGCATTACCTTTGTTTCGACAAAAATTCTGCTGGATGTTTTTACACCGATTGAGATTCTGGTTTTTCGCTTTGTGATCGGCTATCTCGCCCTGACCCTGGTCTATCCCCGGCGTATGGGCCTACGCAGCTGGGCCGAGGAAAGGCTGATGATGGCTGCCGGTTTATGTGGGGTTACCCTCTATTTTTTACTGGAGAATATTGCCCTTACCTATACCTATGCCTCAAACGTTGGGGTGATTATTTCGATTGCCCCCTTTTTCACCGCCATCCTGGCCCATTTCTTTCTGGATGGCGAAAAACTGAGCCTGAATTTTTTCATCGGTTTTCTGGCTGCCATTATCGGAATTTTTCTGATCAGCTTTAATGGGATCATGGTGTTGCAACTCAATCCCATTGGTGATTTACTGGCGCTACTGGCAGCCGGAGTATGGGCGGTTTATTCAGTGCTGACCCGTAAAATTAGTGGCCTGGGGTATCACAGCATTCAAACCACAAGGCGGATCTTTTTTTACGGGCTCCTCTTTATGCTGCCGGCCCTGCCCTTTTTTGATGTCAATTGGAGTCTTAAACCATTGACTCAGCCGGTTTATTTCTTTAATCTGCTGTTTTTGGGACTGCTGGCCTCGGCGCTCTGCTTTGTCACCTGGAGTCTGGCAGTCAAGCGATTGGGAGCCACCAAAACCACGGTTTATATTTATCTGGTGCCGGTCATCACCGTGGCAACATCGGTGCTGATTCTTAAGGAAAGATTAACCGGGCTGGCGGTACTGGGAATTGGGCTGACCCTCCTGGGGTTGATCATTTCTGAAAAGCAGAGCGCTCCGGGAAAAAATAGGATGACCGAAAAAACTGAAAAAATCAGCTAACAGGAAATACGAGCAGACATGATTTTACAGCGAATGCCAACAAATTATCTGACCATTCCCATGATTTATGATAAAATAAATCATGGGAATTAATTTTTTAAGATAATGCTATAAAAGGAAGGGTTGAATGAAATGTTAAGATTAAGGGCAATGAGGATCACACTGATTGGTTTATTCGGTCTGGTTTTATTGTTGGCGATGACGCCGCATATCAGCAGGGTTAGCGCCGAAGATAATTCGACACAAACTGAAAACGCTGTCACAGCCGATTCGGTGGAGCGGGTCGCGACCTCGGAGCGTACCGTGAATGCGATGATGGGCTGTTCCTATCGTACCCATGTACAAAATGTGGGCTGGCAGAGTTTTGTCAGCAATGGAGCCATGAGTGGCACGGAAGGCCAGGGGCTGCGGTTGGAGGGTATTGAAGTCAACCTGGAGAATGTTAACGGTGATGTGGGCATTGAGTATACCACCCATGTCCAGAATATCGGTTGGCAGAATTATGCAAAAAACGGTGCGATGAGCGGTACCTCGGGCCAGTCACTCCGGCTGGAAGCCATCAAAATCCGACTGATCGGGGCTGGCGCTGAGAATTATGACGTGTACTATCAGGTTCATGCCCAGAATTTTGGCTGGCTGGATTGGGCTAAGAATGATGCCAGCGCCGGAACCGAAGGGTTTGGTTTAAGGCTGGAGGGGATCAGAATCATGGTGGTACCCAAGGGTGATCCGGCACCGGGAGCAACGGATCGTCCCTTTGTCACCACCAACACCCAATCGACCTATCGAACGCATATCCAGAATATTGGCTGGCAGGGTTGGCAGAAAAATGGCGAAATGAGTGGTACCACAGGACAGAATCTGCGTCTGGAAGCCATCGAAATAATAAATGAAAACCTGGAAAGCAATGTTGGCTTTGAATACCAGACCCATGTCCAGAATCTTGGTTGGCAGGGTTGGAAAGAGGACGGTGAACTGAGTGGGACCTCGAATCAGGGGTTGCGACTGGAAGGAATACAGATCCGTTTGACGGGAGCCAATGCCAATCTGTTCGACGTGTATTATGAAGCCCATGTGGAAGGCTTTGGCTGGATGCCCTGGGTGATGAATGGTGAAAGTGCCGGGACTGAAGGGTTGGGGCTGCGCCTGGAGGGCATTAAAATAATTGTTCAACTAAAAGGATTGCCGATACCTGACAATACCGCCAACGAATTGGGCTCACTGGCCCAGCTGGTCAATAAAAACCATCATATCCCAGCGGATTATGTACCGGATGATCTGGTCTGGGTTAATCTGCCTTCCACCCGGGACACCCAACTGCGTGCTGATGCCGCCGAGCATCTGATCCAGTTATTTAATGGTGCCAGTGCTCAGGGCTTGACCCTCTACTGCAATTCCGGGTATCGCTCTTATGCGACTCAGGCGGCATTGTATCAATGGAATGTCGAGATGTATGGAGTCGCCGGGGCGGAGCTGGTCAGTGCCCGGCCGGGAATGAGTGAGCATCAACTGGGCTTGGCCATGGATGTCACCTCCGCCACCGTTGATTTTGATCTGGTGGAAAGTTTTGGTGCCACGGCGGAGGGTCAGTTTATCCGGGATCATGCTCATGAGTATGGTTTTATTGTCCGCTATCCCCAGGGCAAAACCAATATCACCGGCTATGCCTATGAACCCTGGCATCTGCGGTACCTGGGGGTTCCGGTAGCCACGGCCATTTACAACAGCGGTAAAACGATGGAAGAATTTTATGGAATTTACTAACTGAGCGGATGATTTGGTTTTTATGAAAGGCAAAGCGATGAAAAAGTTAGGAATACTGATGCTGATTGTGGTCATTTTGGTGGCGGGATGTTCAAGTCAGCAACAAACAAAGGAGAAGATAGTGTCAGTTAACAAAATTACGGCTGAAGAGGCCAAAGTCATGATCGATGAGGGCAAAAACCTGGTCATCCTGGATGTCCGGACTCAAGAGGAATATAACGAAGGTCATATTGAGAATGCCGTACTGATTCCGGACACCGAGATCAGCGCTAAGGCTCCCACTGTTTTAGCCGATTCGAATCAGACCATTCTTGTTTATTGTCGCACCGGCCGCCGGAGTGCCGAGGCGGCAAAAAAACTGGTGGATCTCGGCTATAGCAATATCTATGATTTTGGTGGTATTGTGGATTGGCCCTATGAAGTGGTGAAGTAGCAGAGAATGCGATTGAAAATAATGACTGCCAACAGAATGACTAAAAGTTCAAGCACCCCAATTCTTTTTCAGAATGGGGTGCTTGAATTTGTTTGACATTCTTTGGGAGCCTCAAATACTCGTGGGGAGTGAGTTGCTTTGTGTACCCAAAAGCATCCACAAGCGGTTTTAATCATGAAATAGCAACAAATTATGTAGAAATTGAATATTTGTGGGTATAAAGCATAAAAACATTGATGGTTTAGTTCTTAGGATCAAATACATATCATGGGAAAGGAGCAATTGTGGAGATAATACCGCATCTGGTTTCATTTATATTTTTTGTGATTGGCGGCAGCTATGTTTTTTTTGGTAGCAATATCGTTTTGACTAATTCAAAAGAGAAGAGCAACCGCCTTTTTTTTGTGTTGTGTATTTTCTTAAGCGTTTGGGCTTTTGCATTTGCTCTGGCGGTTTCGGCACCGGATATGGAAAGCTGTTTATTCTGGCGTCGGGTATCGGCCTTGGGATGGGCGACGTTTCCGGGGCTGCTGTTTCATTTTTTTCTGGTACTAACCCAGCGTAACAAGCTGTTAAAACAATGGTGGCTTTATTTTTTGATCTACATACCGGCAGCAGTTTTAATTTATGTGTTCTCCCTGTCACGGGACTTAGCAATTATTCAATATAATTTAACGAACACTCCCTTTGGCTGGATCAATACCCCAGGGAATAACGGCTGGGATCGGCTGTATAATTTATACTATTTTGGTGGTATTTTGTTAGGGCTGGTGTTATTGATTGATTGGATCAGAAATACAAAAAATCCACAATATAAAAAACAGGGCCGCTATATTTTGCTGTGCTTTTCAGTTTCTCTGGCAGTAGCAGTTGTTTTTAAAGTCATCAGTCAGTTGTTTTCACTGATGTCAATCCTCCAAATACTGCCAAACATTATGTATATCGTGACGTTGTGTATCTTTTTTTCAATCAAAAAATACGGCCTGGTGAAGATGAAGCCCATCAGTACCTACGAAATGATTTTAAACAACCATACCCGGGAACAGATCTATAATTACCTGACGGTAGTCTTTATTGCCGGTAGTTTGTTGAATATTATTTCCCAGTATTTTATGGCCAGTTCCGACGAGCTCACCGCCATTTTCCGCTTTAGCAGCCTGCTATTACTGGTTGGGCTGGTGATTCAGATTACCCAGCGGAGCAATCGTTTAAGAAAGCATCAGAATAAGATCATTATGGTGATACTGGTAGCTGCCATTCCGTTGATTACCCTTCGGTTTATCAGCTCAGCCAGTCTGACAGTATGGGCTTTTCCCTTTATTTTAATTATTATGGCCCTTGTATTTAATAACCGGATTGCTATCGTGGGAATCACGGTGTCGATTTTTTTGACCCAGATTCTGGTCTTTATCATCATGCCGCAGGCGATTGTGGTGATTGACAGCAACGAGCATGTGGTCAGAATTGGATTGTTTGGTATCGGTATCTGGGTGGCCTTTTTTGTCAACTCTTTGTATGTTCAGCGACTAAAAGAAAATACCGAGCAAATTAAGATTCAGAAAATGATTGCGCAAATTTCCGCAGAGTTCCTGACGATCAGTAGTGAGAATTTTGAAACCATCACCAATAAATGGCTGGAAAAAAGCGGCGAAGCTTTTGATATGGATCGGGCCTGTCTGTGCTTTTTCAGTCTGGATAAAACAAATTTCAGTTGTACCGATGAATGGTGCCGAGAAGGGCTAAAACCGCAAAAGCATTGTCATCAGGAGATCCCGGTGGCAAATGCTCCGGCCTGGATTAAGCGGATACTTGCCAATCAGGTGGTGCATTGTTTTGAGCAAGCGAATCAATCAGGGGAAAAACAGGAAGAACAAAAAATATGCGGCAACAGCAATGTAACCATGGCCATTCCCATTTCCTGCCGGGGGGGCGATGTTCGGGGATTTTTAGTATTTTGTTTGTCCCGGGAAGTTGCAGTCATTGATGATCGTTATGCGGATATGTTGGAAATCATCGCCAATCTGCTGGCAGATGCGATGTCAAAGATTCAGTCCGAACGGGAAATCCGGTATCGGGCCTACTATGACCAACTGACCGGATTACCAAATCGATTGTTGTTAGGTGAACGCATCGCAAAACAAATTGAGGTATCCCGGACAGCCGAAAAGATGATCGGGTTCATCTATCTGGATATTGACAGCTTCAGAACCGTTAACGATATGATGGGGCATGAAGGAGGGGACAAATTGCTGATCCAGGTCAGCCAGAAACTGGCCCAAACGATCAAAAAAACCGATACAGTTTGCCGCTTTGAAGGGGATGAATTTGTCATTATGCTCAATAACATCGCCCGGGAAAAAGAGGTGCTAAAGGTAGCTAACCGAATCATTGGTTTATTCAAGTATGCCTTTATAGTCAACGGCCAGGAATTTTATATTGCGGCTAATGCCGGTATTGCTATTTTTCCCAAGGATGGGGAAACCGCTGAGGAACTGATTAAGAATGCCGACATTGCTATGTATAAGGCTAAGGATAAGGGCAAAAATAATTACGTATTGTGTTCAAACACCATATATGAGGAGGTAGAATTTAAGAATAAACTCATCAGTCATTTGTATCATGCCTTGGACAATAATGAATTGCGGGTTTATTATCAACCCCAGATTTCTCTGGAAACCGGTAAAATTGTTGCCGTTGAGGCGTTGTTGAGATGGCAGCATCCGGAGCTGGGGTTGATTCCGCCGAAGGTAATTATTCCCCTGGCGGAACAAACCGGGCTCATCAATCCTATTGGGGAATGGGTATTAAAAACAGCCTGTCTTCAAAATAAAAGTTGGCAGGACATGGGACTAGCCCATGTTCGAATTGCTGTAAATGTCTCGGCCACCCAATTTCGCAATCCGCTGTTAATCAATCAAATTCAAAAATTACTCAAAGAAACAGAGCTGAAACCCAAATATCTGGAACTGGAATTGACTGAGAGTATTGCCATCAACAGAGCCAACTATGTGATTAGGGTATTGAACCGACTAAAAAAAATAGGGGTCTACATCTCAATCGATGACTTTGGCACTGAATATTCTTCGCTGAGCCGTCTGAAACTGTTGCCCATTGATCAGTTAAAAATAGATAAGCAGTTTATTGATGGGATTGTTGGCGATGAAAAAGATCAGGCCATTGTTAATACGATCATCCAGCTGGCTAAAAATTTAGGCATTGCTGTCATTGCTGAAGGTGCGGAAACCATCGAACAGGTCAATTTTCTAAAAGAAAACCGCTGTGATACGGTTCAGGGCTTTTACTACCATAAGCCAATGCAGGCAGTGGAAATCGAGGCGGTGCTACGACAGCAAATAAACATCAGAGGTCTTTGAAACTGCCCCTTTGGAGGTAATAATTGACAAGGTAAGCGGGGAGATTATTACGATTTTCGTAGGTAACGGTGATTAGTGTTACCTTTTTATGGTTTCGAATCGTATCCGTCCAACCGTTGCTATCGCATTTTATCACCCCTAAAACAGGCTTGTCGCCATCCAGGGTATTTATAATTTCACGCTGAAAGGTAAGGGCATTGCGTTCAAGATTTCCGCACTCATCCATGATAATCATGGCAGCATTGGCTTTGGCTCGCTGGATCAGGGCAACACCATCGGTATTGAATCGAGCGTCATCAACTTGTGGTAAACAATCCTTCTTAAAAATAGCAATACCGTGATCGGTGCTGAAAAATTTGGGTTCAGCAGCGCCATTTAGATACAGTAACCGATCTTGAAAACGTCGATCCGGACCAAAATAAGTTTTAAAACCACCGTAGGTCTGATTTAACTGCCCCAGGGTTCGGCGGATAATGGTGCTTTTTCCGACTTGGATCGGGCCGGTTAAAAAGATATGCATTTATTGACACCTCCCTTCGATTTCAAAAATCCCCAATGATTTCTTTTTGGGAAGGTAGAAGGGGTAGTCAGTCTGATTGGTTTCAACCAGATTTTGCGATAGAAAACGGTGCAGATCTGCTTCAGTGACTTTGGGATAGTTTTTGCGGACAAAGTGTTTTCCTTCTTCAAAGGAAGCAAGTGGCTGGCCAAATTCAAACGTGATTTCAGTAACGGAATAGGGGATGCTTTTCTTATCTAAGGCAGCAGCAACCAGGTCACAGGTGTTTTTGTGAAAGGATTTATATTTTTCTATTGATGAATGGTTGGCGCTCTTTTGATTTACGACAGAAATTTGCTTGCGACAGTAGGGTAGGAATTTTTCGGGTTCACGACTGCCAAAAAAGCTGGTATAGATGACATCCCACGTATTTTGTATGTCATCACAATTTAGCAGGCGGGGCTCAATATTGGTAATTCTTTGTTTGGCAATGGTTGTCTTTAGAGAATTGAGGGCAAATTCATTAATATCAATGCAGGTGATATGGTCGATATGTTTGCTTAATTCCAGATCGATCAGGCCCAGTCCACAACCAATGTCGCATAAAGTGGTATAGCCGTTTAAACTGGGGGCAATAAAATCGGCAATGTTTTTAAAAAATTGCGAGTATGCATTGGCGTCCTGATACCATTTAATTGTTGTCGGATCCCAGCTGAAATTCATTGCGTCTTCACCTTCGCTTCTCTTTTAAAAGCCACCTTTTGACCAGTGACAGAAATCTTGACATTTTCAGCCCCGGCGGCAATCCGGGCGGCCCGCAAATTGTCTTTGACCATAAATCCGGATAGCTCACCGACGCCAAAGTTAAATAATGCTGGAGCCAGGGGCGTTCCGGGCCCAACAATGGTAATGCGTCGGGCATTTTTTGACAGCTCCAGAAAGCGCGGTAGGGTCTTATCAAGCAGGGCTGCACAAGTAATATAGACATAGTCGCAGTCCGGTAGGATATATTCACTGGCCGAGATGGGGTAATCACCAGACTCCGGGTTCCATTCGATAATCGAAAAATCACAAACCGGTGCCATCAGCTTTTCAATGTAGGGGAAATGGCCGACCACTGCGACTTTTTTATCCTTAATATCGTTTTGGCACATAATAAAAGGATCAAAGTTACGATCCTCCACCCGCGGCTTGTCTGAAAATTCAATGCCATTGGCTCGGGCAATTTGGGGGTTGTTGTAATAGGCATTGATAGCCGCAATGCCCACGGCTGCCTCAACAAAATTCCAGGATTTTGCACAGCTGGCAACCTCCCGTAAGGGCAGGCCCAGCATGTTTTTTGTCAACATCGGCAGCCGGGTTTCGCAAAGCCGGGGTGATGCGATTCCGACACCGTTACCGCTGCGGACATAGGCCCGTTTTTTTCCGCAGATCAACTCATCAACTCCATAATTTTCTGGGATGCCATCAATCAGGGCATCGTATAATTCCCACATAAGCGATTCTCCTTACAGATTTATTAATTCTTTGGTGATCAAATCACCACTACGCAAATGATTTCGCAGTTTGAGTAGCTGATTATCCAGTTTTTCGATCAGCGCCAGGCTTTGCCGTTCTTCCGTCGAGGTTTCAATAATTCGGTCAATACCACCGTTTTTGATAATAATTCGTTTGTCAGCATTGAGTGCCAGTAGCGGATCATGGGTTGATACGAAGATGATTTTTTCACGCTTGGCCAGCAGCATAATGGCCTTCCGGCGATCGATTCCGGCGTTTTCAATCTCATCGATTAAAACAATGGGGGAATCGCTCATGTAGGCGGTATCGGCAATCATCAGGGCCCGGGACTGTCCGCCGCTGAGCTGGGTGACCTTGGTATCATCAGAAAACGTCTCCCCGGCCAGATCATTGGCACATAAAAAACACGTTTCCACCACCTCATTTACATTGGGAGATAACCGGCATTTAGCGTGCATTTCCAGAAATTCCCGAACCGTCAGATCCATCACAAAATTCATGTTCTGGGAAAGCTGGGCCACCAGTTTGCCATCCATTTCAAAACGTTGGGTATCATCCAGCGGATGATTATTAATCATTATCTGACGCTGGGTAGGGGTGTCCCGTTGGGCCAGACATTCGATGTCATTGAGTAATCGGCTTTTTCCTGATCCGGTGGGACCGACAATACTGATGACTTCCCCGGCAGTAATGGTCAGACTGATATTTTCCGGCTGCTTTAATTTATTGATGCCGCCATTAATGGTAATTGAGGTGACCCCACCAATGGCGGATCGGGTTTCGGAAAATGTTTTTAGAAAGACGGCCAGGTTCAGCAGCAGATCATAAGGTTCCAGACCAAATTCCTCCAGAATTTCGTCTTCAACGTTCGCCAGGGCATCAAGTAGCAGCCCATCGGTGGCAAGATCGCTTAACCGATAGTTGGCTAGAAAATCCAGGGTGATCGGATAGCGTTCAATCACAAGGGCCAGATAGTCGTTATTCAGAAGAGTCATAAAATCGGAAACAGTCATCATTTTTTAAACTCCATTTTTTTTAGCATGCCCCGCTGGTGGGGCTCCCCAATTCGGGTTTCGCCGGTGCAATAGGAACAAACCGCCGCCGGGGTGGTAAAGCGCAGCCGCATGTCCCGGATGGTGTCAATCTCCAGAGCATTTTTCAGGTGTTTAGCCAGCATAAAAGTCCCCTGGCCGGTGATGCCATTGATAAAAATAATCCGGGCGGTTAAATTGACCTGTTTGATGTTAAAGGCAAAGACTTCACGCTCGGCCTGAGAAACAATGTCTCCCTTGGTGACAACGACAATGTCGGCGAATTTTAACATCGGACCGATTTTGCGGGGCGTATTGACCCCGGATAAATTATCAATGACGCAGATCGAAGCAATGCTGTTGATATAAGGGGAGCAGCGGTTACAGAGACCGGCACTTTCAGTAATCAACAGTTTAAAGCCGGACTCAATCCCCCATTGAACAGCGTCTTCAATATTGCTGACAAAATAGTGATCGGGACATGTTTTCCCGGAAAAACCCATTTGAACGGGAACCTGGGCGGCCTCATAGCTTAAATTGTCGAAGGAGGTGAGACAATCAAATTTGACTACGCCAATGCTGCCCGGGGGCATCTTAAAGGCTTCAATCAATTTTAAAATAACAGCAGTCTTGCCGGAGGAGGGTGGTCCGGCGATGGTGATTAATTTCATTTCGTTACCTTCTTTATCTTTGCTTATCATGACGTGTAAGGGGTCACAGACCCTTAATTTTTTAAAACGGCAAAGCAGCGGGGTGGCTGCTTTGCCGTATCAGTGGTGGAATTATTTGGCTGTTTTACCCAGTGAATTAGCAACCAGTTTAGTGTACTGATCCTGGGTTAAATCGGTGTGGTAGAACAATTTGTAATATTCAGCGGCTTTTTTATAGCCATCATATTGAGCCTGATCGGGATATAATAACTGAGTCATCCAGATCATCCCCATCAAACGGTTAACGGATGGCGGGCTGCCCATCCAGTTATAGGGGCCATTGGGGACTTCATAATAAGTGCCGTTTTTAATGGCCTTAAGATTCTGCCAGGCTTCGCTGGTTGCCACGGCGCTGTAAGCACTGCCGGGGGCAAAAATAATGACATCCGGATCCCACAGCATCAGCTGCTCCATATCCACCGGGTTGCCGGTGCCTTTGCTGGAAATATCACTGACAACCGCCACATTATTGCTGAGGGCATCAATTACTTCAGCATGGAAAGAACCCTTGGCCAGCACACTCAGGCCATCTTCGCCGGTACAGTAAACCAGTTTGGCTTTGCCGCTTTCACCAACTTTATCAATAATATTTTGGGTATCGGTATTGACCGTTTCACAGTATTTTGCCAGAACTTCGGCTTCTTTTTCTTTACCAAGCAGTTTCCCTAATGTTCGATAAGCCTCGGCCATGGTATCGATGGTTGCTTCGATGTGAACGGTGGGAATGCCGACCTGTTCCTGAATGCCATCCATATCCTCGACGATGGTGGATTTGGATTCGCCAATATCAATGATAATCTGGGGGTCGACCTTGGCAATTTCTTCAAGATTTAAATCACCCTGGCCATAAAATTGGCCTAAAACGGGCAGATCCAGGTATTGGGTGTCGATGTATTCTTGAGCAGTGGCATCCCATTTACTGGAAAGACCGACAAACATTTCCGGAGCTAAAGCAAAAAGGGCGATCTGCGCCAGCGCCCCGGAAGGGACAATCCGGGTGATTTTGGTCGGAACCTCGACCACCCGGCCAGCAGAGTCGGTAAAGCTGGTGGTGGCATTTGCTGATGCCGTGCCGGATCCGCTGCTGCCGCAGGCGGTGGCCATCGTCATCACCAGACAAACTACCAGTAATAGGGCTACAAGTTTTTTCTTCATTTCATTTTCTCCTCTTTAGACGTTTATGTTCTTTATATCAAAACCATTGACAATGGTTTAAAGTCAGTGTCAATCAATTCTAGAGGCTGAACCAAGAGCGGATTACCAGATAATCAGATGGCACATTTGGGAACACAGACTCTGACCCGGTCATCATAAAGGCTATTGATGGTTACCTCAGCAGCGTAGAGATTGCGAATCAGCTCTTCGGTAAAAATGTCGCCGGGTTGCCCCCAGGCGGCGATTTCACCATCTTTCATGGCCATCACCGTGTCGGAGAATAAAAAGGTCTGATCCGGATTATGGGTTGATTGGATGATCGTGTAACCTTCTTGAGCCAGGGATTTTATCTGGGTCAGAACACGGATCTGGTTGCCATAATCCAAATTGGCGGTCGGTTCATCCAGAATCAGAATTTTTGCCTTTTGCACCAGGGCCCGGGCCATCAACACCAGCTGGCGTTCACCGCCGCTTATTTGGGTATAGCCCCGCTTTTTCAGATGACTGATCCCCAGCCGTTCCAGGGCCTGTTCCACCAGTTGCAGCTGTTTTTTCCCCGGTTTTGAAATCACCGAGACCTGATGGGTGGTGCCCATCAATACCATGTCGAAGACACTGTAGTTAAAGGACGGATAGTGGGATTGGGGGATATAGGCAACAGCTTTGGCGATATCCATAATGCTCATGGCATTCAGGTTTTTACCATGAAGGAGTATTTGGCCGGAATACCCTTTTTGTAAACCCAGCATGCAGCGAAAAAGGGTGCTTTTGCCGACACCGTTGGCGCCCAGAATGGACAACAACTGATTTTCCTGAGCGGCAAAACTGACGTGCTTGAGAATCGGATGCGTGCCATAACTGAAGCTGAGATTTGCGACTTCAATACTCAATAGATTTCCTCCGTTCTGGTAATTAGATAGATGAAAAAGGGGGCACCAATAAAGGCGGTTAAGATCCCCAGGGGGATCTCGGTGGTGAACAGATTTCGGGATACATCATCTACAAGCAAGAGAAAGATAGCCCCGAACAGCATCGTGGCGGGCATCAGATGATTAAAGTTATTCCCCACCAGTTTTCTGGTCAAGTGGGGAATGACCAAGCCAACCCAGCCAATCATGCCGCTGACCGACACGCTGGCAGCAGTAACAAGGGTGGCGCAGATAATGACGATTAAACGAATTTGGTTTGAATTAACTCCCATGGTGCGGGCTTCATCGTCACCCATGGTCAGGACGTTCATCCGCCACCTTAATAATAATAAGGGGATCAGGCCCAGCGCCATGGGAATCAGGACAAAGGTCACCTCACTGATTTTGGCACCGTTTAAGCTACCCATCAGCCAGTAGGTGATGGCAGGGAGTTGATCGCTGGGATCGGCAATGAGTTTGATAAAGGAGGTACCGGCCGAGAACAGCGAACTGATCATTATGCCGGACAAAATGAGCGCTAAAATGTTTTTGCCCTTGGCTTTTTTGCTGATTAGATAGACCAGGGCAACGGTTAGCAGACTGAATCCGAAGGCTGAGATCGTGATCATAAAGCTGCTGCCGTAATGGAGGATCGCCAGAGCAGCACCAAAAGCGGCACCAGCTGAGGCCCCCAGGATATCGGGAGCGGCCATGGGATTCTGAAAAACGCCCTGGTAAGCGGCACCAGCAGCCGATAGACAACAACCGACCAGGCAGGCCAATGCGATTCGGGGTAAGCGGACATTGAATAAGACAGTTTCAATTTTTTCAGTCCAAAAGGGTTCGATGGGGATAAGCTTTGAAAAGAGAATGCCCAGCAGCTCATTGGTATAAATTGGGTATCGACCAATCCGGAAGGAAACGACGATTGTAAGAATCAGAATAATGCCCAGACTGAGAATGATTAAAGTATTTCGGTTAAACTGTTTCAATACTGTCTCCTTGATAAACTTCGATTTAATTTGTTTAGTTAGTTTTTGTTATGTTTAAATTGTTTTTGTATATTGTACAATAAAGCCTTGCTTCGTGTCAAACGAACTTTCCTAAATATTCAAGTGCAAAAGAACGAACCTTCATTGATCCAATTTGATGTGAGCATTCAAATAAATCGGTGATAGCGGTTAAAAATGCAAAAAAAATAGACCCGCTAAACGGATCTATTCAGACTGTTAAAAAAGATAACCCAGTACCGACAATTGTTACATCATGTTGTGCGCATCGGAGCGGACACGGCATCGCCTGTCCGATTCCGCAGCGAACAACAGATTAACAATTGGTCGGTACGGCAGTTTATCAACAACCTCACACCCTGATGCTTAATCAGGGTTTAAATTGTGTTAATTTAGATTGTTTTCTTCCAGGGCCAGTTTGGCTGCCGGGAAAGGCTCCAGCGCCCGGCTTAAGATTCCCTGAACGTAGGCGATCAGCATCCCGTAGTTGGTGATGTAAACCCCTTTTTGTCGGGCGGTGTGAACCCGGTATTGCATTTCCCGACGGTTGAGCATACAGCCGCCACAATGGACAATCACCGCATACTCGCCAATATCCTTGGGATAATGGGCCCCGGAGGCCCAATGGAAGTCAATATCACAGCCAGCAATCTGGCGGATCCAGCGGGGGATTTTAACCTTGCCGATATCATCGGCCTGGCGGTGATGGGTACAGCCCTCAACAATCAGCACCTTATCCCCGGGGGCCAGTTGTTCAATCCGTTTAATCCCCCGAACCATTTCGGCCAAATCGGTTTTTTGTCGGGCAAACAGGATCGAAAAAGAGGTCAGGGGAATATCGGCAGGGGTATCGGCCGAGACCTTCAGGAAGGCCTGGGAGTCGGTGATGACAATGGCTGGCGGCTTGTTCAGGCTTTCCAGGGTGTGTTTGAGCTCATGCTCCTTGGTGATCATCGCCACCGCATCCTTTTCGAGGATGTCCCGGATGGTTTGCTGCTGGGGCAGAATCAACCGACCCTTGGGGGCCGATTTGTCAATTGGGGTCACCAGTACCACCATATCTCCGGAATCGATCAGATCGCCAACCAGGGCCGGTTCTACATCTTCATAATTGGCATGGTCGATGATCATTTGCTTAACGGCTTGAATCCCGGTGCCATTATAAACACTGGTAAAGGATAAGGGGATTTTAAGGGATTTTTTCAAGGCTTCGATCTCTTCCGGTGCAGGACAGCCCTTGTCGGCCTTGTTGAGCACAAAAACGCTGGGGATTTTGCGCTTGATCAGTTGATCAATGAATTCTTCTTCAAAGTCAGTGATGCCGGTTTCAATATCTGCCACGACAATCGCAAAATGGCATTTCCGGAGGACCTCATAGGTTTTTTCAATCCGCAGCAGTCCCAGTTCGCCGGTATCATCCAGACCGGCGGTGTCAATAAAGACCACCGGGCCGATCGGCAACAGCTCCATGGTTTTATAAACCGGATCGGTGGTGGTTCCGGCCACGTCCGAAATAACCGCCACCGACTGGTCCGTCAGTGCATTAATCAAAGAGGATTTACCGGCATTTCGTTTGCCAAAAAGGCCAATCGCCATCCGGCTGGACATCGGGGTTTCATTCATACTATTTAAATTCATAATTTTTTCCTTTCGATCAGAGATTTTGATCAGTGTTTTTTATCCATGCTGGGTGAGGTCAGCCGTTCCGGTTTTAATACTGCATCGAGCTCCGAAACGGTCATCCAATTTTTTTCGAGAATGATATCCCGGATGGGCTTTCCGGTTTCTTTTAAAATCAGGGCTGCTTCGGTGCCCTTGTCATAGCCGATGATGGCAGTCAGAGCGGTGAGCATGACGGTGCTGTTTTCCAGATGTTCCCGACAGGTCTGCTCGTTGGCGGTAATCCCGGCAATACAGCGCTTGCTAAACAGCGGCAGCGCATGACGGAGCAGATCCAGTTCCTCAAACAGGTTTTTGGCAATCACCGGTAAAAAAGCATTAAGCTCCAGCTGTCCGGACATGGCTGCCAGGGTGATGGCGGTGTCATTGGCAATAATCTGAAAGGCAACCTGATTGACCGCTTCAGGGATGACCGGATTGACCTTACCGGGCATAATTGAAGATCCGGCCTGAACTCCCGGCAGGGTGATTTCGCCAAGGCCGGTGTAGGGTCCGGAGGACAGCAGCCGTAGATCATTGGCAATTTTTGAAAGATTGACGGCGGCTGTTTTTAACAGTCCTGAAACTTCCACAAAGACATCGCAGTTCTGGGTCGGATCCATCATGTAATCGGTTCGGGCCAGGCTGATGCCGGTCAGATCCCGAAGTTTTTCAATCATCGTAAAGATATAGGCCCGGGGGGCATTGAGGCCGGTACCCACGGCAGTACCACCGATATTCACCTGCCGGAGCCGCTCTTCAGCCTTGTAAAGCCGCCAGCGATCCCGGGAAATGGCCTGGGCCCAGGCGCCAAACTCCTGACCCAGGGTTACTGGTACGGCATCCTGAAGCTGGGTTCGCCCGGCTTTGATGATCCGGGAAAAGGCTTCTTCCTGTTCCTGAAGGGCCGACTGCAGGTTGGCAAAGGACTCGGTCACCGGTTTTAACAGCCGGATGGCAGCAATTCGCACCGCAGTCGGAAAGACATCATTGGTCGATTGGTGAAGATTGACGTGATCCAGCGGATGTATCAGGCGGTAATCCCCTTTTTGTCCGCCCAGGCGTTCAATGGCCCGGTTGGCAATCACCTCGTTGACATTCATATTGGCCGAGGTACCGGCGCCGCCCTGCAGACAATCCACCACAAACTGGTTACTTAGGGCTCCCGCCAGAATCTCGTCACAGGCGGCGATGATGGCTTCGCCTTTGTCAGGCGCCAGGGCGCCAATGCTTAGATTGGTCAGCGCTGCCGCTTTCTTGATGACCACCAGAGCGGCCACCAACTCTTTGTGAATCGGCTGGCCGGTCAGATGAAAATTCTCCCTAGCCCGCACCGTATGGATACCAAAATAGGCATCCGCCGGTACTTCACACGGTCCTAATAAATCATGTTCAATTCGCATGTTTTCCCTCTTTTCAAATACAAAAAAGCTCTCTTTCCGAAAAATAGGCGGAAAGAGAGCGCAATTGTATCAGGATGTTTAAAAAATAAAGCAAACACGTGCATTATCAATAAACTTGCCAATTTCGCACCTTTCCGGTCAGAAAAAATCTTTTCGGTCAGGATAATAGCAACACTATAACGTTTTCAGTTTAATAAGGCAATCTTAGCATTGTTTGACAGCTTTGTCAAAGCTGGGTTAGGGTATTATTTTGTAAAAAAGTCTGATTTGATATTTGTCGCGATCAAGTGGGATCAATATTGAGGAGTCAAATAATAAATTTGACTTAACATACTTTTTTCTTGACTAATTAAACCGGTTTAATTAACATAGAGTATGATTAGTTTATAATGATTATTTGATTAAAAAGAATAATTACTAGAAATCGGGAGGCAGCAATGAGTGAATTAGAAACAGCATACCCATGGGCATTGTTTAACCTGGAACAGGGTGTTTATGGTGTTTCCAGTCAATATATTAAATCCATTTTTAAAATTGAAAATTTAATAAAGATGCCGGGTATGCCCGACTACATGCGGGGTGCAGTGAACATGCGCGGGAAAATTGTGCCGATTATTGATACGCGAAAATTTTATGGGTTTCAGTCGGTTGCAGAGGAAATTAACGGATTGACAGAACTGTTGGGACAGCGAAAACAGGATCATATCAATTGGATTAGAGAATTGGAAGACTCAGTTGTGGAAAACCGGGAGTTCAAGCTAACAACCGATCCTCACGCCTGTGCCTTTGGAAAATGGTATGATCATTTTGAAACCAATGATAACACGCTGGAATATCTTTTGCGAAAATTTGATGCGCCCCATAAGCGGATTCATAAAGTGGGCGTTGAAGTCAGGCAACTGGTGGATCAGGGCGAGCGAGAAAAGGCTTTTGATGTAATCAGAAAAGCAAAAAATAACGAGTTAATCCAAATGATCAAACTGTTTGATACATTGGTGAATGATTTTACAGAATCCAAACGGGAATTGGCGATCGTGTTGGAGGATCCAAAACAAAATCTGGAAATAGGTCTGACGGTGGATCGGGTCATTGCCATTGAACCGATTCTGGAAGATCGGGAAAATTCCCTTGATTCAGTAACCCATAAGTCCCATGAGAGCCTTGGTCTGGGAAAACGATCAAACGATCAAACGCCGGTCTTTATTATTGATGAAAACTATTTTTTTAATTTATAGCAAAATTACTATTTCGGCAACAGTTCTTTGAGAGGATAACTGAAACGATGTGATTTTATAAAAAAAACGGGTAAATACTCCATAAACCAGAGAGGAGGATTTGTGGATGAACTATCAAATCGTTAAAGAATTTCCCCATCCGATGATGGAAAAAGGAAAGAGGCCGGTGATCTCCATTTATGTGGATACCCATATCAAGAAACCGGATCGTCTGGAAAATCCCATCCGTTTTAAAAATCTCGTTAAAGAAGCCCAAGCGTCTTTGAAAGAGAAAGAATTCAAAGGATTTAAGGATCTGTTTTCGCTGTTTAAAGAAATGGAAGAAGATGCTTTGTTCTGGGAAGGGGCCACCGAAAGTATGGCCATTCTGGGAGATGAAGACGAATGTATTGTCTATAAGCTGCCGGTGAATGTCAAAAGCCTGGCGATTGTGTCAGACAGTTTTTATATAAAACCCCTGCTGCGAAGTTTTCAGTCTAATGGCCATTATCATGTGCTGGGACTGAATCGGGATAATTTTGTTTTGTTTGAAGCCGACCGTTACGGTATTACCGAAATTCCGGTGGATGCCAGCGATGCCACCATGGAAGGGGTATTGGGAACGGAGAAAACCGCCCCCCATCTGTCTGTGGCCAGCATTGGCGGCGACCAGTCCATGTATCACGGTCATGGCGGGGCCAAGGATGAGCGCAAGGTGGATCAGGAAAAGTTCTTCCGGCATGTCGATACCTTTGTGCTGGAACAGTATTCCAAAAAACAAAAAATACCCCTGATTTTGGTTAGTCCCGATGAACACCAGGGTGAATTCAGAAAGCTGTCAAAAAATAATTTCCTGATTGATGAGGGCATCAAAATTGATGGCGATTCTTTGGACAAGAAAAGCCTGTATGTAAAGGTTCAGGATGTGATGCAGGAACGGTTTAAAAAAGAATTGAAAGACCGGATGGCCGCTTTTTCTGAAGCCCACGCCAAGGATTTGGGGTCTGATGATGTGATACAGATTGGCCGGGCCATTGTCGAAGGCAAGGTCGCCAGCCTCTATCTGGAAGAAAACACGGTTCATCCCGGCCGCTTTGATCCCCAGCTGGGCACGGTTATGCAGGGTGAAATTGCCGATCCCCGTGTTGGCGATGTCTATGATGATATGGCTGAGGTGGTGCTGCGCCGGGGTGGTGAGGTGCTGATCCTGGGAAAAGATGAAATGCCCACCGAAAGGGAGCTGGCAGCAGTGTACCGGTACTGACTATCTGATTACAGCAACAAATTAATTAAGGATTAACTCCTAATATTTAAAGGGGTTAATCCTTATTATTTTTCCGGATTAAGTCGGATTTTGTAGTATAATAAAAGAAAATTTTATAGAAACAGATATTTTATCAAATGGTTGATGTGTAAAAATAAGCGAAAGTGAAAGGGAACACAATGAGTAACGAATATAAAGAAAAAATAGGTAAATTGGTTGACAACATTTCAGAAAGTTATCGAAAGGAGTGTTATATTGCCCCGCATGATTTAGGGTTTTTACCAAACCGTACGGTAATCATTGATACCACTAAAGCTTTGCGCCAGCTTGTTTTCCCCAGTTATTTCGGGAAAACCAATTTTCGTAGAGAAATTCAGGATTATCATATTGGCGAGCTGCTGGTCTGTATTATTGAGAGCTTAACCAAGCAGATTACCCTGGCCTTGAAGCATCAGGCCAGCCGCAAGGAAAATTTGGGCGAGGAGCATTATCATCAGGAAGCGTTGCGAATCTGCGATGAGTTTATGAGCAGAATTCCGCAGATTCGGGAGTTTTTAGCAACCGATGTTATTGCCGCCTTTGACGGTGATCCGGCGGCAAAGAGTAAGGACGAAATCATCTTCTGCTATCCCGGTGTTTTTGCCATCAGTATTCATCGTCTGGCACATGAGTTGTATAAACTTTCAGTGCCGTTGATCCCCCGGATTATGAGCGAATATGCCCATAACATTACCGGGATCGATATCCATCCTGGGGCGACCATCGGTAAATACTTTTTTATTGATCATGGGACCGGTGTGGTTATTGGTGAAACGGCGATTATCGGGGAACATGTCAAAATTTATCAGGGTGTTACCCTGGGGGCGCTATCTACCCGGGGTGGCCAGAAACTGCGGGGTATCCGGCGTCATCCCTGTCTGGAGGATGAAGTTACCGTTTATTCCGGGGCTTCTATTTTAGGTGGCGATACGGTTGTCGGCAAAGGATCGGTCATTGGTAGTAATGTATTTATTACAAAATCGGTGCCGGAAGGAACCAAAGTTAGTATCAAAACCCCAGAATTGCTTTTTTCTGGGCAGGCCACTAAAGAAGTTTCAGTGGAAGCCTTTGATTAAGTGAGATAACGCATATCAACAGTGGTACCATATAAAAAGCAGTATGGCAAAGTAATAAAAAATATTTATAAGCTGACTCAAACAGAAAAAGTTTCAGGATTATTTTTATCTTGAAACTTTTTCTGCGTTTAAAATATAGTGCAAGGGGGTATGTAAAAGGGGTATACTGGATGTTAACAGCGTATAAGATAGCAAGACAAAGAAAAAAGGACGTAAAGGGACAAAGGATAGCTGGAATTGGGTAAATAATAAAAGCTTAGGGGGAACAATGAGCACAAAGATATTGATTGTGGATGATTCGACCACAGATCGGCTGATTATCAGTACCATGTTGGCGGATTATCAGACGTTGACAGCCTGTGATGGGTTGGAGGCCATGGAATTAATTGCCAAAAACCCGGACATTGATTTGGTCATTCTTGATTTAAACATGCCCAGAATGAACGGATTTGAAGTGCTGGAGGCACTACAGAAGGATCCGGAATATCGCAAACTCCGTACCATTATTCTGACTAATTATGATGAAATCGACAATGAGGTCAAAGGCCTGGAATTAGGAGCGGTGGATTATATCAGAAAACCGCTTAATCTTCAGTCGTTGCTGATTCGGATTAACATCCATATCAAATTAAAGCGGATCCAGAAAATGATCGAACAGGATAATGAACGGCTGGATGCCATGGTGTTAAAGAAAACCAGAGAAGTGGCCGCCACCCGGGACATCACCATCCAGGCGTTGGTCGGGCTGTTGGAAGTCCGTAATGTTGAATCGTCCAAACATACCATCCGCACCCAACTAATTATGAAAATTCTTTGTGATCATTTAAGGGCAAAACCCAAATACCAGGATATCCTCAGTGAAAACTACGTCAAGGAGTTGGTGACCACCACCCCGCTTCATGATATCGGCAAGGTTGGCATTCCCGATAATATTTTATTAAAACCGGGAAGACTCACCGAGGATGAATTTACAATCATGAAAAAACATGTGGATTACGGGGTCAATGCCCTGCAAAATGAAATTTACTGCGATGAGGATGTCCCCAGCTTTATCAAAACGGCCATGGAAATTGTCGGGGCCCATCATGAAAAATATGATGGCAGTGGATATCCCCGGGGATTAGCGGGAGCAGAGATACCGCTGCCGGGACGTCTGATGGCGATTATCGACGTCTATGATGCGCTGACTAGCAAACGGGTTTATAAGCCAGCTTATGATTATGATTATAGCATCAATCTGATCCGAAGCGAAAGCGGGAAACATTTTGATCCGGAGATTGTGACGGGGTTTCTGGAAATCCAGGAAAAAGTAATAGAGATTTCCCGTAAATTCATTCAGGACACCGATGATTCTGAGGTCTGGTCATGAAGTGGTTGGCCAGGGTAATGGTGATACTGATCATTATTCTGGGCTGGCCCTCTTTTTGTTATGCCCGAGATGACACCATTAGCTGGACCCCTGAAGAACTGGCGTTTATGGAAGAGCACCCGGTAATCCGGCTGGGGATCGACCCCAAGTTTGTGCCCTTTGAGTTTTTTGATAAAGATGGCACCTATCAGGGTATTACCTCGGACTATCTGGAAATAATCAGTGAAAAAACCGGTTTGGAGATGGTGGTTACCCCCGGGTTGACCTGGACTGAAGCTTATGAAAAAGCCCTTCATGGCGAGGTCGATATGCTCCCGGCGGTTTCAAAAACACCGGCCCGGGAACAATATTTTTTATTTTCAGAACCCTACTATTATTTTAAGCGGGTCATTGTGGTGCGGGATTCCACCCAGGGAATCAGCAGCCTTGAAGATCTGTTCGGTCAAACCGTGGCGGTTCAAAAAAACAGTTCCCATCACAGCTATCTGGCAGACTATCCGCAGCTTAACCTGAGTTTGTACGACTCGGTCGAAGCCGCCTTAACGGCCGTTGCCGATGGTAGTGAAACGGCTTTTGTGGGAAATCTGGCGACCACCAATTATCTGATCAATTCAACGGGTCTGACTAATCTGAAGTATGTCGCCTTCGAAGCCGAAAAACAGCAGGGCCTATATTTTGCGGTACGCAACGATTGGCCGGTTTTGATTGGCATCATTGATAAAACCCTGGCGACCATCACCCCGGAAGAGCGGATTGCGATTAACAGCAAGTGGGTTGGGGCCGATGTGGAACCGGATTATGGTCCGGTTTATCAGGTGGTCATGATGGTCAGTGGGGTCATTATTCTGATCTGGCTGGTGTCGATTTATTGGATTTTACGGCTCCGTCGGGAGATTGACACGCGCAAGAAAATTCAGAGTGATCTGGAAATTGCCCGGCAGGAAGCCGAGGCCGCCAACACGATTAAATCCAGTTTTCTGGCCCGAATGTCCCATGAAATCCGGACGCCCCTAAATGCGATTACCGGGATGGCCTATCTGGTTAAAAAAACCCAGGTAACACTGACCCAGAAGATGTATCTGGATCGGATCACTCAGTCGGCGAATACGATGCTGAGTATTATTAACGATATTCTTGATTTTTCTAAGATTGAAGCCGGAAAAATCGAACTGGAGCGGGTTTCTTTTAATCTGGATCAGGTGATTCAGGATGTGATTAACATCGTATCCTATAAAATCGAAGAACAGCGGATCGGTTTTAAACTGACCAAGGATCCCAAAATTCCCAACTGTTATTTCGGTGATGCCAAACGGATTGAGCAGATTTTATTAAACCTGATTAATAATGCCACCAAATTTACCAACACCGGAGAAGTCTCCCTTGATATCCGTCTGGTGGCCAGGGAATCCAATTACTATCATCTGGCCTTTACCGTCCGGGATACCGGCATCGGGATGACCGACGAGCAGATAAAAAATCTGTTCGAACCCTTTGCTCAGGGCGATGCCAGCATTAACCGCCGTTTTGGGGGGACCGGGCTGGGGCTTTCGATTGTTAAAAGTCTGGTGGATATGATGAAGGGCGAGATTGAAGTTTACAGCACTGCCGGTGAAGGATCAACCTTTATTGTCGAATTGTCTCTGGAAAAAGATCAGCAGAGCGAACAGGAATATCAGCAGCAGGTTTCCTCACTTTATTTCAATGATATCAAGACCCTGGTACTGGAAAAAACCGGGTCAAATATGAATATTATTGACAGCTATCTCGGGGCTTTTGGGATGCATTGTGAGCTGACCACCTCGTCGGTCAGTGCCATCAACATGCTGGAACTGGAAAATGGCAAGTTTACGGAGCCCTTTGATCTGCTGATTCTGGATTACGATACGCCAAGTGGTGGGGGCTTTAAATTTGTTGAAATGATCCAGGAAAACAAGAAAATCCTGAAAAATCCCAAGGTTATTATGCTATTGCCGATGATGCGGGAAGACTTGTTTGACCAACTCGATACCCAGGGGGTTGACATTGGCATCGGCAAACCGATCATCCCCTCAGTTTTATACAATGGGATTTTGGAGATTTTTAGAACCAAAGCAATTGTCGCCAATCAGGAGTTTAAGCAGGAAACGATCAATAAAGATATCCTGGATAATAACTATGGTATCCTGGTGGTGGAAGACAACAAAACCAATCAGCTGATTGCCAAATCACTGTTGAAACCAGTCGGTTTCCGGGTTTGGCTGGGTAATGACGGACAGGAAGGGGTAGAGCTCTTTAAGGCGCACCGCAGTGATATTGATTTAATCCTGATGGATTTGCACATGCCGGTACTTAATGGTTATGAAGCGTCGGAGCAAATCAGAACGCTCTCGGCGGATATTCCAATTGTCGCCATGACCGCTGATGTGATTGAGGGGGTAAAGGAAAAGTGCGAATCATGCGGGATTCATCACTACATCAGCAAGCCCTTTGATCCCGAGCAATTTGTCGAAACCATCAGCAAAATTATCAGCGTCGAAACAGCTACTTCAAAAGAGTCCAAGCACCCGGACAGTGATCAGAACAAGGAAAGGGCAGATGGGGTTGCGGTTCTTGATCGGGCAGAGGGGCTCCGTTATATGGGGAACAATCAGGCGCTCTATCAGGAGGTACTGGCAGCCTATTTCACTGAAAATCAGGAAGTGGTTGAAAAACTGGCGCTCGCTATCAAAAACCGGCGCTATCAGGAAGCCGCCCAAATGGTTCATAAGGTTAAAAGCAGTTCTGGCAGTATCGGCGCCAGGAAACTTTTTGAAGTGGCCAAGGCCTTGCAAAAAGCTCTGGAAAGCTGTGATGAAAGGGAAATAGCCAGTCTTCATCCGGCATTTTCGCAGGCCATGAAACAATTGCTGACGACGATAAAAAGCGATGAAGAACAATCCGGTTAAAGCACGAATCGTAGGAACGATAAGGGTTATGGATAAACAAATTCTTCCAATTCATACCGGGATTTTGTAGCAAAAACCAATAGTTGTGCTATAATAATCACAACGTAAGTATGATGAGGAGGGTAACAATGTTACATATTGCTTCGCGGATTGATCAGCTGCCGATGACATCAATGTTGAAAAAGGTTCTTTTGTTAACCGGGATCGGCTGGATGTTTGATGCGATGGATCAGGGGATGGTTTCCGGTGTGATGGCAGCCATCGGTAAAGAATGGGCGTTAGATCCCAGTCAGCTCGGGTTGCTGGGCAGCATCGGAATGCTGGGGATGGCCTTGGGTGCCGGTTTGTCCGGGATGGCCGCTGATAAGTGGGGCCGCCGAACGGTGATTATGTGGACCCTGATTATTTATGGGGTCTCCAGTGCGCTGTCCGGTTTTGCCGTCAATTTTACGATGCTATTGGTACTGCGGTTTTGTACCGGTTTTGGACTGGGTGGGGAGTTGCCAGCGGCATCAACCCTGGTCAGTGAGTTTTCGCCGACCCGGATGCGGGGCAGAAATGTAATTATTCTGGAGAGCTTCTGGGCCTGGGGATGGCTGATTGCCGCCTTTGTGGCTTACTTGTTTATTCCCGTCTATGGCTGGCGGATGGCCTTTTTAGTGGGTGGTATTCCAGCCCTGTTTGCAGCTTTCTTTCGGATGGCCGTGCCGGAATCGCCCCGGTATCTGGAATCAGTGGGAAAAACCGCTGAAGCCGAAGCATTGCTGGTAACCATGGAAAAACAGGCCAATATTACCAGTCAGGTTGAGTCTACTGAAGTTGATAAACTTAGTCATATCAAGGCATCATTTTTAGATTTATGGTCCAAGCCCTATATAAAATCTACCATTGTATTATGGGTGATCTGGTTTGGGATCAATTTTGGTTACTATGGTTTTGTTTTGTGGACGCCGTCACTATTGGTGGCAAAAGGCTTCACCCTGACAAAAAGTTTTGAATTTACGCTGATCATGTGTCTGGCCCAGTTGCCGGGATATTTCAGTGCGGCGTATCTGATTGAGAAAGTTGGCCGAAAAAAAGTGCTGGCCATTTATTTTGCCGGAACGGCACTGGCGGCCTGGCTATTTGGCCATGCTGGCAGTGTGGAACAGATTCTGATCTATGGTTCAATGCTTTATTTTTTCAGTCTGGGTGCCTGGGGCTGTGTTTATGCCTATACGCCAGAAGTTTATCCGACCTTTTTCAGAGCGACCGGTTCTGGCTGGGCCGCCGCATTTGGACGGATTGGCGCTTTTTCGGCTCCCTTTATTGTGCCGGTGATCTATAATTACTATGGCACCGAAATCGGCTATACCAATGTATTTATTACTCTGACCCTCGTATTTGCAGTGGTGGCCATTGTGGTAGCGGTGTTTGGTAAGGAAACGATGGGGATCACCCTGGAAGAGATAAATCAGTAGGATACAGAAACGAAACAGCCTGTTGTCGATTAAAAGACAACAGGCTGTTTCGTTTCTTTAGAACGTTTATAAAATCAGACAACTTTAACGGCATCACTGGGATAAGGCATTTTCAATCGACTTGAGATAGGCTTTGCTGGACACCGTGGCACCGCTGATGGTGTCGACGGTGGTATTTTGTTTTTCGATCACCGCATGAATAAGGGCGTCAGTCACCTCGGGCTTTTCCATGGTGACGGTTTTGACCACCGCAATGTTTGAAATCTGGTGATCAGCCACGCTGACGGCGACTTCATTGCTCCAGCGCCCGGCCGTATAAACACCGGTATAGGTGCCGTCTTCAATTCCTTTTAGATCGACGGGGTTAATCGCCAGATTTTCCCCAGCTTCCAGGCCGTTGGTGATGTAAAAAACGCCACCGGCGCCGACCAGTACCAATACCCCCAGAATACTGAGAAGAATAATTATTGCTTTTTTCATCTGCTTTTCCTCCTGTTATTTTGATTCCTGGTCCATTTTTTCCAGGTTGGCCAGCAATTTTTCAATAACCGACCGGGTCATTGCCAGTTCTTCGTCAGATATACCATCAAATAATTTTTCGGTAAAGATTTCTGATTTCTGCTGACTTTCTGTGCCAAACGAATCAACCGCATCGGTTAGCTTAATCCGGGTGATCCGGGCGTCATGGGGATCTTTTTCCATCACAACAAAGCCTTTTTGTTCCAGTTTAAGCGCCACCTGTTTGACATTCTGATGGGAACTGCCCATGCTTTTTGCTACTTCCTTAAGGGTTGGGTCGTGATCAAAAATATTCTGCACCACAATGGTCAGCAGCCATTGCTTGGTTGTCAAGTTGTATTCTTTCAGTTCCCGTTCCAACAGGGTGTCCATCTGGTTGGCGACGACTTGGACACCGCCAAAGATGAATTTTTGATCGGGCATTGAATCCATATTGTCCAAAATATAACCTCCACTTATCAATTAAGGTAATACATTACCTTAATTGATAATACATTACCTTTTTTTATCTGTCAATACTTTTTAGAAAAATTAATCTGTTTCTGAAAAAAGTTAAGGGGTATCTGTATTTGAAAGGGTTTGCAGAAATTTAAGCGGCAGAAAATTTCAAATGTGTGTTATTATAGACAGGCATCAGAAAGAGGAGAAGGTTATGCCAAAAGTAGGAATGCGAATTTTTAAAACATTTATAGCGGTTTATCTCTGCTTCTTAATCTATTTATTAAGAGGCGAGCAAGGCTCCCCCTTCTATTCGGCGATTGCGGCGATTTTATGCATGCAGCCCTATGTTTCCAATAGCTTTAAGGTAGCCATGAATCGAACCCTGGGCACCTTTATCGGTGGGGCGATGGGGTTGGGGTTGCTTATTTTTGAGCGGAGCTTCATCCCGGTGGATATGCCGATGCTGCAATATCTGGTGGTATCCTTGTGCGTTATCCCACTCATTTATTTTACGGTGGCCATCAAAAAACCAACGGCATCTTATATTACCTGTGTGGTTTTTTTAAGCATTACAGTGACCCATGGGGCCGATGTGAATCCGCTGATTTTTACCATTGACCGGATCGTGGACACCCTTATCGGAATCTTTGTGTCATTGGGAGTCAACGCGTTTCACTTGCCCCGGCGCAGAAACAGAAAAACGCTCTTTGTCACCAATCTGGATGGATCGTTGTTGAATTCCCAGGTCGAAATCAGCAGTTACTCCAGAATAAAACTAAACACCATGATCCGCCAGGGCGCTTTGATTACCATTGCCACGACCAGAAGTGCCGAAACCCTGCTGCCCCTGCTGGAAGGCGTCGAAATAAAGGTTCCCGTTATCATGATGAATGGGGCGGTTTGGTATGATCTGGAAAAACGAAGTTATTTAAGCTGCAAAAAAATGAATCCGGAAGTGGCCAGGCAACTGATTGCTGTTTTTGAAAAACGGGAGCTGAATTGTTTTACCCACACCATCATCAATGATGTCCTCCATGTTTATTACACCAGGCTTATTAATCCGGTGGAAGAAAAAATCTATCATTCCAAAAAGCGACTCCCGGAACAGAGCTATGTGTGCGGCGAGGTGCCAAATGATCAAAGCGTCTTATCGATTATGGCAGTGGATCAGAAGGTGACGATCGTCCAGGTTAAAGCGGCCATCATGAAGCTGGAAATTGCCTCAGCGGTTAATGTTGAGTGCTATCCGGATGATCAACATCCGGGCTATTACTTTCTCGAAATAACCAGCCGGGAAGCCTCGGTGAAAAATGCCATCATGGATATGAAAGCCCGATATGCGACCGATACAGTGATTGCGTTTGGCAATGACATCAGGAATGCAGCGATGCTGGAAGCCGCCGATTTTGCTTATGTGGTTGAAAATGCATCCATTGAACTAAAAGAAATGGGCTGGCCGCAGATCGGAGCGAATGACGATGATGCAGTGGTCAAGACCATCAGTCGCCATTTTTACGCGAAACCGGGGAGCTTTAAATAATGATAACCGTTTGCAGATAACAACCGGTTTGACACCACATCTTGTATGTGATAAAATTAAAACAACCAAATATGAAGATAATGGTGCTGTGCCAACCGGTGCAGCATGGGGGAAGCCGGTGCAAATCCGGCACGGTCCCGCCGCTGTAAGGGGGAGATTTTTTTAAAAAGATCAAGCCTAAGTCAGATTACCCGCCGTTATTCGTCACACCAGACTCTACGCGTGATAGAGGGTGTTTGAGCCAAGCAATCTGAGGCCTCTTGACCCACGCCGTCGAGAGGTTTTTCAATGCCCGAAACAACAAAAAGACTCGCAGGAAAGTAGGAAAACAAACCAGGATGATTACGAAGATCAAAAAAAGAGATGGACGAGAAGCGCCTTTTAATATTGAAAAAATTGCCAATGCCATTTTTAAGGCCGCCAGTGAAATCGGCGGCCAGAATTATCAGACCGCCATGGAGCTATCTGAAAAAGTGGCCATCTATATCGAACAGGAAATGAACACCAAAACCCCGACGGTGGAAGAAATTCAGGATGCGGTGGAAAAAATTCTGATCGAAACCGGACATGCTAAAACCGCCAAGAAATATATTCTCTACCGGGCCGAGCGAACCCGAATCCGGGAAATGGATACCCGCTTGATGAAAATATATGAGGATCTGACCTTTAAAGAAGCCAAGGACAACGATGTTAAACGGGAAAATGCCAACATTGACGGCGACACCGCCATGGGGACGATGCTGAAGTATGGATCAGAGGGCGCTAAACAGTTTTATGAAATGTTTGTCCTCAATCCCGAGCATTCAACCGCTCATAAAGCCGGTGAAATCCACATTCACGATATGGATTTTTTAACCCTGACCACTACCTGCTGTCAGATTGATTTAGAACGCTTATTTAAAGATGGGTTTTCGACTGGTCACGGCCATCTCCGGGAACCCAACGATATTCAGAGTTATTCGGCGCTGGCCTGCATTGCCATTCAGTCCAACCAGAATGATCAGCATGGCGGACAGAGTATTCCCAACTTTGACTATGCCATGGTGCCGGGGGTGAAAAAAACTTTTATCCGGCTCTATCGGGAGAATTTGGCCAAGGCCCTGACCTTATTGACCGATACCAAAAATGCTTTAGCCAAGGTAAAGGCCATCAGTGAAGATATCGAAAAGAAACTGGGGTTAAAGCCCGAGCTAAATCAACCGAAGAATTATCTGGAAGCCGAAGCCCGGAGTTTGGCGTTATGGATAGCGGATGCCAACAGCATCAGCCGGGCTCAGAATTTTGCCATGGAAAATGCCGAACGGGAAATTGACCGCAGTGTTTATCAATCCATGGAGGCCTTTGTTCACAATCTCAACACCATGCACAGTCGGGCTGGGGCTCAGATTCCGTTTAGTTCCATCAACTACGGGATGGATACCTCAATTGAGGGGCGTCTGGTCATAAAAAACCTGCTGTTAGCGACGGAGGCCGGGTTGGGGAATGGCGAAACCCCGATTTTCCCAATCCATATTTTCAAGGTGAAAGAAGGGGTTAATTATAATCCCTGGGATCCCAATTATGATTTGTTTAAATTGGCTTGTCGGGTTAGTGCCAAGCGCCTGTTTCCGAATTTTTCCTTTCTGGATGCACCCTATAACCTGAAATATTATCAGGCTGGCCAGCCGGAAACAGAAATTGCCTATATGGGCTGTCGTACCCGGGTGATCGGTAATGTCCATGATCCCAGTCGGGAAATCACCTATGGCCGGGGAAACCTAAGTTTTACCACCATCAATCTGCCCCGGATTGCCCTAAACAGCAAGGGGAATCCGGACGTGTTTTTTACTGAGTTGGATCAGAAAATTGATCTGGTGATTGAGCAGTTGCTGGAACGGTTTGAAATTCAGGCCCACAAAAAAGTTAAAAACTTTCCTTTCCTAATGGGCCAGGGCGTTTGGATTGATTCTGCAGATCTGACCGACGAGATGGAAATCCGGGAAGTACTGAAACACGGCACCCTGAGTATGGGCTTTATCGGCCTGGCGGAATGCCTGACGGTTTTAACCGGCAAACACCATGGCGAAGCGGCAGACGTACAGGAGCTGGGGCTTGCAATTATTGGCCACATGCGCAAGCGGATGGATGAAACCAGTCAGGTCTATGGCATGAACTTTACCCTGCTGGGCACCCCGGCCGAAGGGACTGCTGGCCGCTTTGTCAAGCTGGACAAACAGGTCTTTGGTGAAATCCCCGGGGTAACGGATCGGGAGTATTATACCAATTCGTTTCATATTCCGGTTTACTACCCCACCAGTGCCTATGAAAAAATTACCCTGGAAGCGCCCTATCATGAGTTGACCAACGCCGGACACATCACCTATGTGGAAATGGACGGTGATCCGCTTGATAATCTGGAAGCCTTTGAGAAGGTGGTTCGGGCGATGAAGGAAGCTGGCATCGGCTATGGTTCGATCAATCATCCGGTAGATCGCGACCCGGTTTGCGGCTATACCGGCATCATCGGCGATGTGTGCCCGAATTGTGGACGAAGCGAAGGCGATGTTCCCTTTGAGCGGATTCGTCGGATTACCGGTTATCTGGTGGGCACCCTGGATCGTTTTAATGATGCCAAAAAAGCGGAAGTAAGGGATCGAATCAATCATTTCAATGCGACCAGTCAAATGGCTGGTGGGGAACGGTTGGAGCAATTGCAGTGACCTCCCAAATACGAATCGCCGGGGTCGTCAAGGAATCGATCGTCGATGGCCCGGGTATCCGCTTGGTGGTTTTTGCCCAGGGCTGCCCCCATCATTGCGAGGGCTGCCACAACCCGGCCACCCATGATTTTAACGGCGGTCAACTGGTGGCGATAGACGCCATCATTGACGAAATGAAAAAGAATCCGCTACTGGATGGCATCACCCTAAGCGGTGGCGAACCCTTTTTGCAGCCCGAGGGCTTTAGCGAGCTGGCCAAATGCGCCCAGGCAGCCGGTTTTCATGTGATGACCTATACGGGCTACACCTTTGAAACGCTGTTGGAAAAAAAGGATCAGCGGTGGCAGCGACTGCTCAGGTATACTGATCTGCTCGTGGATGGAAGATTTGAAGCGGAACAAAAAAGTTTGCTGCTAAAATTCCGGGGCTCACATAATCAGCGGATTATTGATGTAAAAAAATCACAGCAGAAAAACCAGCTGGTACTTAGCGAGATCAGCTAAAAATCAATCAAAAGCAATCGTTTTTTTAACGGTTGCTTTTTGATTTAAATGATTAGTGACCTAAATAGATGATTTAATTAAAAAAAAAGTACTGGCAAAAAATATCAAAACGGTTAAAATAGTAAAGGTGCGAATTTGTTCGAGATACACGGACAAAATAGCGTAAAAAAGCAAAAATAAATTTGCGATCGAAACGGTTGGAGGAATTGTGTGGATAAACGAAGTGAGTTTTCAAGTAAAATAGGTTTTGTGCTGGCAGCTGCCGGATCGGCAGTGGGGCTGGGGAATATCTGGCGGTTTCCCTATTTGGCGGCCAAATATGGGGGTGGTCTGTTTCTGGTCATCTACCTGATTTTTGTCTTGACCCTGGGTTTTACAATTATGACGGCTGAGTTGGCAATTGGCCGTAAAGCCCAGCTGAGTCCCATGGGTGCGTATCGGGCCCTGGATAAACGGTTTAGTTTTGTGGGAGTGATTGCCTCTCTGGTGGCATTTCTGATTTTGCCTTATTACAGTGTAATCGGGGGCTGGGTAATCAAATATTTTTTAGTTTTTGTCTCCGGTGGCGGAGTGGCTACCACCGGCGCCGATTATTTTTCAAGCTATATCGCCAAACCGATTGAACCGATTATCTGGCAGGCTATTTTTGTTCTGGCCACCACCTTTGTGGTGATCCGCGGGGTTAAGGATGGCATCGAGAAAGCCAGTAAGATCTTAATGCCAATATTGATTGTCTTATCGGTTTTTTTATCAATTTATTCAATCATGCAGCCTGGGGCGATGGCCGGGGTCTGGTATTTTCTGTATCCGGACTTGGCTAATTTCAGTTTTCAGGCAGTCTTGGCCGCCATGGGCCAAATGTTTTACTCGTTGTCGCTGGCCATGGGGATTATGGTCACCTATGGTTCCTATCTCAGCAAAAAAGATGACCTGGAAACATCGGTTAAGCAAATTGAGCTGTTTGATGCCGGGATTGCCATTCTGGCGGGCTTTATGATTATACCGGCGGTCTTTGCTTTCTCCGGTGGTGATCCGACAGCGCTTAATAAGGGCCCCGGTTTAATGTTTGTCACCCTGCCCAAGGTATTTGAAACGATGGGCTTTGGCAATGTGATGGGCGGCGTTTTCTTTCTGCTGGTATTGTTTGCGGCGCTGACCTCTTCGATTTCGCTAATGGAAGCCGTGGTGGCAACAGTCTGTGATCAGTTTAAGTGGGAACGCAAAAAAGGGGTACTGATTGTTACGGTGCTGGCAATTTTGATTGGGATACCCTCTTCTTTGGGACAGGGCGTCTGGAGCGAGGTGCTCATTTTTGGCTTTAACTTTCTGGACTTTTTCGATTTCATTACCAACTCAGTATTGATGCCGGTGGGGGCCTTCTTTACCTGTATCCTGGTGGGTCATGTGCTGGAAACTAAGATCATCACCGACGAGGTCAAGCTGTCCTCACCCTTTAAACGGGAAAAGCTGTTTATCATTATGGTTAAATACATCGCCCCGCTTTGTATTGTTGCAATTCTGATCAGCTCAATTTTAGAGGCCATGGGCGTGATTAAATACTAACAACCAGCACAGCCACAACAACGGTTTTAGGCGATGCGGCAACCGTTACGAATTAAGCTTTCTTAATGATTTACTATTTCTAAAAAAACAGATATAATGGTTAAAAAGTAGAAAGAAGGTAATTCTTAATGTGTACAAGCCTTACTCTGATGACAACAAACCAGATTAATACGTTGGCCAGAACCATGGATTTTGCTTTTTTACTGGATCCGGAGCTGATCTGTGTGCCGAGGAAGTTTTTGCTTGAGTCGGAGGTGGATCAAACCCAAAGAGCGGTCAAGTATGCGATGATGGGCATCGGTCGAAATTTGGGCACCTATCTTTTTGCCGATGGTCTCAACGAAGCCGGACTGGCCTGTGCCAGTTTATATTTCCCGGGCTATGCCGAGTATAGCGATGCGGTCATCCCGGGTCGCATTAATCTGGCGCCTCACGAAATTGTCGGCTGGCTGCTGACCAACTTCGCAACCCTTGAAGAAGTCAAGGCGGCGATTCCGCAGCTCAATATTGTCAGTACACCTCTTAAGATGATGAACGTCATTACCCCGTTACATTGGATCATTACCGATAAAACTGGCCGAACCCTGGTGATTGAACCGATGAAAGAGGGCATTGTGATCCATGACAACCCCCTGGGGGTGATGACCAACAGCCCGGATTTCAATTGGCATTTAACCAATATCCGCAATTATATTGGGGTTTCACCCAATAAAACCGGTTCGATTCAATTAAATGGCCTGACCTTTAGTCCCTTTGGCGGTGGTTCCGGAAGCGTTGGTCTGCCGGGAGATTACACCCCGCCATCGCGGTTTTTACGGGCACTGTTTGGTCGGGAGGCCATTAATCCCATCGAAACCGAAGAAGAGTGTATTAACGCCGCTTTTCACATTTTGGCATCAGTCGATATTCCCAAGGGCAGTGTGATCACCGATGAGGGCATCGATTTTACCCAGTATACGGCCTGCATGGTCTGTAATACCGGCACCTATTATTTCAAGACCTACGACAATAACCAGATTGGCCGGGCCTGCCTGTTTAATGAAGATCTAGATGCCAAGGAACCAAAGGTCTGGGAAATGATGCAAGAACAGCAATACCGGCAATTGAATTAAACGAATAGGATGATTGAGGCAAAAGGTGAATATGATGAAAAATGGTTTTTGTTATCAAACCCCCTTGGGGAAAATCGTAATCATTGAAAACGGCGAAGCCATTACCGGATTAAGTTTTGAAAAAGCGTTGCCGGATCAGGTCAATCATCGTGAGACACCATTGCTAAAAGAAGCCAGCCAGCAAGTGGCGCAATATCTGCAGGGGAAACGCCGCAGCTTTGATTTGCCGCTTTGTCCGCAGGGCACCGACTTTCAGCAAAAGGTCTGGAAAGCCCTTCAGGAGATTCCCTACGGCGAAGTCTGCAGCTACCAGGATATCGCCCGGGCCATCGGCAATGAAAAAGCCTGCCGGGCGGTGGGGGGGGCCAACAACAAGAACCCCATTGCCATCATCATCCCCTGTCACCGGGTAATTGGGGCCAATGGTAGTCTGGTTGGTTATGGCGGCGGACTGGATATCAAACAAAAATTGTTGACGCTGGAAAATCAGATGAAATAGCAAAACAGGAAGCAATCTCTTAAGTGGAGGTTGCTTTTTTTATGAGGGCGGTCGTTGATAAAGATAAAAAGAACTGGATTAATCACTAAAAAACGGTAAAATTAAAGATAGTTAATTTTTGAAAAACCAAAACAGAGAAATGATGACAACGGAAGGAGGTACCGTGTGAAAAAAATTATCACCGAATATTTAAAACCTTTCTATGGCCGGATGGCGATTGGTATATTTTTTAAATTTACCGGATCGATCATGGATCTGATTATTCCCTCAATTCTGGCCTTGATTATTGACCAGGTTATTCCGTTAAATCAACCCGCACCGATTTTTTATTGGGGTGGGGTAATGGTGGTCTGTGCCATCATTGGAATGGTCTTTAACATTATTGCCAATCGGATGGCCGCCCGGGTGGCCAGTGATGCCACCGAAATAATCCGTCACGACCTGTTTGCCCGGGTGATCTATTTTTCCAATCATCAGATGGATACCCTGACGAAGCCGTCGGTGATCTCCCGGTTAACCGCCGATACCTACATTGTTCATCAGATGATCATCCGGATTCAGCGGTTGGGGGTGCGGGCCCCGATTATGCTAGTCGGCGGCATCATCATCACAATGACCCTGGATCCGGGGCTGGCAATGGTACTAATCGGGATTATGCCGGTCATGATGCTGATTATCATCCTGGTTTCCCGAAAAAGCATGCCGCTTTTTGCCGGTCTGCAACAGGCCTTGGATGGCTTTGTCCGAGTGGTTCGGGAAGACATCAACGGGATCCGGGTCATCAAAGCACTGTCCAAAACCGACTATGAGAAAAAACGCTTTGATACCATTAATACCGATGTGGTGAACCGGGAGAAAAAAGCCCGGATGACGGTGGCGGTGATTTCTCCGGCCATGAATATCTGTCTCAATTTGGGTTTGGTATCGGTGGTGGTGGTGGGAGCCTATGGCGTCAATAACGGTACCTCGGAAGTGGGTATCATCCTGGCCTTTATGACCTATTTTACGATCATTCTGCATGCTGTTTTGGCGCTTTCCAAATTGTTTGAGATGTGGCCAAAGGCCACGGCTTCGGCGGAGCGGATTATCCAGGCCCTGGATAGTGTGGATATTTTGGCAGTTCAGGAAGTGACCGAAGATGGGGAAACTGTAAAAGATGATGCCTTTGTGGCATTTCAAAATGTCACCTTTTCATATAATAAAGAAGAACCCAATCTGGATAATATATCTTTTGCTTTGGCAAAAGGGGAAACTCTGGGAATTATTGGTGAAACCGGGGCCGGAAAAACCACCCTATTAAATCTGCTGATGCGCCTTTACGATGCAGATGCGGGGAGCATTACCATTGCTGGTCGGGACATCCGATCAATCGATCCCCGGGAACTGCATCAAAAATTCGGAGTGGTGTTTCAGAATGATATGATTTTTGAAGCCACCATTGAGGAGAACATCGATCTGGGCCGCAATCTCTCAAAAGAAGCCATAAAAAAGGCAATCGTCTGCGCCGGTGCCAAAGCATTTGTGGATGAAAAAGCGGATAAATCCGGCGAGCAGTTAACCATTAAAGGGGCCAATCTCAGCGGCGGTCAGAAACAGCGGATTCTGATTGCCCGGGCGCTGGCAGCCAGCCCGGAAATATTGGTGCTGGATGACGCATCAAGCGCCCTGGATTATCAAACCGATGCCGCTTTTCGCAAGGCGATAAAAGAAAACTTTGACGACACCACCATTATTATTGTCGCCCAGCGGATCAGCTCCATTAAACACGCCGATCACATTTTGGTGCTGGAAGATGGTGTGGCCATTGGCTATGGTAAGCATAAGCATTTAATGAAGATCTGCGAAATTTATCGGGAAATCAGCCATTCCCAGATGGGGGTGTCCTGAGATGCGACGATCACAAAAATTTGAAAAACCGCAAAACCGCAAGGGTACCCTGATCCAGTTGGGGGGCTATCTGATGCGCTATAAATGGCAACTGCTGGCGGCCATCGTCTTAACCATCGGCAGTAATCTACTGGCGCTGGTGGGGCCGCTACTTTCTGGTTACGCCATTGATGCCATTGAGCTGGGTACGGGTCGGGTTGATTTTAGTCAGGTATTTTACTACGCTGCCTGGATGGTGGTTTTTTATATCGGCTCAGCCGGACTGACCTATGTGCTGGAAGTGCTGATGATCCGGATCAGTCGCCAGGTTACTTTCGCCATGCGCCGGGATGTCTTTAATAAGCTGATGGATCTGCCGGTGGGTTATTTTGATGTCCATCAGACCGGGGATGTTATCAGCCGGATTACCTATGATATTGATACGGTCAACAGCTCCATTTCCAGTGACCTGATCCAGGTATCCTCTGCGGTGATTACTGTGCTGGGATCCTTTTTGATGATGCTGGCGATTTCTCCCCAACTGGTGCTGATTTTTGCGTTCACGGTACCGGCGTCAATCTTGATGTCCCGTTACCTGGTTAAAAAGACCCGGCCACTGTTTAGTCGACGTTCCCGCAAGCTGGGGGAGCTTAATGGCTTTGTGGAAGAAATGGTATCGGGTCAGAAGACTTTAAAAATTTATGATCAGGAAGAGCATACCATTGAGAAATTTAATGTGAAAAACAAGCAGGCGGTGGATGCCTATTATAACGCCGAATATTACGGCAGCATGATTTATCCGACGATTAATTTTATCAACAATATCTCGCTGGCCTGTATCAGTGTCTTTGGGGCGCTGTTATATCTGGTGGGATCGATGTCGATTGGGCAGATTTCGTCCTTTGTGTTGTACTCTCGCAAGTTTTCCGGACCGATAAATGAAATGGCCAATATCATGAATGACCTGCAGTCATCGTTGGCGGCGGCCGAGCGGGTTTTTGCTTTGCAAAATGAACTGTCAGAGGCCAGGGACACCGATCAGATGACCGATCTGACCAGTGTGAAGGGTGATATCGTGCTGGAAAATGTCCGCTTCAGCTATGATGCCAATCAGGTGATTATCAAAAACTTAAGTCTGGAGGCCGAAGCGGGTAAGCTGATTGCCATTGTCGGCCCCACCGGGGCCGGTAAAACCACGATTATCAATCTGCTGATGCGCTTTTATGATACCGAAGCTGGTAATATCTATGTGGATGGCAATGCGGTTCAGGAGCTGACCCGGGACAGCCTGCGCAAATCCTTTGCCATGGTGCTTCAGGACACCTGGATTTTTCATGGCACCATCTTTGAAAACCTGACCTATGGCAAAGAAAATGCCACCATGGCAGAGGTAATCCAGGCGGCCAAAGCGGCCCGTATTCATTCGTTCATTGCACATCTGCCTCAGGGTTACGATACGATTTTAAGTGATGACGGCACCAATATTTCCAAGGGCCAGAAGCAGCTTTTAACCATCGCCCGGGCGATGTTGCTGGACGCCAAGATGCTGATCCTCGATGAGGCCACCTCCAACGTTGATACCCGTACCGAGAAAAAGATTCAGGAAGCCATGCGCCAGTTGATGAAAGATAAAACCTGTTTTGTCATCGCCCACCGGCTCTCCACCATCCAGAACGCTGATCTGATTCTGGTGGTGGATCAAGGCGATGTGGTGGAACAGGGCACCCATGAAGAACTGATGAAACGGCAGGGGCATTATTGGCAGATGTATCAGGCGCAGTTTGAGTGATAGAAACATTGTGGATGGAATTTGATCTTAAATTAACAGATGAGATAACTTGATCAATCCGGTCATCGTGTTATAATAAAAGCAAAGATAAAAACACAGTTCTGGTTGGTAGTCCAGACGCAGGATCATCCTGTCAGTAACCTGCCTCCTAAGGTTGTCCGTTCTTTGTCACTATTTTCTAGGAGGAATTGAATATGGACAAAGTAACTGGCAAGTTGACGGTTTTTTTTGACGACCCCTTCTGGGTGGGCGTCTTTGAAAGCGCAGATGGCGAAACTCTGAAAGTGGCCAAGGTGACGTTCGGAGCGGAACCCAAAGACGGGGAAATCTATGAATTTCTGCTTAAAAATTATAACCGGCTCCAATTCAGTCAGCCGATTGCTGATGAAAAAGCGCCCGAGAAGCGGATCAATCCCAAGCGGATGAGGCGGGATATCAATCGGCAAATGGCCGCAAAAAGCATTGGAACCAAGGCGCAGCAGGCCATAAAAGAAGAGCAGGAAAATAAGAAGATGATCCGAAAAGCGTTTAACCGCCAGAAAACCGAGGAAGAAAAGCAACGCCAATTTGATCTGCGGCAGGAAAAGAAAAAGCAGAAACATCGGGGGCATTAATCAGGGGTTTGCGTAAGTAACTTTAAGAAGTTTGTTACTCTGTGATCAAGTTACGGAGTATTAATCTAAAATGGTTATAATAAAGATATACCAATTAACGATTAAGGAGATTAAAGATATGAGCGCAGTAATAATCACTAAAGATAATTTTCAACAGGAAGTCATCAATTCCGATAAACCGGTGTTACTCGATTTTTGGGCACCCTGGTGTGGCCCCTGCAAGATGGTTTCGCCGATCATCGACGAAATCGCCGATGAGGTCTTTACCTTAAAGGTCGGAAAAATAAACGTCGATGAACAACAGGAACTGGCCGCCGAATTTAAGGTCATGAGCATTCCGACCCTGGCAGTGGTCAAGGGCGGGGTAGTAGTGAAGAAATCTGTGGGAGCAAAATCCAAAGCGGATATTTTAGATTTAGTGGCTCAATAGCCCAAAAAATTAAAAGAGCAACCGAGAAATCAGTTGCTCTTTTAATTTTTTGGGCGTTAAATAATTTCCTTTAATTGCACCTTGTCAATCACTTCAATTTTACCCCGGGACAGGTGCACATACCCCTCGTTCTCAAAATATTTCAGCATCCGGGAAACCACTTCCCGGGCAGACCCCACATATTTGGCAATTTGCTCATGGGTCATCACAATGGTGGTAGAACCGGTACGGGCCACCTCATCCAGCAGAAAGATGGTCAGCCGCTTATCGAAACTCATAAAGAGAATCTGCTGCATCGCCCACATCACGTCCGAAAAACGGTCAATCATCGATTTATAGGAAAAATTCTCGGCATGGATGTTTTCATTACAAATACGCTGGAAGATCGAGGACTTAATCAGGAGGACTTCACAATCCGTTTCGGCATCAATATGCACATCAAAGGTGATATTTTCAAGGACACAGGAAGCCGATAAGATACAGACCTCATCCGGGCCCAGACGGTAAAGGGTAATATCCCGGCCGTCTTCGGATAAAATATAGGTGCGCAATTCACCGCTTTTAATCAGGAGCACGCCGACACAATCGTTTTCGCCACGATGGATGTTTTCACCCCGGCGGTATTTTATGGGGATGGCATTATCAGTCAGTTGTGACTGTTGCTGTGGCGTTAAATGATCCCAAAAAGTCAGAACGGATTGAAGAAATGTCTGATCGTTTTCTTTTAGCATATTGATACCTCGCTTAATCGAATATTTTCTAGTATACCATAAGTTGACATTGAGTCTAATTTAATATTTCGGGTATAAAATAAAATAATAACACTAAGGAGCGTCAAATGAATAAAGCGATAAAAAGAGATTTGCATCTAAAGCGGCTGGAAGCCAAGGATTTAACGCAGTTTAATGATATTTTGAGGTATGCCTTTCAGGTGACGGATGAACAGCTGCTAAAAGTCGGTTGGAAGCACGATGAGATTAAGCGGTCAAAATTTCCGATTCTGGAAAAAGCCGAGGTCATCGGCTGGTTTGAGGATGAGCGGTTGGCGGCCCAGATCGCTGTTTATCCGCTGCAGGTCAATATCAGTGGCAGCATTTATGAGATGGGTTATATTACCGGTGTGGCTACTTATCCGGAATACATGGGCTTGGGGTTAATGTCCGGGCTGATGAAAAAAAGTCTGGAAACGATGTATGAACGCAACCAGTGCATATCCTTTTTATATCCCTATTCCCATCCTCTCTATCGGCATAAAGGCTGGGAGGTGGTCTCGGATAAGATGACTTATCAGATCCGTGACCACCAGTTGCCTCGGGATATTGATGTACCGGGACGGGTGAAGCGGGTCAGGGAAAACAGCCCCGATCTGATTGCCCTTCATGACACCTTTGCCCGGCAGACCCATGGTTGTCTGGTTCGCAATGAACTGGTCTGGGAGGAATACTGGCGCTGGGATGTGGAGGATGTCACGGTAGCTATTTATTATGGCGAAGATGATCGCCCTTTGGGCTATCTGGTCTACCTGATCGAAAATGATGTCTTCCATGTCAAAGAAATGGTTTATCTCAATCAGGAGGCCCGGAAAGGGCTGTGGGGCTATATCGCGGCCCATGAATCGATGATCAACGAGGTGGTTGGCAGCAATTACAACAACCATACCATTTCGTTTCTGTTTGGTGACAGCGATATGAAAGAAACCATTCGCCCTTATATTATGGCTCGGATTGTGGATTTCGAAGGGTTTTTCAGGCAGTATCACTTTTCCAATACCGATATCAATGAAGCGGTAACCTTTGAGATTATCGACACCGTATTGGAGTGGAATAATCGCAGTTTTACCGTCAAGTTTAGCCCCGGTCAGGCCCCGGTTTTAGTTGATAAACCGTCAGATAACCGGGTCAAGTTAGAAATCGGGATTTTAACCTGCATGCTGCTGGGTTATAAGCGACCCACCTACCTGCAGCAGATTGAACGGATTGAGGCCAGTAAAAAAACAGTGGCGATCCTGGAGAGTGTCATCGCCAATGAGAAAATTTATTTCTCCGATTATATTTAAATCAAAAAAAACGGTTGATGTGAGCATCAATCGTTTTTTTTGATTGCTTCAATGCCGGAGCGCAGGGTCGCTTCATCGATGGCACCACGATAGCCGGTGACAATTTTGCCTTCGGGGTTAATAAACAGGGTGGTGGGAATCGATGAGATGCCATAGGCAGAACTGGCTTCCAGTTGGGTATCAAAATAAACGGGGAAGGCGAAGCCCTGGTCTGCGACGTATTGAAGCCCCTTTTCTTTTGTTTCCCGTTGCCCATCAGTCTGATCAATCATCAGAAAGATAACTGCATCTTTTTGATCCCGATAGACGGTGTTGAAATGAGGCATTTCGCTTTTACAGGGTGGGCACCAGGAGGCCCAGAAGTTGAGCACCACCGGCTTTCCGGCGAAATCGGACAGCTTGACCGGGTTGCCATCCTGATCAAAGACGGTAAAATCCGGAGCTGTCTGAAGTTCTTCGGTTTGACCGTTGTTGTTAGCGGCCGGTGTTTGCGGCTTAAAGTTTTGTGATAAGGCCGTGTAACCCCAATAAACGATGGCCAGAAAGGCCCCAAAAACGACGATGGCGATAAGCGTTTTAGTTTGTTTAGTCATAATAAGCTCCTTAAAAGGTTAAGAGTGACAGAAAAGTTCCCAACAGTCCGGTGGCCATCAGTAGTCCGATGACAACCAGCAGTCCGCCGGAAATCCGATTGATGATCAGATAATGTCGTTTGATAAAATCAAAGGTGGATTTCATCCGCTCAATCAAAATAGCTGAAACCACAAAGGGAATCCCCAGGCCAAGGGAAAACGAAAACAGCATCAAAATACCGTGTAGTGTATCACCGCTGGAGGCGGCCATCATTAGAGCAGAACCCAGAAACGCACCAACACAGGGCGTCCAGCCGATGGAAAAGACGATCCCCAAAAGTAATGCCGAGAAGAAACCGGTGTGGGAATGTTTAAGGTTTAGTTGATGATTGGTATTTAGAAACGGGATCTTTAGTATCTCCAAGAAATTCAGGCCAAATAGAATAATCACGCCGCCGCCGACCACATTGATCAGGGTGTTGTATTCAATCAGAACACTGCCAAGCTTTCCGGCAAAAGCACCAAGCAAAACAAAGATTACTGTAAAGCCGAGCACAAAGCCCAGGGCATTAATGATAACGGTACGATTATTATCACCCGGGGTTTGGCCAGCAAAATAGGAGATATAAATGGGCAGCATCGGCAAAAGACAGGGAGAGATAAAGGTGATGATGCCTTCCAGAAAGGCAATAAAATAATCCATATAACCTCCTTATTAAGGATTAGGATCAGTGAACCTTAAATAAAATAGAACAATTAACATTTTTTTATTGTAACAAAAGCTTATTTTTTTCTCCGTAACCAGATCACATTAGCGATATTATGACAATTAAGTCTTAAGAATAAAAGCTATTTTAGTAAAAATAGGATCGAATGACTTAATAAAAGTAATGATTTGTTAAATAAATGACGAAATTAAATCGAAAATTTCCCAAAGAACCGCAAACTTTTTTTCTATTTGATTAACCAGGTGAAATATTGAGGGTAAAAATTCGCTCATAGCCAGCTGGGTGATGATTACGAAAAAGTCGATTGTTAATATTTATACTATCGCAGAAAAAAGCCGAAATGAACAGATTTGAAATGAATGGTTTAATTGCGGGATTTAAAGAAAACGTTTTAATGAATTTTCGTAAAGCAGTGAAAAATGGTTAATTATTACTCGATGATCCCGGGAGTGAACAGGAAAAGACAACCTCGGATAAATTCCATATTTTCCCTTGTAATTCAATTTTTTAAATGTATAATTAAGTTCGATTTGAGACCCCGAAAAAGGCAAAATCATAATGCCTTATTTAATAAGAAGAAAGTTGATCAAAAAAGCAGAATCACTTACCGAAGTTTGAATGAATAGTTTTATTAATAGCTTATTAAGTGAATTAAATGCAATGAACTGGCGAGGATTCATAATAAATCGAGTAGAATGTTGGAGTGAACCGAAATGCGCAGAGAAGAGACCGGAATTGTCATCGAAACCAGTGAAAATAAGGCTAAGGTTAAGGCCAGTCGCCATGGTGATTGTGAAAACTGTGGGGTTTGCCCCGGCGATAATGCCATGGTTGTCGAGGTTCAAAACTTGATTGGTGCCAAAGTTGGTCAACGGGTGGCTTTCGAAATCCAGGAAGCAAACATGTTATGGGCAGCGTTTGTGGTTTATTTGCTACCACTGCTGGCACTTTTTGTCGGAGCTCTTGGTGGTGGCATTCTCGGGACGAATTTGGGACAGCCAGTGCTGGCGTTTCAGATCGTCGGCGGAAGTGTGTTCTTCACTGTTGCAGTGATCTATCTGAAACGCTACGATCAGGCAGTAAAAAAGAATGACAAGCTGCTGCCAGTGATCACCAAAATCCTGTATTAGTTGAACCGGGTCTGACAAACCAAAAGTAGCATAAATAAAAGTAGCAAAGGAAAAAAGAGGTGGAAAAATGATTAAATCATTTCGCGGCGGGGTTCATCCCAAAGACAACAAATCCGCTACGGCGGGAAAACCAATTGAAACGGCGCCGTTACCGGAGGTAGCGGTGATTCCGATGCGGCAGCATATTGGTGCCGCCAGTGTGCCGATTGTAAAAAAGGGCGATCTGGTTAAAAAAGGACAGGTGATTGGCGAAGCCGATGGCTTTGTCTCAAGCAATGTCCATGCCTCCATATCGGGACAGGTCATCGATGTGGGCAGTCATCCCCATCCCATCTTTGGCAAATGCGAGGCGGTTGTCATCAGCAGTGATGGCAAAGATGAGTGGCAAGAAGGGCTCCCGCTGACACGCAATTGGGAAGATCTGGAAGCTGCCCAATTACTGAAAATAATCAGCGATGCCGGAATTGTCGGGATGGGGGGGGCTACCTTTCCAACCCACGTAAAATCAACCCTACAAAAAGACAAGCATGTCGATCTACTGATTTTGAATGCGGCCGAATGCGAACCCTATTTAACCGCCGATCATCGGATGATGCTGGAAGAAGGGCCCCGGATTGTCACTGGCGTAAAAATCGCCATGAAAGTTCTGGGGGTGGAAAGATGTCTGGTGGGAATTGAGGATAATAAAAAAGATGCCATTAAAAAAATGACTGATGCCTTTTCCGGTTTACCGGTGGAAGTAGTGGCGCTGCCGACGAAATATCCCCAGGGAGCTGAAAAAATGCTGATCAATGCCGTTTCGGGAAGAATTATTCCTTCCGGGGGATTGCCGATGGATGTCGGTGTGGTGGTTCAGAATGTCGGCACGGTAGCAGCCATCTGTGATGCTGTAACCCAGGGAATTCCGCTGATTGAGCGGGTCACCACAGTCAGCGGCGGCAGTATCAAAGATCCGAAAAACATCAGGGTTCGGATCGGCACTCCGTTTCGGGAAGCAATTGAATTTTGTGATGGATTCTTAACCCGTCCGGAAAAAATTATCATGGGCGGACCGATGATGGGGATGGCCGAACCCAGTATTGATATTCCCATTATTAAAGGGGTATCCGGAATTCTGGCGATTGCCAAAGGAGAAGCCAATACCGGTAAAGAGGCCTCATGCATCCGTTGTGGCCGCTGCGTCAATGCCTGTCCGATGGGACTTAATCCCAGTATGCTCAGTATTTTAAGTGAGCGGGGACTTTATGAAGAGGCCAAAGCAGATTACGGACTTTTTGATTGTGCCGAATGTGGCAGCTGTGTTTTTGCCTGTCCGGCCAAACGGAATATTGTCCAGTATGTTAAATACAGCAAAGCGCAGAATGCAGCTGCAAAATTGAAAGAAAATCGAGGTTAAGCATCATGGTCGATACAACAATGAATGATAAAATATTTAATGTTTCGATGTCCCCCCATATTCGGGATAATCAGTCCATTGCTAAAATAATGTGGACGGTGATCATTGCATTGACGCCGGCAGCCCTGTTTAGCGCCTTTAATTTCGGATATCGGGTTCTGATTGTGCTGTTAATTGGGATGGGATCAGCGGTTTTATTTGAATATCTGACCCAGAAAATCAGAAAAAAGACCATCACCATCGGTGACGGCAGTGCCTGTTTAACCGGACTGCTGCTGGCCATGTGTCTGCCGCCGACGATTCCCTTTTATATGCCAGCTGTGGGTTCATTTATTGCTATTGTCATCGCCAAACACGCCATGGGCGGCCTGGGTTTTAATATCTTTAATCCGGCCCATATCGGGCGGGCGGCCTTAATGATCTCCTGGCCGGTGGCGATGACAACGTGGAGTAAGATGACCACCGGGGTGGATGTGGTGTCGACGGCGACGCCCCTTAATATTTTAAAACAGCAGGGCTATCAGAAACTGATTGAGACCTTTGGTTCCGCCCCGGACATGTATCAGGCCTTATTCCTGGGCACCAGAAACGGCAGCATTGGCGAAACGTCAACGGTATTGCTGCTACTGGGCGGAGGCTTTTTAATCTATAAAAAATACATTAACTGGCAAGTGCCGGTGGTGATGGTGGGAACGGTGGGAATTCTGACCTGGGTCTTTGGTCCGGCCGGACTCTTTACCGGCGATCCGCTTTTTCATATGATGGCCGGGGGACTGATCATCGGCGCCTTTTTTATGGCCACCGATATGGTGACCATTCCGATTACCATTAAGGGTCAGGTGATTTTTGCCTTAGGGGCGGGGATTCTTACCGTTCTGATTCGTTTAAAGGGCGGCTATCCGGAAGGGGTTTGCTATTCGATTTTATTAATGAACAGCATCACACCACTGATTGACCGATTTGTTCAGCCAGTCCGATTTGGTCTGAGGGGGGAAGTAAAATGACAGAACAACACGGAACTAAGCACTATTCCATTTTTCAGATCGCCATCAATCTGGCCATTGCCTGTTTTATTTCGGGTGCGATTATAGCCGTGACTTATTATTTCACCGCCCCGATCACCCGGCAAAATACCGAAAATACCAAAACTGAAATGATGCAGGAGCTGGTCGCTGAATCGGATCAGTTTGTCCCGGTGCCGGGAAAAACCGACTGGTTTATTGCCAACAAAAACGGCGCGGCGATCGCCTATGTCATCCCGGAAGACACCAAGGGGTATGGCGGCACCATCAAAATGCTGGTGGCGATATCGCCGGAAGGCAAGGAGATTGACTATCAGATCTTGTCGGCCAACGAAACCCCAGGACTGGGCGACAGCGTTGCAAAAGATGAGTTTAAGAAGCAATTCCGCGGTAAAACAGCGGCGGCCATGGTTGTGACCAAAGATCCGGCCAATACCGAGAATATCCAGGCCATCACCGGGGCTACCATTTCGTCCCGGGCTGTGACCGCAGGGGTGAAGACCGCCGAGACAGAGGTTATGGAATACTTGGAGGCACAGAACTGAGATGAAAAATTTATGGGATATTTTTAAAAAAGGTCTGATTGTCGAAAATCCAATTTTTGTGCTGGCACTTAGTCTGTGTCCGGCGTTGGCAGTAACTGCCTCGGCGATCACCGCCTTAACCATGGGGCTGTCAGTGATGTTTGTAATTACCGCCAATAATGTGGTAGTCTCACTGACTCGAAAGCTGGTCAACCCCAAAGTTCGGGTACCGGTGTATATTACCTCGATTGCCACCATCGTTACGCTGGTGCAGCTGTTGCTCCAGGCCTTTGCGCCGGAGCTTTACAAGGCCCTGGGGATTTATTTGGCGCTTATTGTGGTGTTTGCCATTATTCTGGCCCGGGCCGAAGTGTTTGCATCGAAGAACTCGGTGATCCCGTCGTTTTTTGATGGCCTGGGAATGGGGGCCGGTTTTACCCTGGCGCTGCTGCTGATTGGCTGCATCCGGGAACTGTTGGGGGCCGGGTCGATTTTTGGGATCCCGGTGATTGGTGATTGGTATGATCCGGCCTTAATTATGATTTTACCAGCTGGTGGTTTTATCTTAATTGGTTATCTGGTGGGTGGTTTTAAAATGCTGACTGAATATATGGAAAAAGCAGAAGCAAAAAAGGGTGACCGATAATGGAATACGTAACTTTATTTATTAGTGCAGTAATTGTTAATAATTTTGTCTTAACAAAATTTCTGGGATTATGTATCTTTTTTGGCGTCTCAAAAAACTTAAGTGCGTCGATTGGGATGGGGATGGCGGTCACTTCGGTGATGACGCTGAGTTCAATGCTGGCCTGGGTGGTATACAATTTTGTGCTGGTACCACTGAATCTGACCTTTATGACAACAGCGGTGTTTGTCTTGCTGATTGCCAGCTTTGTTCAGTTGCTGGAAATGGTTATTAAAAAACAGGCGCCAGCCCTTTATAATATGTGGGGCATTTATCTGCTCCTGATTGCCACCAACTGCGTTGTTTTGGCGGTGCCGCTGCTTAATGCCGAATCCAGTTTTTCGTTCTTAAAAAGTGTCGTTTATGCAGTCGGTTCGGGCCTGGGTTTTGCCCTGGCGATTATTTTAATGGCCAGCTTAAGAGAAAAACTGCGGCTGGCCGATGTCCCCAAACCACTGGAAGGACTGGGCATTGCCTTTATTCTGGCGGGGATGCTGGCCCTGGCGTTTACCGGTTTTTCCGGGATGATCACATTGTAGAGGAGTGACAGAGATGGAAACAGCATTATTAGTTGTCATTGTGATGTCTGCAATCGGATTGATTTTCGGTCTGATTCTGGCATTTGCCGACAAAAAATTCTCAATTGAGGTGAATCCGCTGATTCACGTTGTCGATGACATTTTGCCCAAAGGTCAGTGTGGTAGCTGCGGTTATGCTGGCTGTCTGGCTTATGCCGAGGCCGTGGTGTTAAACCCGGAGGTGACCCCCAATTTATGTATCCCCGGGAAAAAGCCAGTGGCTGATTTGGTGGCGGAATTAACCGGAAAGTCGGCGCCGGAAATTGAACCGCAGATTGCCCAGGTGCGCTGTAAAAATACCATTACCCATGCCATCAAAAAATACAATTATGCTGGGGTGGAAGATTGCATTGCCGCCAGCCTGATTCAGGGTGGACCCAAGGGCTGCAAATATGGGTGCGTTGGTTTCGGGACCTGTGTTCATAGTTGTCCTTTTGGGGCGATGACCATGGGTACGGATCATCTGCCGTTGGTGGATAAAAAGAAGTGTACCGGTTGTGGCAAGTGTGCCACGGTTTGTCCCAAGGCGATTATTCACATGACGGCCATCGGGGCTCCGGTGGCGGTGCTCTGTAATTCCCGGGACAAGGGCGTAATTGCCCGCAAACTGTGTTCGGTGGATTGTCTGGGCTGTGGACTGTGTACAAAAAGCTGTCTGTACGATGCCATCACAGTTGAAAATAATCTGGCGGTGGTTAATCCGAAAATATGTCTGGAAAAATGCAGCAATCCAACTTGCCTTGAAAAATGTCCAACCGGAGCAATTTATGATTTGAGACAGTAAAAGCTGCAAAAAAAAACAGCCGGTCCGAATGACCGTGCTGTTTTTTTATATTAGGAATGAAAAGAAAAAGAGGAGATGTTTATCTCTAGTGTTTATCTTAGGCCTTGAACCTTTAGCCAAACTTTGAAAGAGGTTAAGTTTAAGTTAAATTAAGAATTGAATGGCCGATTCAAACAGTCGAATCAGATGGGAACCCCGTTGACAAAAATCCGGTGATATGATAACCTTTATCACAATTAAAGAGTTGGGGAGCTTATGCATTTAGGCTGAGAGGAAGTAAATCGCTGCTTCGACCCATGTACCTGATACGGATAATGCCGGCGTAGGGAATTTATGTCAAACTGCTGTGCATTCGTGTACAGTTTTTTTTGTTTAAATCAGGATCGCTACGATCAGGAAACTGATTTAATTAATACTTCATTGCAAAAGTTCCGTGAGCTTTGGGCCCAGTTTCGCGCGAAACAATTTCTACACTGTACGGCGGACAGTTCGATGAACTGTTCGCCTACACGTTACGAAATTGTTTGTGGAAACTGCACCCAAAGCAATGATTGTTCGATGTTTTTTATTCTCACAAAAACCTAATGAATAGAAAGAGGTAAGCTTATGTTTGAAAAAATCCTTAAAAATGTCAGGAATCAGCCGCCGCTGGTTCATTCTATCACCAACTATGTGACAGTGAACGACTGCGCCAACATCGTGTTGGCCTGCGGAGGGGCTCCGATTATGGCTGACGATATCAATGAGGTCGAAGAAATTATTGCCATTTGCAATGCCCTGGTCATTAATATCGGCACCCTTAACGAACGGACGGTGGCATCAATGATTAAGGCCGGGAAAGAAGCCAACCGTCTCGGTCGGCCGGTAATTCTCGATCCGGTCGGTGCCGGGGCTTCGACACTGCGAACAGAGACCGTCTTTAAGCTGTTAAAGGAAGTGCAGTTTAGCGTGATCCGGGGCAATGTCTCGGAAATCAAAACCATCGCTTCAGGCAGTGGCAGAACCAAAGGGGTCGATGCCGATATCAGCGATGCCATCACTGAAGATAATCTGGACGGGATGGTCGCTTTTGTCAAAGCCCTCAGCCAAAAAAACGGGGCGGTTATTGCCATCACCGGCGCCATCGACATTGTCGCCGACAGCCAGAAAGCCCTGGTGATTCGCAACGGTCATCCGATGATGTCCCGGATTACCGGCACCGGTTGTATGCTGACCACAGTCATTGGCAGTTATTGTGGCGCCAATCCCGATGATCTGCTGCAGGCTACCGCCGCCGCCGTCAGTTGCCTGGGCTTGTGCGGTGAGCTGGCCTTTGCCAGGGTTGAGGCCGATCAGGCCGGAACGGCATCCTTTCGTACCTATCTGATCGATGCCATGAGCCGAATGGATGCCCAAACATTAGCAGGAGGAATAAAGATTGAAACTCGATAAGCAGACCATGCGGCTATATGCCGTTACCGATCGCAGTTGGCTGGGTGATCAAACCCTGGTTCAGCAGGTGGAAGAAACCTTAAAAGGTGGGGCTACCTTTATTCAGCTGCGGGAAAAGGAGCTGGAAGCTGAGGACTTTATCCGGGAAGCCCGGGTCATTAAAAAACTGACCGATGCCTACAAAATTCCCTTTGTTATTAATGATGCCGTTGAGGTGGCTCTGGCGGTGGATGCTGACGGGGTACATGTCGGCCAGGACGATATGGATGCCGGAGAGCTTCGAAAACGGATCGGGGATAAAATCATCGGTGTTTCGGCGGATACGGTGGAGCTGGCATTAAAAGCCGAAGCCGATGGTGCCGACTATATCGGGGTTGGGGCCATCTATGCCACGGATACCAAAACCGATGCCACGGTGGTGGCCTTTGAAACGATTGCGGCGATCTGTCAGGCAGTATCGATTCCGGTGGTGGCCATCGGGGGTCTCAACGAAACCAATATTCATCGCTTAGCTGGTACGGGGGTGGACGGGGTTGCCCTGGTATCGGCGATTTTTTCAAAAGCCGATATTTGCAAAGCAACCCGGGAACTTCGACAATTATCTGAGGCGATGACCAGGGCATGAATCAGGTGAGTATAAACACGGAGGGGATCATCTTTGATCTGGACGGCACCTTGATTGACTCGATGTCGGCCTGGGAAAACATTGGCAGTGATTTTTTAAGAAAACATGGGATTGTTCCCCCGGATGATTTAAATGAGACCATCAAAATCATGAGTTTTGCCGAATCGGCCCGGTATTTTATTGAAGTTTATGGGATCGCCATGACCGAAGAACAGGTGGGGGATGAAATTAATGGGATGATCCGGGATAATTATGCCACACACATCGAACTAAAGCCCTTTGTCCGGGAAGTGCTGAATCAGTATTTTAATCAAGGCATCAAAATGGGAATTTTAACCGCTACTCACAAGTCCTTGACAGAACTGATTTTAGAGCGCTTTGGTCTGCTGAATCATTTTGATTTTATTCTGACGTCCGGGATGACTGGTTTACCCAAAAGTCAGCCGGAGATTTACCATCGGGCGGTGTCCCAGCTACAAATACCGGCCCAGCAGATTACCATTTTTGAAGATGCCCTGTATTGTATCCGGGCGGCCAGAGCGACCGGCTGCCAGCTGGTGGGGGTTTATGATGAAGCCTCCAAAAATGATTGGAATGAGATCCAGAAGCTTTCGGATTTGAGTATTATGAGTTTTAAGGAGTTGCTGTGAGAAAAAAAGTCTTATCCATTGCCGGTTCGGATTGCAGCGGTGGCGCTGGCATCCAGGCTGATATCAAAACAATCATGGCTCATGGTAGCTATGCGATGACGGCAATCACCGTGTTGACCGCCCAAAATACCACCGGAGTCTATGGGATCGCCGAAGTGGCCAGTGAATTTGTCGAACAACAACTGGATTGTATCTTTACTGATATTTTTCCGGATGCCGTTAAAATTGGAATGGTTTATCGTGCCGAAATCATCGGAAGTATTGCCAGAAAACTAACGCAACATCAGGCCAGAAATGTTGTTCTTGATCCGGTGATGGTGGCCACCAGTGGGGGAAAACTGTTGAGTAATGATGCCATTGAAGCATTAAAAACCGAGCTGATGCCGCTGGCGGATCTCATCACGCCGAATATTCCCGAGGCCCAATGCTTATGTGGCTTTGACATTCGCTCAAAAGCCGAGATGGTTAGCGCCGCAAAAAAAATTGCCACAATCTACGCTGGTAACATTCTGATCAAGGGTGGTCATCTGGTTGAGTCCGCTGATGATTTTTTGTTGCTTCAGAATGGTGATCAACGAGCTGAAATCTGGTTGCCTGGGGAAAGAATAAAGAATCCCAATTCTCACGGCACCGGTTGCACCCTTTCCACGGCAATTGCCTGTAATCTGGCCGCTGGCGAGGACTTAGAAGAGGCCGTAAAAAAAGCCAAAGACTATGTCTCCGGAGCACTGGCGGCCAACCTCGATTTGGGAGCAGGCAGCGGCCCTCTGGATCATGGTTTTTGGATGATTTGGGAGCCGTAAAAAAATCCCGGCGCTTTTTTTCAAAACCATCTGCAAATAAATAAAAGCCGATTACTTAGCCATCTTGATGCGTTGTTTGATGGTAAGTTATTGGCTTTTTATGCTTTTGGCCATTCTTTCTTAAGCACTTTTTCGACAAAAGTCCGGGCCAGCTGTTCGTCAAATTGCTGACCGGCGCATTTTTTAATTTCGATGATCGCCTCTTCATCAGTCAAGGCCCGGCAATAAGGCCGCTCGGTGGTCATTGTGCAGTAGGCATCGGCAATGGCAATGATCCGACCCTGTAAGGTTATTTCATTGGCTTTCAGACCTTTGGGATAGCCCTTACCATCCCAGCGCTCATGGTGCTCCAGCACAAATTTGGCAATTTCAGCCAATTCAGTGACGGAACGGAGAATGTGGTAGCCGATTTCAGGGTGGCGCTTGATTTCAGCCCATTCGGCATCGCTGAGTTTTTCAGACTTGTTTAAAATGGCAGCGTCGATGGCAATTTCGCCAATATCATGACGCAATCCAGCCAGGCCGAGCTGATTGAGCGCTTCTGTTTCCAAGCCCAGTTCTCGGCCAATGGCCTGGCAGTAATCACAGACTAATTGGGAATGAATCACTTCCTGGTGGTTCCGTTCGTAAATGGAATTGACAATTAATTCGATGGTGGCTTTTTTAATACTGGGACTGATAGTCAGTTTATGTTGATACATGGCATCTTCGGCGCGTTTAAAAACATCGGTCAGGTCGTCATGAGGATCGGTTTTAATGGCAAAGCCCATCGAAACAGATAGGATGATGTTGTCAATTCGGACCTTGCTGATCGCAGCATTGAGTCGCTTAACAATATTTTCGACACTGTTGCGGTCAGTTTTTGAAAAGAGGATCACAAACTCATCGCCGCCCACCCGTGAGGCAATTTCATCGTGGCGGCATTCACTTTTTAAGATCTGGGCAAATTCTTTTAAAATCTTGTCCCCCATTTGGTGGCCATAGGCATCATTAATCAGCTTGAGCCCGTTGACATCTGCCATAATCAGGGCAATTGGCAGGTTTCGCAGGGTATCCAGACGGAGGAGCTCTTCTTCATAAAAACGACGATTGTAGAGTCCGGTTAACTGATCATGATAGCTTAAATAAAGCACTTTTTCTTCGGCTTTTTTGCGTTTGTCAATATTGCGGCTGACTCCCACCAACTCAATATCACCACTGGCATGGTAGCGGTATTTGGTGGAAACCTCAACCCAGATCAGGCGGCCATTTTTGCAGGGCTGCTGGATTTCAATCAGGTAGGTATTGGGAGCTTTGGGGTTGGCAATAAAGGTTTGGACATTTTTTTTGAGGTTTGCCCGAACCCGCTGTAGGGAATCGGCCGTCATCGAGTCGGCCAGATTTTCGGCCATCGCTTCTTCGGGCGTGAGACCCCGCAACTGAAAAATTGAGGGGCTCATGTAGGTAAATGTGTTATGGGTAAGATTGAAAAGCCAAATAACATCAGAGGCAAATTCAGTCAGGAAACGGTATTTTTCTTCGCTTTTAATCAGGGCCAGTTCAGCTTTCTTCCGTTCAGTGATATCGTTAATAATGCTGATGATGTGAGGGGTGTTGTTCATGATGATAATTTTAGCAGAAACGGAACAGATGCGGATATCATTATTTTTGGTGCGAAAATTCAATTCGTAGTCATCAACAGACTGATTGTCGGTGATGGCTTTGAGCAGCTTTTCCCGATCGGCGGGCTGTTCGTAAAGATTCAGCTCCAATAAACTCTTGTTTTCAACTTCTTCCCGGGAGAAGTCAGTAAAATTTAAAAAGCCAAGATTGAAATTGATAATTTTGCCGTTGGGCAGATTGGTGATCAGACTGGCATCGGGACTGAGGTTAAAGATTTGCTCAAACTGCTCCTTGGCAGTGCGAATATCGGCACTCATCCGTTCATTGTTCATGACAATAAAAGTGAAGGTCACAATGATGTTGAAGATAAAGGCGCCGGAAAAAGAAAAAATTTGAAAAATAGTTGGCGTCAGGGCATTACTTATCGGAGCGGAAAACAAAGCAAAAATGGCTCTAAAACCGGAAAAAACACTCATGACAGCATACATCATAAAGAGCAGCGGAATTTGGCGGGGGAAGGGGGGCTTTCGGATATTAAAAAGGGTGGTGGCAATCAGCAGAGCAATCGTAGCAAAGGATAAATAGACAAAAAAGATGCGCAGCGAAATGCTGTTAAATACAAACTCGAAATAGATAAGCAGGACCAGACAAAATCCGAAAACAATGGATGGAAGCCATTTATTTTCCGGCAGATCTAAATAATTCACCAAGCCCAGATACTGAAAAATCAGTGCCAGTAGGAGCAAAGCGTTTCCAATCACAACCGTGACCAGGCCGTTATCGCTACTGCCCTGAAGCATCACAAAAAGAAACCCCAGGGCAAAAAAGGAGCAGCTGGCTCCAAAGTGATCAACGCCGGGATATTTGGACGACAAAAAAAAGATAAAGATTGCCTGAAAGACGCTGGAAATTACTAAAATCAGGGCAATGGTAGCCAGATCGATATTCATAGTTGCCTCTCATCGGATGAAGACGGATAACGTGTAACAACAGATGCCCGCATTTTAAAAAAGGATTATTTATGATTATTATATCCCGATTTGATAAAAAGAAACAGCGATCGTTAAAAAATACTAATATGAAAATGATTTTCAAATTGCTTTGACAGCGGTGGGATTTTGATGTAATATGAAAATGATTTTCAAATTCATTTTAAGCGGGGGAAAAAATGGGAAAACCGTCTTACTACAAAACAAAGCAACAGGATACAATCCTGAAGTATTTGATTTCCAAAAAAAATCAGCACATTACTGTCACTATGATTGCCGAATTTTTAGAAAAGCAGGGCACACCGGTGGGCGTAACAACCATTTATCGACATCTTGACAAGTTGGTGGAACAGGGCGAACTGCAAAAATATATCATCGATGGAGTAACCAGTGCCTGTTTTCAGTATATCGGCGATGAAGCCCATTGCCATGAGCATTTTCATCTGAAGTGCGAAAATTGCGGAACCCTGATTCATCTGGAATGTGGCTACATGAATGATCTCTACACCCATGTGTTGAAACACCACGCCTTTGATATTAATTCATTCAAAACAGTTTTTTATGGTTTATGTAAAGGCTGTTCAGATAAAAAAAACCATACGGAGGCATTATGATGCGAAAAAAGATTGTTGTTTTTATGGTTCTACTGGTTTTGGCAGTGGGTGTAACCGGCTGTGCCCAGAATACAGCGGCAAAAAACGCCGAGAGTGCAGGAAAGATCAGCATTGTCACGACTATTTTTCCCGTCTATGATTTTGCCAGAGCGATTGCCGGGGGTCAGGCTGAGTTGACGATGCTGGTAAAACCAGCTGCTGAAGTTCATTCCTATGATCCTTCACCGGCAGATATAATAAAAATTCAGGAAGCGGATGTATTTATCTACATTGGCGGCGAGAATGATGCCTGGGTCAGCACCATTCTGGAATCCATGGATACCAGCAATAAGAAAATTATTCGGCTGATGGATGCGGTTAAACCGGTTGAAGAGGAAACGGTGGAAGGGATGGAGGCTGAAGAAGAGGAAGTGGCCCCTGAAACGACTCAAAATAAAACCGAACCGGCTGAGGAAGAAATCGAGTATGACGAACATATCTGGACCTCACCTAAAAATGCCATCTTAATGGTCAATGAAATCGCTGCGGCATTGGCTGAAATTGATCCCCAAAATGCTGCTGTCTATACCCAGAATGCCGCTGACTATACGGCTCAGATTCAGGCCGTGGATGATGAAATTGCCGGGATTGTGGCAGCCGCTCCCAATAAGCTGCTGGTCTTTGGTGATCGCTTTCCGTTTCGGTACTTTGTTGACGAATTCGGGCTTGACTATAAAGCCGCATTTCCGGGCTGTAGCACCGATACCGAGGCCAGTGCGGGCACTTTGGCTTATCTGATGAACACCATCAAAGAGAATAATATTAAGTATGTTTATTATATCGAACTCAGCAATCAAAATATTGCCAAAGCCATCAGCGAACAAACCGGAGCCGGGCTGCTGCAACTTCATTCGGTTCATAATGTGACAAAGGACGATTTTGATGCTGGCGCAACCTATGTTTCAATTATGCAGCAAAATGTCGAAAACCTGCGAAAGGGGTTGGCCAACCAATGAAACTAATTTCCTGTGAAGGGGTCACCATCGGATATGATGGACAACGGGCCGTGAACAAGGTCAGCTTTGATCTGGAGCAGGGTGACTATCTTTGTATTGTGGGCGAAAACGGTTCAGGAAAAAGTACCCTGGTCAAAGGTCTGTTGGGACTGATTAAACCTCAGGAGGGCAGCATCACCTTTAACGGCATTGCGCCAAATGAAATCGGCTATCTACCGCAACAGACAGTGATTCAGCGGGACTTTCCAGCCAGCGTTGGCGAGGTGGTGATCTCCGGCTGCCTTAATCGGCGCGGGCTGTTGCCGTTTTATTCCCGGGCAGAAAAAGATCGGGCCGCTGATAAGATGAAGCAGCTTAATATCACTGATATTCAAAAGAAATCCTATCGGGACTTGTCGGGAGGCCAGCAGCAGCGGGTGTTGCTGGCCCGGGCCCTCTGTGCCACCGAAAAACTGTTGCTGCTGGATGAGCCGGTTTCCGGTCTGGATCCGGTGATGACCGCCGATTTGTATCAATTGGTAGCAAGGCTTAATCAAACCCAGGGGATTACGGTCTTGATGGTTTCACATGATCTGGAAAGTGCCATCAAATATGGCAACAAAATTCTGCACATGAAAACCGAAACGGCGTTCTTTGGTTCAACCGCCGATTACCTTAAAACAGAGATGTGTCAGCGGATGATGGGGGCTAAGATATGATTGAATTGCTGACTGAATTACTATCGTACACCTTTGTGGTCAGAGCCCTGATCGTTGGGGTTCTGGTCTCGCTGTGTGCCGCCCTGCTGGGTGTCAGTCTGGTCTTAAAACGCTATTCGATGATCGGAGATGGCTTGTCTCATGTCGGTTTTGGGGCCCTGGCCCTGGCGATGGCGTTAAACCTGTCGCCGCTGGAAGTGGCCATTCCGGTGGTGGCGGTGGCCGCCTTTGTGCTGCTACGGATCAGTGAAAACAGCCGGATCAAAGGCGACGCGGCGATTGCCCTGATTTCCAGCAGTTCACTGGCTATTGGTGTGATTATCATATCCTATACATCGGGGATGAATGCCGATACCAGTAATTATATGTTTGGCAGCATTCTGGCGATGAGTGAGAGTGACGTGTTGCTCAGTGTTGGAGTTTCGGTTGTGGTGATTTTGCTGTATGTGCTGTTTTATAACAAGATTTTCGCCGTTACCTTTGATGAAAGCTTCACTCGGGCCACCGGGACCAATGCCAGCCGCTATAACACCATGATTGCTTTGTTAACGGCGATGACGATTGTGGTGGGGATGCGGATGATGGGAGCGCTGCTGATTTCCAGTCTGATAATTTTTCCGGCCTTGACGTCAATGCGCTTGTTTAAAACCTTTAAGCAGGTAGTAATCAGTTCGGCCATTTTGTCGGTACTCTGCTTTGTGGCGGGAATTTTCCTGTCTTTTATTTTCTCCTTTCCCACCGGCGCCAGCGTGGTCGTGATCAATTTGCTGATGTTTGGCATTTTTTCAACTATTGGTTTATTTAAGAAAAAGCGTTAGGAGGTTCAGCGATTGAAGAAAAAAAATACAGCGGTGGTGTATGCTATTCTGGCAGCGCTGCTTTTTGGGATGAATGCGCCTTTTTCTAAGCTCTTACTGGAAGAAATTGATCCTTTGTTTCTGGCGGCGCTTTTATATCTGGGGGCGGGGCTGGGGATGACCATTCTGACAGTCTTAAATAAAACCCGGCGAACAGCATCAAAAGAAGCCAGACTCACAAAAAAGGAACTGCCAGCGGTCATTATGATGATATTACTGGATATTGCGGCACCGATATTTTTATTGATGGGAATCAGTTTGACCAATTCCAGTACTGCTGCCCTGCTAGGTAATTTCGAGATTGCCGCAACCTCAATAATTGCCATGATTTTCTTTAAAGAAGCCATTGGTAAACGGATGTGGGTGGCCATTGGCTTTATTTCTCTGGCCAGTGTCATCCTGACAATAAGTGATGCGACGACGATTAACTTATCGATTGGGGCTGTTTTTGTAATTCTTGCGTGTATCTGCTGGGGCTTTGAGAATAACTGCACCCGGAATTTATCAATCAAAGATCCGGTTCAGGTGGTTGTCCTTAAAGGCTTTGGATCAGGGCTGGGTGCGCTGTTGATTGCCGCAATCTGGGGCGACCTGTCAGGTTCACTGATTGATATCATTCTGGCCATGGCCTTAGGCTTTGTCGCTTATGGTTTGAGTATTTTTTTCTATGTCAAAGCCCAGCGGGGGCTGGGAGCATCCAGAACCAGTGCCTACTATGCGGCGGCTCCGTTTATGGGGGTTCTGATATCCTGGCTGGTACTTAAGGAACCGATCACGGTTTCGTTTTTAATGGCCCTGGCCATCATGCTTCTGGGAACCTGGCTGGCTTTGTCAGAAGATCACGAACATGCCCACACTCATCTTGAAGAGACCCATGATCACAGCCATAACCATGATGATGAACACCATCTTCATGCCGATCATCCGCCGGTTAAGGGTGAGCATTGTCATGAGCATACCCACAATAATACGGTTCACAGTCATTGCCATCTGCCGGATGTGCATCATCGGCATTTGCATTAAAGTTACCGGATAAATGTTATTAAATTGCACAAAAAACTTAGCCGTTCTGCTACTAGCAGCCATGGCTAAGTTTTTTTTATTTGCGGGAGATATAAATAACCAATTAGACAACCCGAAAATAAGGTTTAATCTCAAAAGGGATTAATTGTAAAATGTGTTTGCTTTCAGCAATGATTTCATCAATGCGGTTTTCCTCAATGTGCATTAGCACAAAATGAAGGCTGGTCAGGTAATCCAGGCATTCTTCCAGGGAGCAGTTAAACTCACCGTTGGCATAAGCTAATTTAACCGCTAAGGAGGAAGCCATGGCCGATCGGGCAATCATTGATATTTCATCGGGACAGCGTTTTAGTTTCAAGCCATAGTGGCGATCATGGATTTTATAAAGATGAACAGCACTTCGGGAAAAGGTATCGTCATGCTTTTCATCGGCGTGCTCTTTAACAAAGCGCATGACATTAGGGTCACATAGGTGTAGCCGATCATATAAGCGAATTTCCACTGCGGTGCTCACCTGTAAATCGGTTTCTCTTTCCGGAAAATATTCCAGATAGAGTTTTAATGCCACATTGTTTTTATGCTCAATCAGAAATTTTTCAGTCACTTCCCGGGCTAAATTCGATTTTGATTTAAAATAATAAGTAATTAAGGGTTTGGTAATTTTGCAGATATCTGCAATTTGATCCAGATAGGTTGCCGTATAGCCTTGCTCATAGAAAAGTTTGGTGGCAGTCTGGAGGATGTTTTCTTTTTGATTTTTCATCGGCGTCTCTCTTTTCTTGATGCGTTTATTGTAGCCTTTAATCATGGGGAGATCAAGGCAAAACTAAGAAGTGAAGAAAAAAACTTTACCGGTAAAATAATGATTGACAATTCGTAAAAATAAGACTATACTGCAATTACTTTACCGGTTAAATTCAAACGGATCAAAAAAGAAATGGTGCAAAATAAAGCAGACAGTGAGCGTGCAGAGGGTAAGCATCATAATAGGGTTGTAAACGTTGATCACCCGGGAAATTTTAAGAACGTGTGAAATCGGTTTCGGATTACGAAAAACCAGCACGTTAAAGAAGGAGTAAAAAATGATTATTATTGGCGAAAAAATTAACGGCGCCATTCCCTCAACCGGGAAGGCAATTGCGGAAAAAGATGCTGAGTTCATCCGGAATCTGGCCATCAAGCAGGCGGAAGCCGGAGCTGATTTTATCGATGTCTGTGCTTCGGTGGATGATGACATCGAACTGGAAACGATGAAATGGTTAATCGACATCGTGCAGGATGCTGTGGATACACCGATTGCGGTGGACAGCCCCAATGTCTATACTTGCATTGAATCGATGAAATACTGCAATAAGCCAGGACTGTTCAACTCAGTATCATTAGAAGGTGACAAAGTCGATGTGTCCTTTAAGGTGTTGGCCGATACCAAGTGGGAATGCGTGGCGCTATTAAACAGTGATAAGGGTATCCCGAAAACCGCCAAGGATCGGCTGGAAGTGTTTACTGACTTAATGGCAAAATGCAAGGAATATAACATTGACCCATCCCGCATGCATATTGATCCCTTGATTGAAATGCTGTGTACTTCGGAAGATGGTATTACCATGGTTACTGAAGTCATCCGGGAAATTAAAAAGCAATATCCAACCATTCATGTCACCGGCGCTGTCAGCAATATTTCCTTCAATTTACCAGCCCGTCGGATTGCCAATCAGGCCTTTGCTGTTCTGGCTATGAGTGCTGGCATGGACAGCTTTATTCTCGATCCCCTGAACAAGGACATGATGGGAATGCTCTTTGCCACTGAAGCGATGATGGGCGAAGATGAATATTGCATGGAATATATTGGTGCCTTCCGGGAAGGTATTTTCGTAAAATAAAAACAGCCGTTGACTTGCTCCGGTTTACGCCAAACAATTTCGTAAACCGATAGCAAAGCAATAAGCGGTTATTTAGATAAGTTAACAAAAAATCCGGCACTCACACAGGTTCCGGGTGGTTTAAATAAAAGTAAATAAATTAAATCAAAAATCAAAGGAGAAATTGAAGATGTCAAAAATTGAAGATGTAAAAGTATTGGTCGAAACTGGTAAATCAAAAAAAGTTGCTGCAGCCGTTCAGGAAGCCCTGGATGCTGGTGATAAAGCACAGGATATTCTGGATGCGATGATCGCTTCCATGGGTGTAGTTGGCGATAAATTCTCATCCGGCGAAATTTTTGTTCCGGAAATGTTAATTGCTGCTAAAGCGATGTCAAAAGGCGTAGAAGTATTAAAACCGGTTATGGCCGGAGATGGATCCAGCTCACTGGGGACCTGCATTATGGGAACCGTTGCTGGAGACCTTCACGATATCGGCAAAAACCTGGTTGTGATGATGTTGGAAAGTGCCGGATTTGATATGGTTGATCTGGGCGTTGATGTGCCAGCAGATAAGTTTGTTGAAGCCGTAAAAGAAAATAACAACGTGGTTCTGGTTGCTTGTTCCGGTTTGTTAACAACGACCATGCCTGCTTTAAAAGAGGCAGTCCAAACCATTAAAGCAGCTTATCCGGACATGAAGGTTATCGTTGGTGGTGCGCCAGTTACTCAGGAATACGCGGATGAAATCGGTGCTGATGGTTATGCTCCAGATGCTGGCAGCTCCGCAGCTAAAGCCAAAGAACTAATTGGCGCTTAATTAAAACACACATTTATTTAGGATTTGCTGAATATAGCATATAAAGGAGAAATAATGTTAACAATCAGAGAAAATTTACTGGAAACAATGAAGGGTGGCAACCCGGATCGTTTTGTCAAACAATATGAATTCATTGATCTGATCATGGAAGTACCAACTGGTATTGAATTTAAATATGGACAAACATGGAAAGATCATTGGGGGATTACCTGGCAATGGCCAGAAGGACAGCTCGGCATGTTCCCGGTTCATCACGACGGCCTGGCAGTTATTCAGGATATTACCGAATGGAAAAAAACCGTCAAAAAGCCAGCCATAGCCACCTCCGATGAAGCTTGGGCGCCAGCCATTGCCCACGCCAATGCCGTTGACCGTAAAGAAAAGTATGCGACGGCATTCTTTGCACCGGGCCTCTTTGAAATGACCCATCATTTAATGGGTATGGAAAACGCCCTGATGGCCCTTTACGAAGAGCCGGAAGCGATGCAGGAACTGATTGACTATCTGACTGAATATGAACTGGAATTTGCGGCTGTAATGATGGAAAAATTGAAGCCAGAAGCGATTTTACATCATGATGACTGGGGTAGCCAGATCTCTTCCTTTATTTCGCCAGAAATGTTTGAAGAATTCTTTGTACCGTCATATAAAAAAATCTATCAATTCTATAGAGACAATGGGGTGGAACTGATTATTCACCACAGTGACTCTTATGCCGCTAATTTAGTGCCTTATATGATTGAAGTGGGCATTGATATCTGGCAGGGGGTCATGAACACCAATAATATTCCTGAACTGATTGAAAAATACGGCGAAAAGATCACGTTCATGGGCGGTCTTCATAGCGGTACTGTTGATTATCCCGGCTGGGAAAAAGAAGTGGTTAAAAAACAGGTGGAAGAAACCTGTAAAACCAATGGCCACAAATATTTTATTCCGTGCCAGACATCCGGTCTGCCAATTGAAAACTTTGAAGGCGTTATTGCTTATATCGATGAGTGTATCGATGAAATGAGCAAGGAACTGTTTTAACTAAGCACATAAAAAACCCTGGATCGCATTTAGATTGGCGATCCAGGGTTTAATTTTTTCACGCTACGTTGGCTTGCTGAAACCATCAGGCTTGCACTGTCACTTCGGACTGTGATTGGGAAAAGACATCTCGGTAGTCCAACTTTTCTTCACTTATATGATAGCATGGAACCCCAAAAACTACAAGACTGTTCTAAATAGCCCAATTATGGTAAACTACCAATCGAAGCTGCTGCATGAGCATTGCCGATTCATAAAAAGGGGTATCGAGATGAACGAAAAACAAAAAGATTGGCCGATTGAAGAAGAAAAACTGAAGGAAACCATGGCGGAGGCCAGACTTCAGTTGAATGACGCGATCAATGCGAACGATAAAAACCGGGAAATGATTCAGGCGGCAAAAAAAGAAATACGTGAAAACACTTCCCACAGTATTGGTAATCTCTGGGGCTCTGATGGCTTTGAAGCACTGGTTGAGCTAAGTCAGGCGATGAATCCGGTGACCGAACGAACGGCCATTTATGAATTTACTGAAGTCAAGATTAAAAAACTCCAAAATATTCTGGAATCACCCTATTTTGCCCGCATTGATTTCTGCTTTTGTGAGGGGGATCATACCGAGCAAATCTATATTGGCCACCATTCGCTTAAAAAAGAAAATGTCTATAAACTGCTTATTCATGATTGGCGGTCACCGGTTGCCAGCGTTTTTTACCGTTTTGCGCCGGGGAATGCCTATTATGATGCACCGGTTGGCCGGATTGAGGGCAAACTGCTGTTAAAACGACAATTTGAAATAAAGGATGGCCAACTGGAGTACTTTTTTGATGCGGATCTGCAGGTTTTTGATGATTTTCTCCGAAAACTGTTGTCGCACAATACCTCGCCCAAAATGAAAACCATTGTGGAATCGATCCAGCGGGATCAGGATCTGGTTATTCGGGATATGGAAAATGACCTGTTGATTGTTCAAGGCGTGGCGGGCAGTGGTAAAACGTCGATTGCCCTGCATCGGGCGGCCTATCTGATGTATCAGGGCTTATCAAACCGGCTGGAGGGTCGGGAAATTTTGATCATTTCGCCCCATAAACTCTTTGAGCAGTACATCGCGAACGTGATTCCCGAGCTGGGTGAAGAAAATGTTCGAACGGTTATCTTTGACGAAGTTCTTAAAGATTTGATCGACAGAAAATTTGAGACCAAAAACATCTTTCTGGAACGGGTCTTATCAAATGGTTCGCAGAGTGCGTTAAAAAGGGATGCGATGACCTTTAAAGGCTCAGCCGATTTTATCACAATTTTTGATCGATTTATTGCCGAAATCCCCGAGCGTTTTATGAACATCCGGGATATAAGCTATAAAGGTGAAACGATTTTTACCCGAACTGAAATAATCAGCCGCCTGCAAATCAATCCGGATACGCCCTTAAAAATCAAACTGGGTTATCTGGAAGAAGCCATTAATGAAAAAGTCTATCAAAAATGGCGCCGTCCCCTTAAAAGTTCGCTGCGCAGTGAAATGATGCGCTTTACCGAAATTGACACATTTTATCTGTATCAACAGCTTTATGAAAGCGAGCGCAACTTTTTTAAACTGGCTACCGGGATTAAGCTGCCGGACGGCATCAATAAAATTCTGGCAGGAACCAAACGCAATCTGGCTCATAAAAACCTGAACTATGATGATGCCTTAGCCTTGGGTTACTTAAGCTTACGGTTATTTGGGGCCAAAGAATACAGCACCATCAAACAGGTGATCATCGATGAAGGCCAGGATTATTATCCCCTTCATTATGAAATTATTAACCGCTTGTTTTTAAAATCCAAGCTCACTATTTTGGGAGATATCAACCAGACTCTGCAAAAAAGTGAAGATCTCAGCTTTTATCAGCAGATCACAAAGCGTTTAAACCGCAAGAAAAATGCCCTGGTGACAATGAACAAAAGTTATCGCTGTACCAGCGAAATTTTGCGTTTTAGTAAGAAATTTATTGATGATGAGATTCCGGTGGAGAGTTTTAACCGTAGTGGCGCAGAACCGGTGTTGCTGGGGGTGCCCAATTTTGTGGAGCTGGTTGACCGGCTTACGGAAGCGATCGATCAGTGCAAACAAGAAGGCTACCAATCAATCGGGCTGATTTTAAAAACCCAGAAAAACACCACTGTGCTTTTTGATGCCTTATCAAAAAAAATGCAAGTCAATCTGATTCGCCATGAAACGGTGGCGGAGATTGAGGAGGTCTCGATCATGCCGGTGTATCTGTCCAAAGGGTTGGAGTTTGATGCGGTGTTTATTTGTGATGTCAACCAGGCCAATTATCAGAGTGAGGCAGACCAGCGGCTGCTTTATATCAGCTGTACCCGGGCCCTGCATCGGTTGTATCTGCTGTGGGAAGGTCAACCGAGCCCACTGCTTAAAAAATAATAGGCGTGATTCGATAATGAGCTCTCCCCAAATGAAGCACTCGAATTCAAGGATTGATTTAAAAAAAATAAATAGTCAGAAAAAACGAACCGGTAATGCCATTACGCACTACCGGTTTTTTTGTTTTATATAACGAGTAAGTACCATATCGCCACATTGTTTTCTTGATTGATTAATGTTTAGTTAACTGACGGTCATGCAATACTGATATCATAGCAGGAATCAACAAATATAAAAATGGTAGCATCATAATGAAAATGCGAAAAATTGATTGGATAGCCGGAGGCATGGGTATACAAAAATAAAGACCGATTTTTCCCGAGAAAAATTGTCGAATATAATTAAAAAGAGGGTGATTGACGATGCAGCAGACTGATTACGAATCGATGGGAGCGGTTCCAGAAAAACCCATTGAGAGCTTATCCGTTGCGGATGTGTACGTTGCACTAAAAACAAGTGGACAAGGCTTGAGCTCTGACGAAGCGGCCGCACGACTGGCCCATTATGGTGAGAACAGCATTCAAAAAAAGAAGGGCAAGCCGCTGATCTGGAAATTTCTGGCCAATTTTACGCACCTGATGGCCATTCTTTTATGGATTGGCGGCGTGGTTGCTCTGGTTGCCCAGTTGCCCCAATTGGCCATTGCAATTTGGCTGGTCAATCTGATTAATGGACTGTTCAGCTTCTGGCAGGAGTTTCAGGCCGAAAAAGCGGTGGAAGCGCTGGGTCAACTGTTGCCGACCTATGCCCGGGTAATCCGGGACGGCAAAGAAGTCAAAATTCTGGCGGAGGAGCTGGTTCCCGGGGATCTGATTATTCTGGCTGAGGGTGACCGGATTTCAGCCGACAGTCGTCTGGTGGAGGACAATGACTTTAGAGCCGATCAATCGATTCTGACCGGGGAATCGCATCCGGCCCACAAAACCAGGGATGTTGGCCATCGTACCGATCTGGGGCGTGCGGAGCAGCCCAATCTGATTTTTTAGACTTTAGTCTGTTGAGCACGCAAAACGTGCGAAATAATAAACCACCTGCTATGCGGGTGGTGGGCAAAAGGGTTATACCCAAAAATCACCTTTCCATGTAAGATAGAGATGTTCAGGCTCTAT